>DAIPYU010000153.1:3463-10514 GCA_036782635.1 Nodosilinea sp. CTOTU7353
GCCAGCGGCAAAATCTTCCTCGGTGGTGGTGGCACCGGGGTGCTGCACGTTGATAAACATGGTGCGCTGGTCGGGGGTGGTGACCACGCCCGTGATCTCCTGCCCGATAGGGCCAGTTAGGAAGCGGCGAATCTCTCCAGTTTCAGGGTTGGCGGCTAGCATCTGGTTGTTGCCAAACTGCACAAAGTCGCCCTTGTTCATGTCGCTTTCGCCCATGTCGGTCTGAATCCAAAGTCGGCTGTCGGCATCGATCCATAGGCCGTCCGGGCAGCAGAACATATTGGTGGCATCCAGCGATTTGCCTGAGAGCTTCTCGCTGTCGTCCTCCGGCCCGGCGATCACAAACATATCCCAATCAAAGGCCAGGGCGGTGGGGTTGTTGCTCGCCTCGCTCCAGCGCACGATCTGGCCCCAGCGGTTTTCCTCACGGGGGTTGGCGGCATCCACCTGCTCCTCGGTGCGGCGGGTGTTGTTGGTCAGAGTGAAGTACACCTGATTGGTATTAGGATCCACGGCTCCCCACTCCGGGCGATCCATTTTAGTCGCCCCCACAAAGTCGGCGGCGGCGCGGGTGTTCACCAGCACCTCCGCCTGACTGGCAAAGCCATTGGCGGCGGTCAACCCGTTTTGTCCAAATTCCAGGGCAATCCACTCGCCACTGCCGTCGTCGTTAAATTTGGCCACGTAGAGGTTACCCTCATCGAGCAGCGAACCGCTGGCGGTGGCCCCGCGGTAGGGCTGGGCCGACACATACTTATAGATATACTCGAATCGGGCGTCGTCGCCGGAGTAACACACCACGGGCTGCCCTTCTACAGCGGGCTGAAAGACTACGCCCTCGTGGGCAAAGCGGCCCAGAGCAGTACGCTTCACCGGGGTGCTATCGGGGGCAAAGGGGTCGATCTCCACCATCCAGCCGAAGCTGTTGGGCTCGTTGCGGTAGTCCTGGGTAGGGCTGGCGGCCTTAGTGGAGGCGTCGAAGCGTAGGTACTCGTCGGCACCGTTGTCGGCCAGTTCCCAGCGGTAGCGACCATTCTCGGTGGCAACGCCGTAGCGGGTGTGTTCGCGGGGCAGTTCTGCATCTTTATTGACAAAGTAGCCGGCCCAGTTTTCTTCGGCCGCCAGGTAAGTGTTCCAGGGGGTAACGCCGTGGGCACAGTTGTTTAGGGTGCCACGGGTCATCGTGCCATCGGGGCTGTACTTGGTTTTGACCAGGTCGCTGCCACGCACGGGGCCGCGCATTTCCATCGGCGTCAGGCCAGTCACCCGACGGTTGCGGATATCTTGAACCACCGCCCAACTGCCGTCGGCCTGCTTGCGAATGCGAGCCACAGAAACCCCGTGACCGTTGAGTTCTTTCAACACCTGGTCGGCCTCACGCGTGTCTCCCTGCATAGGCACCTGGCTGCGGGTCAGCGCGGTACCCACAGCAACTCGGTGCATAAAGCGAGGCTCCACATATTCGTGGTTCATCACCAGCAGGCCGTCTTCGGAGCTGCCCTCGTAGGGTGACTGCCCCTCAATGGGAAAGAAGTGCATGCCGTCGTGGTGACTGCCCACCTGCATGCCCTGCTCAGCGCCGGTATTCTCAAGGCTGTAGGCAGGGTAGCTGCCGGTGATCGGCTCGCCCCAGGGCATCAGGGTGCGGGCGGTGTAGCCCTCGGGCACCACAATGCTGTCGGCTTCGCTGACGGGCACGGGCTTAAAGCCCAACAGACTGGTGGTGGCGGCGGTAGCGGCCTGGGGGCGCAGGCTGTTGGCCACGGGGCCTGTAAACATGGAGGTCACCGCCAGGGCCAGACTGCCCTTGAGCATTGATCGCCGCTGCAAGCGACGGTTGAGCACATCGGCAAAGGTGGAGTTGCTGGAGTGGTTGCACATCGGTTCGTCGCCGTGCTCCACCTCGTCGCGGCGCAGGGCACCTTGCAAAATGCGTGAGTACTTATTTCTGAGACTGTGCTTGTCAGTCATGGATCAGGGCTCCTATAGGGCTGCCCAGGCAGAGGCCAGGAAGATTTGGTCAACGGCACGGCAATACTCTGGGCATACGATAACGAGTCGCATCTTAAGGCCCTAAGGTTATTAACCTGACTAGAAAGGATTATCGAATGACTAAAGCTAGGTTAAAGAAGGTAGCTGGCCTGATCGAGATGCCGGGTCAGGCGTACCTGGCTGAATGATCAAACCCCTTGGCCTACTTTGGGTTGGGGCGCAAGGGAGCCAAAGCGGCGCTGGCGAGTCTGAAACCAGCGCAGCGCCTGGTAAAAAGCGGTGCGATCAAACTCAGGCCAGAATACATCGGTAAAGTACAGCTCGGTGTAGGCCAGTTGCCAGGGCAAAAAGTTGCTCAGCCGCTGCTCTCCACTGGTGCGAATCAGCAGATCGGGGTCGGCTAGGGGGAATGTCGTCAGCGCTTGGGCCAGAACGGCTTCATTGATTTGATCGAGGGCCAATTTCCCCGTTACCACCTGCTCTGCGACCAATCGGGCCGCGTTGACCAGTTCCTGCCGCCCGCCGTAGTTCACCGCCACATTGAACTGCACCTGCCGATTCTGCCGGGTGATCGCCATCGCCTCCTGCATTAGCCCCTGCAATGACTCTGGCAGGGGCGACAGATCGCCCAGGAAGCAAATCCGCACGCCCTCTCGCTGCATTTCCGCCAGTTCGCGCCGCAGCAGCCGATCAAACAACCGCAGCAGAAAGCTCACTTCCTCCATCGGGCGCTGCCAGTTCTCAGTGGAAAAGGCGTAGACCGTCAGCGCCCCAATGCCCCAGTCTTGGCAGCAGCGCAGCAGGTCTTTGACAGTCTTGGCTCCCTGGCGGTGGCCCGCGATGCGCGGCATGCCCCGCTGGGTGGCCCAGCGCCCGTTGCCATCCATAATCACCGCCACGTGGGCGGGCAGTCCCTCCCGGCACAGATCCGCAGGCAGGGTTGCATAATCCATCGGTTGAGTCATCAAAGTAACCTGTTTGAAAAAGTTTCGTAGGGTGCATAGCGGCAGAGGCGCGGCTCTGCCTACGCGGCCAAATAGCCCTTGGCGATCGCCAAAAATCCCTATGCCGCAATGCACCACCACGAGAAATCGCTAGCATGCTGAACCCTCAATGGCGAGGGCGGTGCATTGCGACACGAAGGTGAACAGCGGTTAGCGAGGGGGATGGGGGCCGCGAATGCACCCTACGGGGGGCCAAACAACTGCTCTAGGTAGATGGGCGTGAGCGATCGCTCCCACCGCCACAGCACTCGCATCACCTGGTCAAAGGTGTAGAGCAAGGTGAGCCGATGACCGAGGCTCCACTGCCCCCAGGCCAGTTCTGCCGTCATGCGGCGCAGGGTGTGAATCAGGCTGCCCTGAAGATTTGGCTGCCGCCATTTTTGGGCCATCGCCTGGGTTAGGGTGCTGACAATCATTCCCAAGCTGGTTTCGGGATAGGCCCAGCGGCCAAAGCCCCAGAACTTGGTCATGTGGTTGATTTCATCAACCAGTAGTTCCCCCAGCACAGCCTGGAGCGGCCCGGTGGTGTAGGCCATCATCCACAGGTAGAGGCAGGCAGCGCCGTACTCGGTGGCGATGCGGTGCAGCCCGTGGCGGTAGAGGTCGGCGCGGGGTTCGCCGCTGGGGGTGTAGGGGCGGGCGCGGTGAGGCACAGGGGATGGCGGATCCCCCGCCATTTTTTTGTAGAGGGTGATCAGCGCGGGGGTGTGGCGTTTTTCTTCCCGTTCCCACAGGCCCAGGGTGAGCACCTTGCCGTCACTGTCCACGGTGCCCCCGACGAACTGGGCCATTTGAGGATGGAAATGCTCCAGGTATTGGCGGCTGGCCTGGGTATAGCCGTGAATGGGGGCCTCGGTGTTGATGGTACCCAGCAGAATGGCGCAGAAGGTGTCGAGGGGGATGCCGCTGAGCTGGTCGGGGGCGATCGCCCCCCAGTCAATTCGCTGCCATCGTCTTGGCTGGGGCTGTTGGAACTGGTGGGGCAGGTCGGCGAGGCGATCGCCCAAACAGTCCACCGTCACATACCGCTGGGTCAGCGCTTCAATCCGCCGCCGCACCTGATTGAAATCGATGGTGGACGACCAGGCCCCGGCCAAATCGTCCTGTGCCAAAGTTAGGGAGGCAAGCTCTACTGCTACCGTCATATTTAATACCCCATCAATGCTTTAGACTTGTGTAAGTTCACCGTAGTGCGACGATCGCCTCCGGTCAGTCGGCGGTAGTCGGTTCTGGGCCAAAAGCCCTGCAAAGCGAGGGGCGGAAAAAGTCGGAATCCGCAACCTTGGAGATGTAGAACTCCACAACCTCGGCTACAGTTGTGGCCAAAGGAGCACCGGTTAGTCATGGCAGCAGATGCGGTAGAGCTGGCCGATAAGCTTGTTTTCTCCGTCACCGGGCGGCATCTGAGCGATTTGCAGCGCACCATCCTGCACCAGGTGTGGCAGGGGCGCAAGTATCTCGATATTGCCAACACCGCCGGGTACACCGAGGGCCACATAAAAGATGTGGCTTACCAAATGTGGCGGCTGCTGTCACGGGTGACGGGCGAGAAGGTGACAAAATCTACCCTGAAGTCGGCGCTGAAGCGATCGCTGCTCACGATGGGTATTGATGTATCGGGGGCCAGCGCTGCCCTTGGCTTTGCGGATGCTGGGGTTCAGCGCGAGGCGTTGCCTGTCGAGCAGGCTGCTTTAACCCAGGTCAATCCGAGCTTTGTGGGGCGGCAGGGGGCGATCGCCCACCTCAATTCTCTGATTGCCCAGGGCGATCGCACCATTCTCATCCAGGGCGAGGGCGGCCTCGGCAAAACCACCCTGGCCCAGCACTTTTTGGCGCAGCAGCCGGTAGATCTCACCCTGGAACTGCTGATGGCCAAAGACCCCGCCGACATTACCCCCGTCGAGTGGGTAATCGAAGAATGGCTGCGGCAGGATTTTGGCGTTGAGCCGGGGCGCGAGTTTGGGGTAACGCTTGATCGCCTGCGTCGCCAGCTGCGCCAGCAAACCGTCGCTCTATTAATAGACAATCTGGAACCTGCCCTGGATGCCCAGGGGCAGTTCATCGCCGCTCACCGCCGCTATGGCGAACTGCTGCGGGTGCTAACCGACAGTCGTGGGCAAACGCTGACGGTGATCACCAGCCGCGATCGCCTCTGCGAACCCAGCATCCCCATGGCCCACTACCGGCTGCCGGGGTTGAACCTCGCCGCCTGGGCCACCTACTTTGCCCACCGAGGCATGCCTGAGAATGGGCCTGCGAACGGGAATGCTCTAGCCGCCATGCACAGTGCCTACGGCGGCAACGCCAAGGCCATGGAAATTCTCGCCGGGGCTGTCCAGGCCGATTTCGACGGCAGCCTCATTCTCTACTGGCAGGCCCACAGCCAGGATCTACTCGGCCCTGTAGATCTTAAAAACCTGGTCGAGAGCCAGATTCATCGCCTCCGCGCCCTCGACCCCGACGCCTATCGCCTGTTTTGCCGCCTGGGCGTCTACCGCTACCAGGATGTGCCCACTATTCCCTGGGAATCCTTGCAGTGTCTGATGGCCGACATTCCCTCTCAGCGTCACCAGGCCGTTGTCACCTCCCTACGCAACCGATCGCTGCTGGAGTGCCGCCAGGGTCGCTACGGCTTACACCCGGTGGTGAGAGCCGGGGCCTTAGCCCAGCTCACTGCCAATTCTGAGAATTCTACCGAGTGGGAGTCGGCCCATCGCGCCGCCGCCCGCTGCTGGAGCGATCGCATTCAGCGCATCAGCAGCCTCGACGATGCCATCCAGGCGTTCGAAGCCTACTATCACTACGTTGCTATCCAAGACTATGGGGCAGCGGCAAGGGTGATTCTCCACAGCCGCGACAACCAGTGGCAGCAGTTTTTGCCCCTGGGCAGCACCCTCTACCGCATGGGCCTGGTGCAGCCCGTGACCGATGCCATCACCGCCATCCTCGACCACATTTCCGCTGAAAATGCCGACGCCAGCGAGTTGGCCAACATTCTGGGCGACCTGTACTGGATACTGGGGCGACTGGGAGAGGCGATCACCCGTCAGCAGAATGCGATCGCGATCGCCCAATCCTGCCTGCAATCCGAAGCCCCCGCCCCCGCCACCCACCGCTGGTACTATCTCACCATGCTGGTGGTCGATTCTCAACTCAGCCTGGGCCTCTATCATCTGGACTTGTGGGACCTAGAGACCGCTGCCACCTGGTTTAGCCAGGTGATCGCCACCGCCACCGGTACTCGCCACCAGCCCTGGGCCGACAAAGCCACCACCTGCCTGGCGCTGGTGCGCTCCTACCAGGGCGATCAGCCAGCTGCGCGAACGTTGGCCGACTCCGTGATTGAGCCGGTTCGAGGCCGAGGCCAGAGCGGGCGTCACGCCTTCTTTGTGCAGCTGTTGGGCCATGCCTATCTCAACCTGGGCGAACTTGATAGGGCTGAATCTCTTTTTAAGGAAGCCATTCAGGCCGCTGAGGCAGGGCACTACCTGCAAATCAAGGCCAATGCGCTGGTGGGCCTGGGACGCTTGAAGGGGCAGCGGGGGGATTGGGACGGAGCGGTGGAGGATTGTCGGGGGGCGATCGCCCTGCTCGATGAAGTGGGTGCCCACGGCGATCTGGCCACCGCCCACCTCCAGTGCGCCCTTACCCTATCTGGCTTGGCCATGTACTTTAATGAAGCCCAGACCCACGTTTGTAACGCTCTGGAGTTATTTGCATCCATCCCAGCCCCCCATCAGGTCAACCGGGCTAAACAGTCTTGGGCAAAGGGATTGAGCCAGCTCGAAAGTCCTATGCCAAATTAAATAGTCCATTCGGGGGGCAATTGCCGACCCATTTTGGGAGGTTATCTACCCCAAGGTGTTTACAATCTGCAACATTTCAGTTAATGTAATGACATACATAAACCGCTTGTCCTCTTGGACGGGCACCAAGCAAACCTAACTGCACTTATCTCACCATGACAACGACCTTACAAAGACAACAATCTGCCTCCCTATGGGAGCAGTTTTGCCAGTGGGTCACCAGCACCGAGAATCGCCTGTATGTGGGCT
>DAIPYU010000154.1:0-10478 GCA_036782635.1 Nodosilinea sp. CTOTU7353
TGACTTGATTGGGTATTTTTGTGACCCAGATCATGGCTGCCTGGACTTATTTCCTGAGAAAAATCTACGGTCTAAATGTCCTGTGCTTGCTCCACTACAAATAGCCGTTCGGCAGGCTCACCCATCACTGCGTCATAGCGACCTGCTGCATCCAGGGTGGCGTTCCACTCATCCAGCAGCGGCTTGGCACTGGCGGGAATGATATAGCGCACCGTTGCGCCTGTGCCTCGGTGGCGAATTTCAGCAACGCCAAAGGTGGCGGGCAGGCTAGGTCGATCGGCCACTTGCAATGACCCCTGCCCTGGCGTTGCCACTGTGGCGATCATAATGCCATCGACCACACAGGGGCAGGGAGCAATCGCACCGCTGTAGTAGGTCACCGCTAACTCTCGCGGCTCGGCCTGCAACCGCTCCCGGGCATCCAGCCCAATCCGCACCCCCAGGGCAATGTAGGAGCCAAAACCCCCGTGCACCCGCTGGCCCAACTCCACCCATTCCTCCGGTGTATCAGCTAGCCCTGGAGCCACACCCCCATCCCAGCAGAGGCCACAGAGCGCGATCGCCAGACAATGCCTGCGCCATCCAGTCCCCATTCTGATCTCCATTGCGACTCTGGCCTAAATCTTAAAAAGGTGGATTTTTACCGCGATCGTCAATTTATTGCAACATTTATTTACATTGTGTTACATTGTTCTTAACAAAAACGGAGAAACCCTATGACCTCTCGCGGATATACCACTGAAGAAGGCGGTCGCCTGAACGTTTACGCCATCGAACCCAAAGTCTATGTAGACGACAGCCAACAGTTTGGCTTCAACGCCTACGCCGAAAAGTTAAATGGTCGTCTGGCCATGATTGGCTTTGTCTCTGCCCTGGCCTTTGAAGCGCTGACCGGCCAAGGCATCATCACCTGGTTAACCCACCTCTAGGGCCATCAGCCTAAGTACTTCGCCCGCATTACATTAAGGAGAACAAGCCATGACTAGCGATTTTGATTTTTCCAGCCAGGATCTCTTTGGCCCCGTCATCTTCCGCCCCGCTTTTAATCAGGCCGAAGCTATCAACGCCAACCAGGCCTGGTCTTTGTTTTTCACCGTTGGCCAAGAAGATAAGAAGCTTGGCTTCAATGCCGAAGCCGGTCGCCTATTCACCAACCTGCTAGCCGCCATTGTCGTCACCGGCGTCATCGGTGGGGCGATTTTCACTAGCGTTGGTTAGGGGTATTAGGTGTCAGGTGCTAGGTGCCCGGTGTCCGATACCCAGAACCGGATACCCAGAACTCATAGTCTAGAAAAGCTCTGCCTTTGAGGTCAGGGCTTTTTTCGTATCCCCCTGCCCCCGACTGGGATATCGCTATGGCAGGGCTTTTGCTAAACTCCCCTGCAACGAAATGTTGTTGAGGGGCTTTGTCAATGGCTGATCTCGACTACTCAATGACGCTGAAACACATTTTGCTCTGGACTGGCGTTGGCGGTTTTTTAGCGGCGGCCTTTATTGGCTCGATCGCCTGGTACAACTCCAGAAAACCTGCCGGGTGGGAAGACACGGAAACCCCTGGCTGGGTGCCCAAAGTTGGGCCAGACGAGACTGAAACCCCTGATTCAGAACGTCAGGGATGATGCCCAAAACTCTACCGCCAAGGAGGCTCTAACGATGATGGGGGAAGAGCTATTGCGCCAGTACCGGGCTGGTGAGCGAGACTTTCGTGGCGTCAGGCTCCGTGGGGTTGTTATTCGAGATGTAATGCTTTGTGGCATTGACCTCAGCTGCGCAGACCTGAGGGGCGCGTCACTCATGGGGGTTGACTTGAGCCAGTCTAACCTCAGCCGCGCTGACCTTAGCCACGCTTTCTTAATTTTGGCTCGGCTGAGCGACAGCAATCTAACCCAGGCCAATTTCTCTAGTGCTTTTTTGAGCTTGGCTGATCTTCAGCGCTGCTGCCTGCACCAGGCCAACTTCACTCAGGCAAACTTGACCAAAGCTAACCTGCTGGGGGCGACTGAAGGGGAAACGGCGGTGTTCACCAACGCGATTTTGATGGGTGCTCGGTTGCCCCAGCCATTGAAGTCAGCGCTGAGGTCAAAGCAATTGAAACTCTGGTTTTCTCAATGGCTACAGCCAAGCAGGGGATGGCGTTATCGCATCAAAGTTGTGTTTCGCTGAATCGAGAACAAGCATCGTTGTTCGAGAGCACCACCACCGGCCTGCCCTCCAGCTTGGGGTTAAACACCCGCTCACAGGACACATAGAAATTATTCGCGTCTGCCAGAGCGATCATGAGCCCCCCAGGAAGTGAATAGCCCTGGTGACCACGCCCCAAATGGAAAAGTCAGTATCGGGGTCAATCACGATAGGGGCATAGTCTGGATTCTCAGGCATCAGCAAGATCTGCCCGGCCTCCTGGTGAAACCGCTTCACCGTCAGGTCGCCGTTGACCACAGCAATAACCACATTGCCGTGGACAGGCATCAGCGCCCGAGCCACAACCAGCAGATCACCACAGAAGATACCCGCCCCGGTTATCGAGTCGCCCTTGACCCGCACGAAGAAGGTCGCGGTAGGATGGTGGATGAGGTAACGGTTGAGGTCGAGTGGCCCCTTAGCATAATCTTCCGCTGGGGAGGGGAACCCAGCGGGGACAGTGACGATAAACAAGGCAAAACGTCCTTCAGCGCAACAGCGGTAGAGCACCTGTAAAAGCCGTGTGTGCTAAGGATTTGAACCTCGGAGTGGAACTCGTTAGCGCAGTATAGTGCAGATGAACTTAAAAGCCTGTCGAGAATAAAAAAGCCTCCGGGCAGTGGAGGCTGACGTTGCGCGGGTGTCCATAAGGCGATCGCCAGTGGCAGGGGAGCGGTGATAGTCGCCATCTGCAACCGCCCCTCCGCTAGATCTGGGTTTGCTGACCCTGCAATCGCCCCCTCTTGCGGCTCCGGTCGGCAATGAGGAGACCTCCATTCTGAGCAGGGTAGTCAACACCAGAGCCATGGGTACCGAAGAACACCTACCCATCGGGGATCCAGGGCGATCGCCCATCCCCGTCCGGTTGAGTCAGCGCCAGCGGGGCTAGGTTGTCCACAGCTGCCGATGGTCGAGGATGTACTGTGCGAGGGAGCCGGCGGGACGCCCCAGCAGCGTGGGGACGGTGTCGGTCACGGCCTCGGCCTCGCCCCTCCGCAGCCCCCGATGCAGGATGGTCTGCACCAAAATTTGTATCCAGGGCAGACCGCGCCGCCTGAGGTGGCGGACATAGCCCAGCAGGCTGGCGGCCTCATAGCGAATGGGGCGGCCCAGTTCGGCAGTGAGCTGTGTCGCCACCTGGTCGAAGGTGACTGCCTCTGGCCCGGTAAGGGTGTAGCTCTGCCCAGCGTGGGTGAGAGGATCGAGAAGGGCTACGACCGCCACCGCCGCAATGTCACGGGCGTCGATAAAGGCGACTCGCCCCTGGGCAGCGGGCACGTAAATGCGGTGATCCTGCACAATGTCGTCGCGGTAGGCATCCCCCAGATTTTGGGCAAAAAACCCAGGCCGCAGAATCGTCCACCCCGACGGGCCAGCCATCAGGTGCTGCTCGACAGCATGGTGGGGCACCCAGGGCTTGTCGGCGGCTCCGGCTACAGAGATGAAGACAATCTGCTCCACTCCAGCCTTACGGGCCACGTCGATGAAGGGGTTGAGGGTAGCCTTGGTGTTGGCTACGGCGGGAGGGCGCAGCAGGAAGAGGGCGTTGCAGTCGGCGATCGCAGACTCAAAGGTCTCAGGCTTAAGGAAGTCAAACGGCACCGCGTGGGGCTGATTGCTGCCGGTACGCACCCCAATGCGGTAGGCCATGCCTCGCTGCCGCAGATCCTCTACAAGCGCCCGTCCCACATTCCCTCCAGCCCCGGTCACAAAAATCATGATCTGTCCTCCTGCTATGGCAGTAGTGGGGAATATAGGCTATTCCTCTCTACTGTAATGAGCCTGTACCCATTGACGGTTAGCACCTGGCTTAACTAGGATTTGCCCCCACTAGAGCGATAATAGGGATAGGCCAAAACCATTACGGGGAGCGTCACCATGACCCGGATCGCACCACCGAGCCCTCAATCAGAACCAACGTCCACGGCATACCCCAACACCCGCTTCCGCATCGTGATCATGGGAGCCGCCGGGCGCGATTTCCACAACTTTAACCTGGTCTACCGCAACGATCCGACGGTGGAGGTGGTGGCCTTTACGGCGGCCCAAATTAGCGGCATTAGCGATCGCATCTACCCCCCCAGCCTGGCTGGTCCCCTCTACCCCCAAGGCATCCCCATTGTCGCCGAAGCCGAGCTAGAGACCCTCTGCCGCGATCATCACGTTAACCAGGTGATCTTCGCCTATAGCGACGTGCCCCACAGTCAGGTGATGCATCTGGCCTCTAGGGCGCTGGCCACTGGGGCCGACTTTGGGCTGCTGGGGCCAGCGCGCACCATGGTGCACGCCACCGTGCCGGTGATTGCGGTTTCGGCAGTGCGCACCGGCTGCGGCAAGTCTCAGGTGACGCGCTGGCTGTCTCACCGGCTGCGGCAGCAGGGTCTGCGCCTGGCGATAATTCGCCATCCTATGCCCTATGGGGATTTAGAGCAGCAGCGAGGGCAGCGGTTCGCCACCCTGGCAGACCTGGATGCGGCAGATTGCACCGTCGAAGAGCGCGAAGAATACGAGCCCCACCTGGCGGCGGGAAATGTCGTCTATGCCGGGGTCGACTACGGCGAGATTACGGCCCAGGCTGCCGCCGAGGCCGACCTGATCCTCTGGGATGGCGGCAACAATGACTTTCCCTTTTTGCGGCCCGACTTGCATATTGTGCTGGTCGACCCCCTGCGGCCCGGTCACGAAACCAGCCACCACCCCGGCGAGGTAGCGCTGCGGATGGCCGATGTCGTGGTAATTGCCAAGGTAGACGCAGCGGCTACAGCGGATGTGCAGCGGGTGATTGAGACGGTGCGGAGGATTAATTCCCAGGCCGCGCTGGTGCGGGGGGCGATTCGCGAAGTGTTTGGGAACCGACTTGAAACGAGTATCCCTACGGGAATCGTAGCTAGATCTTCGTCCCAGGCGCGCCGCTAATCTCAAACCTTAAAAATTTGAGGTTGCTGAACCCAGGGATAAATCAAAAAATCAGCGCCTTTCGCAGGGGCAAATAGCCGTTTGCCCCTACCCAAATTCCTGCCTCTCCCACAACCACTGGAGCTGATGAACCGAGGGTTTAAGTTTTGAGTCGGTCTCGGTCGGAGCTGGGGCGATCGCTCTAAGATACTAAGTAATCTTACTCAGAGACTGATCGTTGCGCATGGGTGCAGAGTGTGGGCATTGGCCTGCTGTGGGCAGGTTTGACCCTGGCCTTTGAGGTAGGGTTGGGGCGCTAGGGGTTTGGCTATGCTTGGGGGCAAATCTGGGCGAATTACGATTTGGCCCAGGGGGCTCTCATGCCTCTGGGGCTAGGGCTAATGGCGCTGTCGCCTGTGATCGGTCGCAGCATTCGGGCTGGGTTCCCCATCGGCGGCAACCTGCCTAGGGCCATGTTCCCGATCGGTTTTATCGATTACATGGGAGGTGACTATGCCTCAAACCCTAACGAACGTTAAACCCGTCACGCTGGAAAAACTGTGGCAGGCCCAGCCCGTTTCCTTTGGAGCCTTACCGCCGGGTGATGCGCCTTTTGACCCCGAAGCGCTCACCGCCCTGCCTCTCTTAGCTCGCCGCTACCTGCGGTGGGCGATAGTCCGAGACTGGCCCAAAGGGGCCAACGTCCCCGGTACACCCATAGCCTCAGCCGTGCGCTTGCAGATGCACGGCACCATCAAGCTAGGTAACAAGTGGCATCGCTTTACTGGCGAAGAAGTGATCCGCTGGCAGCGGGGCATGATCTGGCGGGCCACCACCTGGATGCAGGGGCTGCCCATCTTTGGGGCCGATCGCCTGGTGGATGGAGTCTGTGATGTGCGCTGGAAACTGCTGGGGCTGCTGCCGATGATGCAGGCTAGTGGGGCCGATGTAGCGCGATCGGGGGCGATTACCACTACGGCACCTTTGAGGGCTACACCATTCTCACCCGCATTCGGGCCGGGTGGTTCTTTGGCAGCGACCGGTTTGAGAGCGAGGGTGAGTTCTTTCGCTGCACCATTGATCGAGCCCGCTATCGCTGATCGATAGTTTCTCTACCCAGAGGCATTTCCATGGATACCAGCCGACTTAAAGACTTGGTTCGCTACGGCACTTTGGCCGCCTCTAGCCACAACACCCAGTGTTGGCGGTTTCGGGTGGATGAGCAGAGTATTGCCATTCTGCCCGATCTCTCCCGCCGCTGCCCCGTGGTTGACCCCGATGATCACCACCTCTATGTCTCCCTTGGCTGCGCGGCAGAGAACATTCTACAAGCCGCTAAGGCCCAGGGGCTGGCGGGGCAGGTGAGGTTTGATCAAACTGGAGATGGCGCTGTCCATATTACGTTTGCCCCCTGCGAACCGGAGAGCACCCCGCTGGCTGAGGCGATCGCCCAGCGCCAATGTAGCCGCACAGAGTACGACGGCCAACCCCTGACCCCAGAGGAGTTGGCGCTGCTGGCGACGGCGGGCACCGGGGACGGGGTGCGGGTGGTGCTGCTGACCAGTCCAGCGGAATTAGCCGAGGTGAAAGAGTTTGTGGTACGGGGCAACACCGCCCAGCTCAAAAACCCCGCCTTTGTGCAAGAACTGATGGCTTGGATTCGCTTCAACCAAGCGGAGGCAGCCCGCCATGGGGATGGACTATACAGCGCTGCCTCCGGGAATCCATCGTTGCCGCGCTGGTTGGGGCGGCTGATTTTGCCCCTGGTGCTGCGGCCCAATCCAGAAAATGAAAAGTGCATCCGCCAACTGCGAAGTTCAGCCGGAGTGGCGGTATTTGTGTCCGAGCCTAGCGACCCGACCCACTGGGTGGAGGTGGGCCGCTGCTACGAGCGCTTTGCCCTGCAAGCCACGGCCTTAGGCATTCGTAATGCGTTTTTGAACCAGCCCGTGGAAGAAGCGGCCCTGCGGCCTGAGTTTGCCCAGGCCCTGGGGTTGAGCTCGGGACGGCCCGACCTGGTGGTGCGGTTTGGCCGGGGGCCAGAGATGCCCCGGTCGCCCCGGCGACCCGTCGAAGCCGTGCTGGTTTGAACCATGGCCAACCCAGAACTGACTGTACTGCTTGTTCCCTTAGGCATGCTGTCTGCTCTTGTCGTAGTGCTGTTAGTCATCAGCCCCGGACGGCCTTCCCCCATTGTCGACGAGCATGGCCGCCCCGTGGTGGGCAGCATTTCGGAGAAAATCCGCGTCACCATCAATGGTGTCGACCAGGGCATGTTCATTCGTGGCCGGGATGCAACGAAGCCCGTTCTGCTGTTTGTTCACGGTGGAGCCGGAATGCCCGAGTACTTCCTTGCCCAGCAGTACCCCGCAGCCCTTGAGACCCTTGAGGAACAATTCACGGTCTGTTGGTGGGAACGTCGCGGTGCGGGCCTGTCCTATGCTGCCAGCCTATCGCCGCAAACAATAACGACAGAGCAGATGGTTTCTGACCTGCTAGCTGTAACCGACTACCTGCGCGATCGCTTTCACCAGCAGAAGATCTACCTCATGGCCCACTCGGGCGGCACTTTCTTTGCTCTACAGGCCGTCGCCCGATCGTCGCAGTCTTATCACGCCTATATTGCAGTCGCCCAGATTGCGTACCAACTCAAGTCCGAGAATGTGGCCTACCAGTACATGGTGAAGCGTTTCCGGGAAATCGGCGATATTGGCATGGTTCGCCGACTAGAATTGGCACCACCCACGATGTCTGTTCCACTTCCAGCCTCCTACATGGCTATCCGTGACAAGGCCATGCACCGGCTTGGAGTGGGGACAACTCGTCGAATGCGGTCGGTGATAACGGGGGTCTTTCTCCCATCGTGGCTGTGTCCAGCCTACACAGTCGCAGAGAAGGTAAATATCTGGCGCGGCAAAGCTTTCTTGGACGGCGTGCTTTGGAACGAGATATTGGCTACCGACCTGACTAAAACTGTAACCAATGTCGCCATCCCGGTGTACTTCTTCCATGGCATATACGATTACACTGTGACACTTCCAGAAACGAAGGCGTACTTTGAGGCGCTAAAGGCTCCCGTGAAGGGATTTTACACATTCCAACGATCAGCTCACAGTCCAATGTTTGAGGAGGCTGAGAGGATGCGCCAAATCCTTGAGCAGGATGTGTTTGAAGGGACAAACAGCCTCGCTGATCAGAGGTGAGGCGCGGCCTTCAATCAGTGCTAGTCCCATAGCTGGCAGGGATAGCTATCCTGTCGATCGCTTCAGGACTGGCAATCGCCAAACCAAAACAAGGATAATCATCATGGCTCGTCACGTTTCGCAGCGAATCGGCCCACCTCAACGGTTGCTACAGGTTCTCTTGGGCGATCGCCGCATCGGTGGCGCAGTGGCGACGGGCCTAGCGCTGTTGCTGGGTTTGGCGCATGTTATTCCGCCTGCTTTATAGCCAAACGTTTCTGGCGATCGCACCAGCGGTATCACCCCTTAAGGCGGCGAACTCAGCAGAGAATTATCTGGCTTTTTGGAGACAGACTTTTTGCGATCGCGATTGGGAACTTGCCCAAGGTCACTCTGGGAAAGAGGGTAGGGTGAGGGTGAGTGCTTTTCCAAAGCGTTTTTAGAGCATTTTTTTGGCCTGCGCCTGCCCATAGCGTTTGCGCAGTTCCTCTAGGCCGAGAACCAAGGGCGGGCAAAGTAGCAGCAGGCCCCACTGCCCAGCGGTGAGCGGGGCCGTCGAAAAAATGCGCTGTAGGGGGGGCAGGGTAATGATCGCACCGATCAACGCCCACTCTACGCCCAGGCCCAGCCAGATCAGCGGGTTAGACCACCAGCCCAGCCGCCAGACCGGCACCTGTTCAGAACGGCAGGCGAATACATTGCCGGTTTGGCAGGCGACGATCGCCGCCAGGGTGAGGGTAGTGGCCTGCATGTAGATGGCCACCACCGGGGCTGTGGCGCTATCGGCCTGGAGGGCGGGAGTGACGGCCTGAATAGCGGGCAGGTCAAAACCACGGCTGTACCATACCCAGAAAAAGGTGGCCATGCCCAAAATGCCTTCAATGATGCCGAGCCAGCCGTAGGCGCGCAGCAGCAGGCCGCGATCCATCAGGGGGTTGGTCTTTGGGGCGGGGGGATAGGGCCATGGTGCCGGTTTCGGCGGCCTCGGCCCCGAGGGCGAGGGCGGGCACCATGTCGGTGCCCAGGTCGATGGCCAAGATCTGCATAATCACCAGGGCTGGGGGAATCTTGAAGGCCACCATGGCCAAAAACGGCAGCGGCTCGGGCACGTTGGAGGCCAGGATATAGGTGATAAACTTGCGGATGTTTTGGTACCCACATTCCGCAACCACCACCTATAGCGGCAAAGTACATATGAACGCACTCCTCAAAGCGTAGTTGATCTGTACTTTGCACTATTACTGGTGTAGTACAAGGGAATCACGCTAGCACTAGCGCCAACCTGCGGAATGTGGGTTGGTAGATGGTGCGGCCCTCTTCGATCACACTGACGATGGTGGCAAAGTTGTCGTCGGTGAGCACCATATCGGCGGCTTCGCGGGCTACATCGGTGCCGTTGAGCCCCATGGCAATGCCGATATGGGCTGCTCGCAGGGCCGGGGCATCGTTGACGCCGTCGCCGGTCACCGCCACTACCGCCCCGGTGGCTTTGTAGGCCTCTACCAGGCGCAGCTTGTGCTCGGGCGACATGCGGGCAAACACCAGGCGCGATCGATATTTCACCATCTGCTGGAGCTGGGCATTGAAGAGGTGGCCCAGGGTTTCGCCAGTGATCACCCGAATGGGCTCGTGGCTGGTGGGGGTGGCCTCGACCAGGCCGATCTGCTGGGCGATCGCCTCGGCGGTCAGCCCGTAGTCGCCAGTCACCATGGTGACGCGAATGCCCGCCTGGTGGCACTGGGCGATCGCCTCGGGTACCTCGGGCCGGGGCGGGTCAAACATCGCCACCAGCCCGATAAAGGTGAGGTCTTGCTCTAGATCTTGTGCTTTCATATCGCGCAGGTCGGCGCTGCCGGGGCGGACGGCAGTGCAGATGACGTTGACGGCGCTCAGGGTTTCGACCGCTGAGAGCCGCCGCACTAGGGCGTTGCGCCGCACCATACGCTGCACTCCGATGGCCAGCGACAGGGTGACGGTGGGCAGCATCCCCTCGGGCACCAGGGCGACGATAATGCCAATGGCAAAGACAAAGCTCTCGGTGAGATCCATGCCGAACTACAATTTTAAAATCTCCTTGAAGTTTTGCCATGTGCGATTTTGATGTTTTAGTCATTGGGTCGGGGCCAGCGGGCACCCTCATCGCGGCTAACCTCGCAGAACGGGGGCTCAAGGTGGGCGGTTTGACCGCTACGCCCGTGGATAAACCTTGGCCCAACACCT
>DAIPYU010000155.1:0-10431 GCA_036782635.1 Nodosilinea sp. CTOTU7353
GTTGAGCTTGCCTCCATCTGTGAACCGTGAACCGTGAACCGTGAACCGTGAACCGACTAAACTAGGCATAATCCCGACAAACCCTGGCCCATGGTGCAGACTCGGCCCAGATTTTACAGCTTTGACGACTATCTGGCCTACGACGACGGCACAGAAAATTTCTACGAGCTATTTAATGGAGAACTGATCGAGGTGCCGCCCGAGTCAGGTCGCAACGTGCAAATTGCCAATCGTCTTTTTCTGATCTTCGCGCTGCTGGTGGGCACAGACCGAGTGCGGGGCCACGGTCTGGAGCTGGAGGTGCGGGGCGAACCAAAAAATCGCTACCCCGACCTGACGGTGATTCAGCCGGAGCATGTTGAGCTGTTGGCCAGGCGAAATACCATTCGCCTGACGATGCCGCCGCCGCCGCTGGTGGTGGAGGTGGTCAGCCCCGGCGAGTTGCAGTGGGAGCGTGACTACGTGGCCAAGCGCGCCCAGTACGAAGATCTGGGCGTGGCTGAATATTGGATCATTAACCCCCAAGACCAGACGGTGCTGGTGTTGGCCCAGGGTGGGCAGGGGTTTGCAACTGTGGGAACCTTTGCAGGCGATCGGCCCATCAAATCAACTCAGCTAGCGGAGCTAAATCTCACGGCAGCGCAGCTGTTTGCGGCGGGTACTCTGGGCTGAAGGCTGAACTAATAGACGAGGCCGTCTAGTCGTCGGGGTTGAGCGGCTGATTTACCTCTGAGGGGTTACCTGCTTTGGGGTTGCCGGGGTCAGCGACGCCTTTTACCTTTTGCACAACGCCTTGGGCACCCTGTTGGAGACCCGCCAGATCTTGCCGGGTGCGATCATAGTCGGCCTGAATAAAGTCGGTGGCCTGGCTGAGCTTAGCCTCAAACCCTGGGGCGTATTGCTGGGGGGTTTCTACCGCTGGCTCTAAGACAATCACTCGCCGGTCGCCGAGGCTAGAGATAGCCACGGGGGCAAAGATGTAGGTGCCGGCCATCAGCCCCTTCCAGCCGTGGGGCGTAAATAAATAGCCGGTGACGGCCCCCGTAGAGGGGTCAAATAGCAGGTCGGTAATTTTGCCGACGCTGTTGCCCTGGTTGGTCAAAATTTCAAAGCCCACCGGCGCTTCCGCCATGTCTGACGCTGGGAGCCTGGTGCTGTCGGCAGCCCGCACCAAGATACTGTCGTCGCCAATGGCCTCTACCTGGCCCCAGGTGAAGGCGGTTTTGGTCATGCCCAATAGTCCTGACTTGCAGACTAGACCTGTGACCTGCTGGGCTTGGGCATCGACTAAACAATGGGCCATGCGCCCGAGTTCTTTGACCGTTTGGCGATCGAGCACGGGCCGTCCCAGCAGCTCGGTGTATTTTAGGGCCTGGGCAGGTATGGACATGGCCAAAGGTTTTTGAGGTGATGATCTACAGTTGTATTGTAGCCCCCATTTTTGGGCTATATCTTGGCCTTAAGGTCGGTTCAGACACCTAAGATCCTATGGTAGTTCTAGTGTGACTTTTGGCTGGTTGATGCTGATTGATATTGATCTAGAGGCGACTCGATGAGGCTATTTTTGGTGCTGGCGCTGCTGATTGCGATCGCAGCGGTGATCTTCTCATTCCAGAATGCGATGCCGATCATGGTCTACCTCGGCATCTGGAATTTTCAGGCATCCCTGGCGCTGGTGCTGCTCAGCACCCTGGCCATTGGCATTCTGATTGGCATTTTGGTATCGCTGCCCAGCGCCGTGCGCCGATCTATGGAAATTTCTAAGGACGAACGGCAGATTGACCGGCTCCAGGCAGAACTGAGCGCCCAGCTGGATGTAGTCAGCCAACAGCAAAAGCGGATCGACAACTTAGAGCGACACCTGAACACTGGCAACGCTCCAGAATTTTAGGTAAGTAGGTAGTTGTCATTAAACGTAGGATGGGCAAAGGCCTCAAAGGCCGTGCCCATCTCCCTGATGATGGGCACGCGTTGCTTTGCCCATCCTACGAAGATTTTATAATTGCGCCTTCCTGCTGACAAAACTTGGCGCAGAATGCCGGTGCAAAATCGGGCGTAGGATAATTTGGTTCACCTCAGCGGCTAAGATCGAGAGCGCAGTGCACCCCGCTGGTGACGTATGGCAGGTCATAGTAAATGGGCCAATATCAAGCGCCAAAAGGCTAGAGTCGATGCCGTCAAGGGCAAAGTCTTTGCCAAAATGTCGCGCGAGATCATTGTGTCAGCCAGGCTGGGGGGCGACCCGGCGGGCAACTTTCAGCTGCGCACGGCGATCGACAAGGCCAAGGCGGCGGGGGTGCCCAACGACAATATCGACCGGGCGATCGCCAAGGGCTCTGGCAACCTGGGGGCCGACGACAACTACGAGGCCATCCGCTACGAGGGCTATGGCCCTGGCGGCGTCGCCATTCTCATCGAAGCCCTCACCGACAACCGCAACCGCACCGCCGCCGACCTGCGCGCCGCCTTCAGTAAAAGCAACGGCAACCTGGGTGAAACCGGCTGCGTCGGCTGGATGTTTGAGCAAAAGGGCGTGGTCACCATCGCCCACCCCGGCGACGAAGAAACCCTGCTGGAAGTCGCCCTAGAAGGCGGGGCCGAAACCTATGACCTCACCACCCTGCTGAATAACCGCGACGAAGAATTTCCCGGGGCTGAGCTGTTCTGCGCCCCCGCCGACCTAGAAGCCCTCGATACCAGCCTCAAGGCCCAGGGGCTAACGGTTCACCAGGCCGAGCTGCGCTGGATAGCCAGCAACACCGTTATGGTCGATGACCCCGATCAGGCCCGCCTGCTGGTCAAACTCATGGATGCCCTTGAAGACCTCGACGATGTGCAGTCGGTCACGGCGAACTTTGATATGGCCGAAGAGCTGATGGCTGCGATCGCGGCCTAGGGAGTGGGTGGATAGGTGAGTGGATGGGTGGATGAGTGGATGGGTGGATGGGTGGGCAGGTGGGCTGAGGGTGTCGATTGACCCAGACAGGGGTTCAGGGCATTGTAGAGAGGGAGTTTTTTCACAGCGTTCACGGTTTTGAGCGGTCTTTAAACTGGAATAGCTGTTTCTTTTTGTAGCCCCCAAAACTCCCGCACCGCAAAGCATTCAGCTTCTTGTAATCAACCTTTTTCAGTCACCTAGCCCATGACCTCTGACTTTCTCACTTACCCCCCTAGCCCCCAGCACGACCAGGTGGATACTTACCATGGCGTGGCGGTGCCTGACCCCTACCGCTGGCTTGAAGACCCCCAGTCGCCCGCCAGCCGCGAGTGGATTGAGGCGCAAAACCAGGTGACCTCGGGCTATCTAGAGACGCTGTCGAAGCGGGGAGCAATCAATGATCGCCTGACCAAAATCTGGAACTACGAGCGCTACAGCACCCCCTTTAAGCGGGGCGGAAAGTATTTTTACTTTAAAAACGATGGGTTGCAAAACCAGAGCGTGCTCTACACCCTGCCCAGCCTAGAGGCTGAGCCGCGAGTGTTGCTCGACCCCAACACCCTTTCAGAGGATGGCACCGTTTCCCTCAGCGGCATGGCGGTGAGCGAGAACGGGGCCTACCTGGCCTACGGTCTGTCGTCGGGCGGCTCTGACTGGGTCGAGTGGCACGTGCGCGACATTGAGACTGGGGCAGACACCGACGACCTGCTCAAGTGGGTGAAATTTTCTGGGGCCTCCTGGAGCCATGACCACCAGGGCTTTTTCTACAGCCGCTACGACGAGCCTGACGAAACCACCAAGCTAGAGGCGGTCAACTACTACCAAAAGCTCTACTACCACCGCCTCGGCACCCCCCAGAGCGCAGACGTGCTGATCTATGAACGCCCCGACGAGAAAGAATGGGGCTTTGGCGGCGGCGTCACCGAAGACGGGCGGTATTTAATCATCTCGGTGTGGAAGGGCACCAGCCCCAACAACCTGGTGTTCTACAAAGACCTCAGCACCCCCAACAGCCCGGTGGTGGAGCTGATTTCAACGTTTGAGGCCGACTACAGCTTTGTGGATAACAATGGCCCACTGTTTTGGTTTCGCACCGATTTAGATGCCCCCAAGGGGCGGCTGATCGCCATTGATATTGCTCAGCCCGAGAAGGAACACTGGCGCGAGATCATCCCCGCAGGCGACGACACCCTGGAGGGAGTGGGCATTCTCAACCACCAGTTTGTGGTCGATTATCTCAAAGACGCCTACACCACCATTCGTATTTACTCGCTGACAGGCGATCTGGTGCGCGAGGTCGATCTGCCCGGCATTGGCTCGGCGGGGGGCTTTGACGGCAAACTCGAAGACACCGAAACCTTCTACAGCTTCACCAGCTTTACGGTGCCCAGCACCATCTACCGCTACGACATGGTGACCGGCGTTAGCACCCTTTACCGCCAGCCCGAGGTCGATTTTGACCCCACGGCCTACACCACCACCCAGGTGTTTTACGCCAGCCCAGACGGCACCCGCGTGCCCATGTTTATCACCCACAAAACCGGGATTGAGCTAAACGGCCAGAACCCGACCCTGCTCTACGGCTACGGCGGCTTTAGCATTTCGCTGACGCCGTCGTTTTCGGTCAGCAACCTGGTGTGGATGGAGATGGGCGGGGTCTATGCGGTGCCCAACCTGCGCGGCGGCGGCGAGTACGGCGAAGCCTGGCACCTGGCGGGCACCAAGCTCAACAAGCAGAACGTGTTTGACGACTTTATCGCGGCGGCGGCGTGGCTGATCGCCGAGGGCTATACCTCGGCGGAGAAACTGGCGATCGCAGGGGGCAGCAACGGCGGTCTGCTGGTGGGGGCCTGCATGGCCCAGCGGCCCGATCTGTTCGCGGCGGCGCTGCCGGCGGTGGGGGTGATGGATATGCTGCGATTTAACCAGTTCACCATTGGCTGGGCTTGGGAGTCGGACTACGGCTCGCCCCAAAACGAAGACGAGTTTAAGGTGCTCTACGGCTATTCGCCGCTGCACAATCTGAAGTCGGGGACGGCCTACCCGGCGACGATGATCACCACCGCCGACCACGACGACCGGGTGGTGCCTGCCCACAGCTTTAAGTTTGCGGCGGCGCTGCAAGCGGCCCACGGGGGTGAGGCTCCGGTCCTCATTCGCATTGAGACGAAGGCGGGCCACGGCGCGGGCAAGCCCACGGCAAAGGTGATCGAAGAGGTGTCGGATAAGTGGGCGTTTTTGGCGGCAAACTTGGGGATGTAGCTATCCCCTCTTTGGCAGGGCAAATGCTATTGGCCAAATACTGAGGTGGGGGGGGTGTGGTGTATCGCCAGGATTTAACCTATTGCAGGGGCGAACGGTTGTGCGCCCAATGCGGGGATATTATTTCTTGGCAGTCTCCTAATCATTAGGGCTGCCGATGGTAAACCGGCAGCCGCACCACCACCGTCGTGCCCTCCTCGGGCTGACTGCGGGCGACGATGGTGCCGCCACAGTAGAGCAGCAGCTGCTGCACGATGGAGAGACCCAGCCCAGTTCCTTCGGCGGTGTCGGGGGGCAGGTTGCGGCCCCGGTAAAAGTGTTCAAAAATGCGGGGCAGATCAACCTGAGAAATGCCGATGCCGGTGTCGCGCACTTCGATTTCGACGCGATCGTTGGCACTGCGGGCAGTGACCCACACCCGCCCCCCGCTGGTGGTGTATTTGAGGCTGTTGTTGAGCAGATGAATCATAATTTGCCGCAGCCAGCTCTCGGGACAGCTCACCACGGGCAGCTGGCGGGGAATAGTGTAGGCCAGCGCCACGCCTTTTTCTGCGGCCAGGGGCTGGTAGGTGCTCACCACTGGCGGCACGGTTTCTGCCAGGCTCAGCGGGGCAGGCTGGGTTTGATCGAGGCTGGTCTCGACCTGCAACAGGTTGAGCACGCCGCTGATCAGGGCACTCTGGCGATCGCACTCGTGGCTAATCATCTCCATGTAGCGCTGGCGCTGGGGGGGCTTGAGGTGGGGCGAGTCGAGCAGCGTCAGGGCGGTTTTAATGGTGGTCAGGGGGGTGCGTAGCTCTTGGCCCACGGTGTTGAGAAAGTCATCCTTCAGCCGCAGGGTGTTCATTAACACCTCGTTTTGCGATAACAGACTGGCGGTGCTCAGCGCCTGACGGCGATAGGTCGAGGCCGACTGGCGCAGGTGCTCTTGGCGTTTGAGCTGCCAGTTGAGCCAGCGATCGACCAGGGTGAGGTAGGTTGACGGGTCGCTGGGGTGAGGCCCCTGGCGCACCAGATCGACCACCTCGCCGTCGATAGTCCCCCCGGCGACCCCCTGACTGATCGGGTGATGAATGGCGCGCACCACCGTAGCCACCAGGTCGGGGTTCACCGAGCAGCACACCGAAAGGTACGATGATCGGGCTGTCAAGCTCTCGTCGGCCGGAGCTATGCCGTCGTCGTCATCGGCGTCGCGCTGGCCCGCTCGCCCCTCGGCGGCGGGGGTTGCCGACAGGGGCTGGAGGCGATGGGCCACCACCATGGCCGTAAACACCTCAGACTGCACCACGACAAAGTAGTCGCCCCGCCAGGCCTCATTCAGCGGCACAATCACCTCCGAGGCATTGCCTGCGATCGCGGGCCGGTCAGCCCCTAGACGCAAAAATCGAAACACCCGATAGGGCGATGCCAACCCCTGGCCATAGCGCAAAATATCGGCATTCCAGGTGCTGCCAGTGGGCAGCTTCACCAGCAGGTGAGCCTGAATATCGTTGGCTTCGAGAAATTCTACGGTAGATTGCAGAATTGCCTTAAACCCTTTGGGTTTAACCTGTACGTAGTCTGGCGAGGCTGCACTGAGCTGAAGCAGCCGGTACAGCGACACCTCTTGCTCTTGGTAAGACTGCATGGTGCTCCAATGGGCGGGGGCCAGGCTAGGGCCAATCGCATGGTAGATCGACACTGGTGTCTCTTAGGGTATCTTTAACCCCCAAAGATGACGGCGAGAATGTTGCGTGTTTTCACATAACGCCGTCATTTTAGGCGAAATAGTTATTTCGTATACCGTTTCTTGAGAAAGTGGCGGGCCTGTTCGCGATCGTCGAAGTGGATTTTTTCGGTGCCGAGAATCTGGTAATCTTCGTGGCCTTTGCCCGCGATCAAAATGCCGTCGCCGGGCTGGGCCATGGCGATGGCGGCGGCGATCGCCGTGGCCCGATCGCCCACCACCTGATCGGCCCCCAGCTCCGCCGGTATGCCCGCCACCACATCGCGCAAAATCTGCTCGGGGTCTTCGGTGCGGGGGTTGTCGGAGGTGACCACGACAGCGTCGGCCAGCTCGTAGGCAATGCGGCCCATCTGAGGGCGCTTGGTGCGATCGCGATCGCCGCCGCAGCCAAACACGCAGATCAGCCGCCCCGGCACAAAGGGCCGCGCCGCCGTGAGGGAATTCTTCAAGCTATCGGGCGTGTGGGCGTAGTCGACAATCACGCTGATGTCTTGGGCCTCAGACACCTTCACCTGCTCCATGCGCCCCGGCACACCGCCAAAGCTGGGCAGTGCAGCGGCGATAACATTCAGGGAAACCTCTAGGTGCAGCGCCGCCCCCACCGCCGCCAGCAAATTCTCCAGGTTAAACTGCCCCACCAGCGGCGAGCTAAAGGGCACCTGGCCCGCCGGAGTTGTCAGCGTGCCCGTCACCCCGTTGGCCTGGTAGGTGAGATCGCCGGTGTATAGGTCAGCGTTGGGGTTCTGGGTGCTGTAGGTCCATACCCGCTCTGGGGGCAGCTGGGCCACCAGTCTTTCGCCGTAGGGCGTATCGACATTTACCACCGCCCGCCCCGCCAGATACCCCTCGCTAAACAGCAGCGCCTTGGCGTTGAAGTAGTCTTCCATGTCGGCATGGTAGTCGAGGTGGTCTTGGGTGAGGTTGGTAAACACCGCCACCGCAAAGGGGCAGCCCCACACCCGTTTCTGCGCCAGAGCGTGGGAGCTAACTTCGAGCACGGCGTAGCGGCAGCCCGCATCCCGCGCCGTCGCCAGCTCTGCCTGTAGCTCGACCGCAAAGGGCGTGGTGTAAAGGGCGGTTTTCTGGTGTCCGGGCCAGCGGGTGTAGAGGGTGCCCAGCAGGGCCGTGGGCTGCTGGGCCGCATTCAGCAGATGCTCAATCAGGTGGGTGGTGGTGGTTTTGCCGTTGGTGCCCGTCACCCCCACTAAGCCCATCTGCCGGGCCGGATAGTTGTAGAACCTGGCCGCCACCTCGGCGCAGGCCACCGACATATCGGCCATGGGCACTACGCAGGCATTGCCCTCGACCGGGCGGGCCTGGAGAGCTGGGGCAGAAACCAGCGCCGCCGCCGCCCCCGACTCCACCGCGCTGGGCCAAAATTCGCCCCCATCCACGCGGGTGCCGGGCATGCCCAGAAACACATCCCCCGGCTGGCAGGCGTGGGAATTGGTACACAGACCCTTGATCTCAGGGTCTTTCCCCTCGGGCAGGGTAAACCCGGCATCGATCAATCCGGCGGGCAGGCCCTCAAGCAGTTGACGCAGCTTCATGTCAGCAACTCCTCACATCATTGAAGTTGCCCTATTCTGCCTTACTCTGGCCTATATAAGTCTGTATCAATTGCTCCAACCTGGCCTGGGGTGCCCTGGGCGACAGGCGCGGCAGGGGAATTTCTTGGCTGCCAGATTCTCCCTCGATCACCTGGCACAGCACCGGAATCTCGTACTGGTAGCGCTGAAACCAGTCGTCGCGGGTGGTAATGTCGCGCACCTCTAGGGCAAAGGGCAGGTGGGCGGCGGCCACGAGTTTTTCTTCTAGCCCTTCGCACAGGTGGCAGCCGGGCTTGCTGTAGAGCACAAAGGTGGTCAGGGGGGCCGTCATGGGAGGGGCTGTCACTGTAGGTTGGCTCGGTAGGCGCTGGGGGTGGTGCCGGTGGCCTGGCGAAACTGCTGGCTCAGGTGGCTGTGGCTGTTAAACCCGCACAGCAAAGCGATTTCTACAATAGGGTGGTTGGTTTGTTTCAACAACTGCTTGGCCCGCTCAACCCGCTGTTGCAGCACGTACTGGTAGGGCGCGACCCCCACCGCCTGTTTGAACTGCCGGCTGAAGTGGTAAGGGCTGAGGCCGGCCATTGCCGCCAGATCTGCCAGTTTAAGGTCTTCCTCTAGAGTCTCGTGAATGTGATCCAACACGGGCCAGAGCTGCCGCTGGGGGAGTCCCCCAGCGTGGATTTGTAATTGTGGATTGGTCACGGCATACTGCCGCAGCAGATGCACCGCCAGCAGGTTGGTCAACGACTCGACATAGAGCCTGCCGCCGGGGTTGGCCTGGTTGAGTTCGTCGAGCAGCATCAGGGCGATCGCCTCCAGCCGCCCATCCCGCCGCCGAAATTCGGGCATTAGCTCAATGCGATCAGGGTTTAGCCCCAGGGCCTCGCTGGCGACGCTGGCCAAAAATGCCGCCGGCAGCCGCAGCTCCAGGTAGTGGTCGTCGCTTTCCCAGCGGGCAAAAAACGGCGTCTGGGCCGGGGTGATAGAAATGTCGCCCTTGCCGTAGAGGCTGCTGTGGGCCTTGCCGTCTTTGATCTGCAAAAACCGCACCGGCCGCGCCGCCAGCGACACACAAATCGTATGCTCGTCGCCCGAGGCGATGCTGCACTCCCCCGGCGGATGCTGAAACTGCTGCACAACGATATTGTCCCAGCCCAGCTGCTGGCTAGACCGGGCGGGCAGAACGCTCGACTGGATCAGATTGCTCATGGGAGGCACCCCAGCGTCAATGCCCCGATCTTACCTTCCCATCCTGGGTATCTTTCGCCAAAGCGTCGTTCGCTAAAAAACGGTCTCCCCTCCCGTAGGGTGGGCAATGCCCACCATCCCCCTATGCATTCTCCAGACCCATTTTTCTATCCCCATCTGGCACACCCCATCTGGCACAATAGAGCTACAAAAGATCCACAGAAAAAACTCCACTAAGTAGGTGGTTGTCATTAAACGTAGGATGGGCAAAGGCCTCAAAGGCCGTGCCCATCTCTCTGATGATGGGCAAAGGCCTCAAAGGCCGTGCCCATCTCTCTGATGATGGGCACGCGTTGCTTTGCCCATCCTACGAAGGTTTTATATTTGATTGCGCCTTCCTGCTTGTTCCAGCAGGACAAAAAAGGCACCCTTACGCCGATCGCATTTCCTGAGGTGCCCATATCCGGGCGGCGCTGGCTAGAGCGAGCCAGTTCGCCGCAAGATTTTGACAGCACCCCCAGAATCAGATAGCGACCCGCCAGCGAGGTTTTCTAGGCTAAACGGGTACTCACCTGGAGGCCCCATGGCACACCTATTGCACATTGACTCAAGCCCACGGGGGGAGCGATCGCACTCTCGCCGCCTCACCCGCGAATTTGTCGAAGCCTGGAAGCGCAATCATCCCCATGACACCGTCACCTACCGCGACGTAGGCCGCAACCCCGTGCCCCACGTGGATGAACCCTGGATCGCCGCTGCCTATACCC
>DAIPYU010000156.1:0-10370 GCA_036782635.1 Nodosilinea sp. CTOTU7353
GGACGTTAATTAAGGGCATGGGGCTGGGACTGGCGATCGCCGTCCCCGTCGGCCCGATTGGGCTGCTCTGCATTCGGCGATCGCTCACCCAGGGCCAGCGCATGGGCCTAGTCACCGGGCTGGGGGCCGCCACCGCCGATGGCATCTACGGCTGCATTGCCGGGTTTGGCCTCACCGCCGTAGCCGATCTGCTAGTCGGCCACACCCAGGCCATGCAGCTGCTGGGGGGGCTGTTTCTCTGTTATCTAGGCTTTTCAACCCTGCGGGCCGACCCGGCGACGGCGGCGGCCCAGGTCTCTGGCCGAGGGCTGTGGGGGGCCTACATTTCCACCCTGGTCTTGACGTTAACCAACCCTGCCACTATTCTTTCGTTCATTGCGATTTTTGCCGGGCTGGGCCTGGTGGGCAGCAGCCAGTCGTGGGGGGCGTCCCTGGCGCTGGTTCTCGGAGTATTCTTGGGGTCTGCCCTCTGGTGGCTCTGCCTGAGCTGGGGTGTAACGCTTTTTAGCCAAAAGCTGACACCACCCCGGCTGAAGTGGTTAAATCGGCTGGCCGGCGCGGCTATTTTTGCCTTTGGGGTCGCGGCTATATCGCTGGTCTTCAGGGGCTAACGGCCGTCTAATTTCAACCCTCAGCTCTCCACCGCAGGATACCGCTTGTGATTAGGCAACCTCAGCTTCTATCTTTCTCAGGGCAACGCCCCGGTGCGGGTTTTGCGCGCCGGGCCATTGGCCCCTTAGGGATGCTGCTGGCCCTGGCGCTAGTCCTGTGGCTCGGCTTGGCTGCGGCCGCTCCAGCGGCCTCGCCGACCCTGGTGGCCCAGTCGGTGGAAGATCTGCAAAACAAGCAAAAAACCCTCGAAGAGCAGCGCAACCAGCTCCAGCAGCAGCAAAGCGAGCTGCAAAACCGCCAGGCCGACTCTGAATCAGCCCTACAAAGCCTCGAGCAAAACATTGTCTACACCGCCAACCAAATTGCCGAGACTGAGTTTCGCCTGGCCCAGGCGGAGCAAGAGCTAAAAGCATTTGAGGCCCAGCTCGCCAAGGCCGAAGCTGACTATGAAGAGGTCAGAACCGGCACCGTGGCCCGGCTGCAATTTTTGCAGCGGCAGCAGGGCAGCGAAGGCTGGGCGGTGCTGCTGCAAAGCCAAAATTTTAATGAGTTTCTCGACCGTCAGTATCAGCTCAAGCGGGTCTACGCCGCTGATCGCCAGGTGCTAGCCGATCTCAAGGCCCAGGCCGACGCCATTCAGCAGCAAAAGGCGGCGGTCGAAGAAAAGCGCAACCAGGTGGCCCTGCTGCGCCAGCAGTTTCTCTCGCAAAAGCAGCAGTACGAAGCCGAAGCCAGCGAAGAAAAGCAGCTGATCGCCCGCCTGCAAGATCGACGCGGGGCGCTAGAAGCCGCCGAGGCCCAGCTGGCCCGCGAGTCGGAGCAGCTCGGTGGGCTGATTCGCCAAAAAATGGCCGCCAGCACTGGCGTGATTCGCGGCACCGGGCGGTTTGTCTTCCCCGCCAACGGCCACATCTCCAGCGGCTTTGGCAACCGCCGCCACCCGATTTTGGGCTACAGCCGATTCCACGCGGGCATCGACTTTGCCGCCAGCCAGGGCACCCCAATCTACGCCGCCGACTCCGGTCGCGTCATTTTCTCAGGCTGGTACGGCGGCTATGGCCAGACGGTGATTGTTGACCACGGCGGCGGGCTGAGCACCCTCTACGCCCACGCCAGCCGGTTGCTGGTCAGCGAAGGGCAAGCGGTGCAGCAGGGGCAGGTGATCGCCGCAGTCGGCTCCACCGGCCTGTCTACTGGCCCCCACCTGCACTTTGAGGTGCGCCAGAACGGCAACCCGGTGAACCCAGCAGGCTATCTGTAGGGTGTTGGGTTTCGGGTGTCAGGTATCAGGTCGGCGGTTCACGGCTTGCCGTAAACCGTAAACCGTAAACCTTGAACCCAACACCCAACACCCCTTTATCTTTATCCCAAACTCTTCTTCACATGCTGCATGATCTTCGCCTTGCGGGGGTCTGCGCTCTTGGCGGGGGTGATGCCGTCAAAGTTGATCTTGCTGGTGAGGGCGATGTGTTGCTTGATTTGGTCTTTGTTGGCCACGGAGATACCTCGGGTAAGGGAACGACAGGGGATATTTGAATTTGCTGTGGTGCAGGCCTAGGAAAACCGAGCCTGGGAAGCAACATTTCAAAATATTCTCCCTATAGATAATTTAGTGCATGTGCCGAAGGTTACTGCAGGCTCATAGAATCAATGGATCTATAGCAGTGGCAGGACAACCCTGACATTGCCACCCCTGGCACCTACCTCCGGAGGAAACCTTGTTTAACCTACGAACTGTCCTATTTGCCTTTGTCATACTGGCGCTGCTGCTGCTGGGGGGCCGATACCTCAAGCAGCGCTTCCATTGGTTTCAGCGGCTCTACCTGCCCGCTTCCATCGTGGCCGGGGCGCTAGCCCTACTGCTGGGGCCTGAGGTGCTGGGGGGCATTGCCACCGCCATCGCCGGGCCAGACTCGCTGCTGGCGGGCGGGCTATTTTCTGAAGACATTCGTCTGGTGTGGTCTCAGTCGCCGGGGGTGTTTATCAATATTGTGTTTGCGGCATTGTTTTTGGGTGAGACGATTCCGCCGCCGCGGCAAATCTGGCGCAGAGCGGCTCCTCAGGTGGTGTTTGGCCAAACTCTGGCCTGGGGGCAGTATGTGGTGGGCATTTTGGCCACTCTGCTGATCTTAGGGCCGGTGTTTGGCGCTAACCCCATTGCCGCGTCTCTGATTGAAATTGGCTTTGAGGGCGGCCACGGCACCGCTGGGGGTATGGCTGAGACCTTTAATGAGCTGGGCTACACCGATGGGGCTGACCTGGCGGTGGGGCTGGCGACGGTGGGCATTGTGTCGGGCATTATCATCGGCACGGCGCTGGCTGACTGGGGTCGCCGCAAGGGCCATATCGATACGGTGACGCGCCGAGTGATTGAGCCTGAAGAAATTCCTGACCTCAACGTGGTGTCTGAAACGCCAGAGATCCGGCAGCAGCGGGCGCGGCTGTTGCGCAACCTGCTGATTGATCCGCTGTCGATTAATTTTGCCGTTGTGGGTATGGCGATCGCCATTGGCTGGCTAATTCTCGAAGCCCTCAAGTGGGTAGAGGCCGCCACCTGGGGTGGCGACGGCGGCTTTGCGGTGTTTCAGTTTGTGCCGCTGTTTCCCCTGGCGCTGATCGGCGGCATCATCACCCAGTCAATTCTCAATCGGCTGGGGCTGGGGGCGCTGGTGATTCGCCCTATGGTGCAAAATATTGCCGGGGTGGCGCTAGATGTGGTGGTAATTTCTGCGATCGCATCCATCTCCCTGCGAGTCATCGGCGGCAACCTGGGGGTCTTCCTGATTCTCAGCATCGCCGGCATCACCTGGAACGTGCTGGTCTTCATGTGGTGGGCACCGCGCATTTTCCCTAGCTTTTGGTTTGAGAAAGGCATTGGCGACCTGGGCCAGTCGATGGGCGTCACTGCCACGGGCATTTTGCTGCTGCGCATGGTTGACCCCGACAACAGCACCGGCGCTTTTGAGGGCTTTGCCTACAAGCAGCTGTTTTTTGAGCCGATTGTCGGCGGCGGTCTGTTTACCGCAGCGGCCCCGGCCCTGATTAGTCGCCTGGGCCTGGTGCCGGTGCTGGCAATTACCGGCGGCCTGCTGATCTTCTGGTTTGCGGTCGGCTATGTGCTGATTCAGCAAGAGCGTCGCCGCCCCTCGGCCAGCGGTGCGTGAGGCATTGATTGGCTGGTCACCATTTGCTGGGAGATTACCCTAAAACGCCGGTACAGAAACCCGGTTTCTGGGCCAGAAGGCTGGTCATGTCGTTAGAACAGCGACGAAGAAACCGGGTTTTTAGCCATACTGCACCGATGCCCTAGGTGAACTCCCAGCGGAATAGAAGATATTGCTAGTTCTCATTCTTTGCCTGACGATATTTTTCCAATATCGTCAGGTTTTTATTATGTGCCTATTTTTGGAAAAGGGTACTTTTAGAAATACCCATAGACGTTATGACCGTTGTGAATATAACCTCAGGTCATCATCATCAATTTGATCAAAGGAAACCAGTCGATAATGCCTCTCCTCTACAACCTTGACTTCATCATTGATGACCACAAGCTCAAATAGGGCAATCAGATCATCCTCCATAAACTGAGCTGATATGGGCCTGCAAATCAGGTTTGGATATTTGACGCGGCAACAGGCAATGTCCTGCTTGGTTTGAACCACAGAAAGCTTGTCATTGCCGCCTTTTGCCTGCACCGGCAAAACAAACTGCCGGCCAAATTTATCGACCGCCACATAGATTTCATCGATTTCAACCTGCCCAACAGATGAAACCGTAGTTCTAAGATGGTTTTGGAGTGAATAGGCGACTAAGCCAAGAAAAACGTCGATTAAGCGGTTATATCTGACGACGGCAAGCAGGGCCTGCTCATCAGAGAGCGCATAGCCACGCACAATTTCAGGAGTGGAGTCTGGAATCTTGGTAGCTATCAGTTCTCGATTGGGAATAATTCTATTGACTTTAACCAATTTGAAGGCATACTTTGCCCGACCCATGCCCTCAATAATCCACTCCATATCGCTGGGCTGGATTGCCAGTATGCTATCCGGCATGGGGGTTCGATACCGGATTGAATAGACGACATCACCAATATTCTTCGGCAGTTTGATACTTAGCTCAGCCGCTGCCGCCACTAAGTCTTCCCGCTCAAACTCCAGGCTCTCTTGACCGGCTACGTAGCGATCAAAAAAGACTTTTTCGACCATGGCCTTGTATCGACTTTGAGAGGCTTCGCCTTCCTTCTTAGCCATCTTGCTGAAGAATTATTGCCGTTCCATTTAACAACTCGATTTCCTCTTGCTTCCGTTTCTTATGGCCGGTTTTGCGATCGCGCTTGGCAATTGGCACCTCGATGCCCCAGTAGCTGGCCGCTTCGGTCATCTTCATCGCCAGCAAAACCCCATCGTCGAGGCGCAAAATCTCCGTGGGCGGCTCAATCGTCACCCCCAGCGTTTTGATAAACTCAGCGGCCAAGGCCCGCGCCAGCGGCGGTGGCACCGCGTTGCCCACCTGCCTAGCCCCGTGCCACTTGGTCTTGTGCAGCCGAAACCAGTCGGGGAAGCCGTGCAGCCGCGCCATTTCTCGCACCGTGATGCAGCGGTTTTGGGCGTAGTGAATTGGCCTGGGGCTGGTAAACGCGCCCCGCGCCGAGTCGGTGCCCGCCCGCAATGTATTGGACACCCCGTCGGGGGCGAGCTTAAAAAAGCGCGAGATCGGCTCTACCTCACCGGGCTGGGTGGCGGCAAAGCGACGGCGCGAGATCGCCGTGTGGCTGGTGCGAGCGCTAGAGGTCAGCAGACTGGGGTTCCACTGGCGGCGGTAGCCCAGATGCCAGGCGCGATCGCCCAGGCAGCGCATTTCGGCAGCGTAGGGCGACAGCTTGCCCCACTGCTCGGCATAGACCGCATCATCGCTGATCAACTCGTCAAACAGTTCGGCATCGGGCAGGTCGCCCAGGGCCGCTTGGCAGGTGGGGGCGGGCACCACTAGAGGGTCGGTCTTTCGCGCCTTGGCCAGGGTTTTAGGGGGCGCGGTGATCGCCATCGGGTAGTTGGGCAGCGGTTCGCCCCGCCGCGCCCCCAGCAAAAACAGCCGCTGACGGTCTTGGGGCACGCCGTAGTTGTAGGCGTTGAGCACCCGCCAGGGGGTCTGCACGCTGTAGCCAATGGCCTGAAATTCTTCGACTAGCTCGTCTAACACCTGGCGGTGCTGGCCCACGGTCAGCCCCTTGACATTCTCAAAGAGAAAGAACCGGGGCGATAGCTCATCGACAATGCGCACAAACTCGCGCACCAGGCTGTTGCGGGGGTCGTCGAGCACCCGCTGGCCAATCAGCGAAAACCCCTGGCAGGGGGGGCCGCCGACGACAATGTCGATCTCCTTTGACCCAATGCCCGCCTGGCGACGAATGGTTTGGGCGCTGAGATGGGCGATAGAAATCGGCAAAACAGCACAGTCGGGGAAGTTGTATTTGTGGATGGCCGCATGAATCGGATCGACCTCCACTGCTGCGACCACATCAAACCCGGCCTGCTCAAACCCCAGACTGAGGCCGCCCGCTCCAGCAAACAGGTCTATGGCGACGGGTCTATGGCTCATGGGCGGTCAAAGGGGTTAGAGAATGGATAGCAAACCTGCGCAGGGCTAGATTAGCACCCTGGAGCGGAAACCATAGCGAACAACTGCGCAAATTATAGTATAAATGTATTTGCCCGTTAGTTTGACCGGGCTCAACTGAGCCAAATCGCACCCAGAAAGGTAATTGTAATAGCTTTTATAAGTTTTCCTGATGCAAAGCACGGGTGATTTATGAGCTTACCTACTGTTAACTTCGAGGTCAGAGGGTAGAATTTAGCTTGCTTTTAGCTTTGGACGGCATCATGCATCATGGCAGACTCTGGAACTTCTCCGATTAGTGAAAACTTTGATTCTTTACCCCGCGAGGTGAGGGTTGATATCCTGCGCAACGTTCTAGAAACCCTGCAAATTGCCGACGAAGTCGCCAAGCAGGGCTATTTAATCACCAGTTCAGAACTGGCCGATTTGATGGATGTGAACGCTAGCGCTGTGACCAGTCGGGGCGAATTTTGGGCCTGGCGCAACTGGTCGGTGTCGCGAGTGCGGCGCGAGGGCAACCAAATTCTCTGGCAAATCGAGCGGATCGACTAGGGATTTTAGGCGACCTCTGGAAAATAGTTTCCCAATGGTGGGCAGTGCTCACCCTACAGCGGCTACAGCCGCTGGATTAAAGCTGGTATCTGCTTTCCTGGGAATCTCCTTAGGGGGGATTTTGGCTGGGCGATCTGCGATTCGCGGTGGGTGACCGTTTTGCGATTCACTCCGGTGACGCTTCGCGAACGCCCAAGACCTCTGGGCAGACCCATCCACCCATCCACCCATCACTTACCCCGCAGCACCGGCAGTGCCGGGCAAGGGTTCGCCCCCTGAACATTCTCGGGCTTGCTCCAGGTAAAGGGGGCCTGCTGGGCCGCAGACATCCACAGCAGGCGCTTGGCGCGGGTCATGGCCACGTAGAGCAGGCGATATTCTTCGGCGGCTTTGAGGTGTTTGGCCTGCTCCCAGGCGGTGAGGATATCGGGTATTTCTTTCTGGCTCTGGCCCGGTTGGCCGCTGGTGTGGGCATAGGCGCGAATCTGGGCACGGGCCACCTCGGCCAGGGTAAAGTCGCCGAGAAATTCTCCCTGGGGCGGCACCCACAGCGTGCCGGGGATGGTTTTGTCGTGGAGAAAGGGCAGAAAGACTACGTCCCAATCGAGCCCCTTGGCTTTGTGCATGGTGATCAGGGTGAGCTGGCCGGGGCGGGTGTAGAGCGAGTCGGTGTCTTCGGTTTCGACGGCGGTGAAGCGCTCGGAGCCAACGATGTCTTGCAGCACGGCGATCGCAGCGGCCAGAGTGTCATCTTGGCGAATCTGCTGGCTGACGCGCACGGCGAGTTTGTCGGTGGTGGCTAGCTCGCTCTGGTTGTAGCCCAGGGTGAGGCCAATGAAGAAAAACAGGCTGTAGGGGGGGAGTTCGAGGCGCGATCGCAGCAGCCCCGTACAGTAGCGCCGCGCCGTGTGGGCGGCCTCGGTGTCGGGCGGTGTATCGAGGGGGCCGGGGTAGAGAAACTGTTCGGGCGCTTTGGCCAGGGCGTTGAGGTCTTGGGTGGGCACCCGCTTGCGATCGACCAGCACCCGCAGCGCCGCCTTGAGGGTGTCGGCGGAGTGGGGCCGCTCAATGAAGCGCAGCAGGGTGAGCATGTCACTGGGCACCTGGGTCTGGCGGTCTTGCTCGCCCACGTCGTAGAAGGTCAGGCCCAGGGCGCTCAGGTCTACCCCCACCTGCTCGGGGTCGCGCAGCAGGTCGCCCGCAAACCGGCCCTGGCGGCCCTCCCGCACCAAAATGGCAAAGCTGGTGTCGGGGTGCTCGGCGTAGATCGCCTGCACCCGCTGGGCGATCAGCTTCACTGACTCTAGGGTGGTGGGCGGCGAGACGATTTCAACCCCGGCCCCTAGGGCGTCAGGGTTGGCCCCCGGCTGGGGGTCGTCGGGGGGCACGGGGGCGATCGCCTGATTGCGAAATGGGGTCTCTGGCCCGGCCAACTGGGACTGATTGACCCAGGCCAGCAGCCAGTTGGCGGCGGTCATGATCGCCCCGGTACTGCGCCCGGCCTGATCCATGGTAACCAGGCGGCCCGAGGGGCGGCAGGCATCGCAGAACTGGTTAAAGAACACCGGGTCTGCCGGGGTAAAGGTGGAGTTGATCGCCTGGTTGGGGTCGCCCACCCGCACCAGGTTAGGTTCTCCCGTAGGATCCTCTGGGTTGGCCGCCAGCAGGGTTAGCAGCCGCGTCTGCAAGGGGGAGGAGTCCTGGGCTTCGTCTTCAAACACGGCAAAGGTGCGCCCCTGCCAAAAGCGGCGGCTGTCGGGGTCATCCAGGGTTCGCAGGGCACCGAGGATCATGTCGTCGTAGTCGATCCAGCCCCGCTGAAGCAGCAGGGTTTGGTAGCGATCGTACAGACCGGCGGCGATGGTGAGTAGGTCGTAGTCTTCGACATCCCCCGGCAGATTGTGGTTCACCGACCGGGCCAAATCGAGCAGGTCAGCGGGCAGCAGCCCCGAGCTTTTGGCCTCACGAATCACCGTGTGGGCCAGGCTGGGCAGCACCTCTGTACGCAGCACCGACTGCCGCCTGAGCTGTTCGGTTTCTTCGCCGTCAAACTGGCGGCCCTCGATCAGGTGGTGGTAGAGGTCGGGGTTAGCGACAATCCACTGCTCGACGCAGGTGCGCAAAATGCGGTTGTTCTGCGCCGGGGAAACCAGCGTCAGGGTGTCGAGATTTAGGTTTGACAGCTCGGGGTTGCGGGTGGCGATGTTGAGCGCCAGCCCGTGCAGGGTGGAGACGGTAAAGCTGGTTTGGGGCAGGCCCAGGGCTTTGAGGTGGCCGCGCACCTTGGCCTTGAGGTTGGCCGCCGCAGATCGCGTGAAGGTGACCAGCACCAGCTGGCGGTTGAGGTGTAGCTGGTGGCGGGCAATTGCGATCGCGGCAGCAGCAGCCATGCCCGTAGACTTGCCAGAGCCGGGCACCGCCGACACCGCCAGCCGCCCCCCAGCCCAGTCGGCCAGTTCTTGCTGCCCCCGCCGCAGTCCCGCGCGAATGGCCTGTAGCGCCGTCTCTCGATCTACGGGTGCTGCCGTCACCATAGGGCTTCTCCAGGGATTGTTTTATCAAAATAGCGGGGGGCGAGGGTGAGTGGGTGAGTCGATCGGTAGGGATACTTTGCTGCTCCATCAGTCTGACCAGGCTATGGGCTGAAAAGCGCTGTCATTACCCTCAGCAGATGCTAAGATACTTTAGCCTAAGGGCATGTAGCTCAGTGGATAGAGCACTAGATTCCGGTTCTAGCGGTCGCAGGTTCGAATCCTGCCATGCTCGTTGTAGTAAATTTTATTTAATTCCAGAAGCAGGGCTGTGGGTTCTTGTACATTCTGGAATTATTTGGCATTTTCCGGAACTAGTGTCATTCTCCCAGAACCAGCAAGGATGAATCTTGCAGGACGGGGAGGTCGATGGCGAATGCGCATCGCTGCCCCCCAGCCCACGGATAACTCTTGCTGCCGCAGCCCCACGCGAATAGCCTGTGACGCGGCCTCTCGATCTACGGCAGCATTCGTAGATCGAGAGGCTGCTGTGAGGATTGCCTGGGATAGCGGGATGGGATAGGTGAGTGAATGGGTAGAGATGCTGCTCTATTTGCCTCACCAGGCGATGGGTTGAAAGGCTGGGTTGTTGGCAAAGCAATACGTATGCCGTTTACACTCCGGCTCATCCAGCTGATTTACTGTCTCCATACAAAGTTAAGCTGCATAACGACCAAGTTCACTGGCGACGATGGAGCGTACCAGAATTGCCGTCTGAGTGCAGCGTAATGTCAGGTATGTTTTCAACTTGAACCATTTCTTCAATTAAAGTTTCTGGTGCAATGTCTTGTTCGTGCGGCCAAGTGATTGCGCCAAAAAGAATGTCTACCTGGTTGAAGTAGTGTTCGTCTTTCAGTTCTCGAAAGATGCCATGATCAAGGTAGGGCTTCATGTCAAAAATGCCCTGCCGACCATCTTCAATTTCAACATAAATGCGACAATCAGGTAGGGGTTTGACGACTTTTACATCGCAGTACATATAAGACCTCACAGTGGAGTAATTTTATATAGCGGTTCCTGAACGCATGAAGTACACCCCAACTGAGAGAAGCCTCGCAG
>DAIPYU010000157.1:0-6096 GCA_036782635.1 Nodosilinea sp. CTOTU7353
ACCTTGTACCGTAAACCCTTTGGCCTCCGGCCCTACTCCGCCTCATCCTCAAACCGATACCCCACCCCGGTGACGGTTTTCACAAAGGTGGGCTGCGATGAGTCGGGTTCTATCTTTTTGCGCAGCCGGGCGATGTGGGTGTCGACCACCCGCTCGTCGCCAAAGAAATCTTCGCCCCAGAGTTTTTCGATCAGGTGGTGGCGGCTCCACACTCGGCCTGGATAGCTCATGAAAGTGGCCAGCAGGTCAAATTCTAGAGGGGTGAGGTCAAGCAGCTCGGCCTCGCCGGCACCGGACTGGCGGTGGGCGGTGCGCTGGTCGAGATCGAGGCTAAAGTGGGCGGTGCGGTAGGTCTGGGCGGGGGCCTCTTGGCTGTGGCGCAGGCTGCGGCGCAGCAGGGCGCGCACGCGGGCCACCAGCTCCCTGGGGCTAAAGGGCTTGACCAGGTAGTCGTCGGCCCCGGTGGAGAGGCCGATGATGCGGTCGATCTCTTCGCCTCGGGCGGTAAGCATGAGAATGTAAGGGTCTTTGGCTCCTGGCCCCTGGCGAATGCGGGTGCAGACCTCAAGGCCGTCGAGCTTGGGCAGCATGACGTCAAGAATAATTAAGTCGGGCTGGAGGGTCTGCTGGTAGCGCAGGGCGGTTTCGCCGTCTTCGCACACCTCGCAGGTAAAGCCTTCTTTTTCTAAGTAAAGCCGAATCAGCCGGGCGATTTCGGCTTCGTCTTCCACAATTAGAATTAGCACCGCAACCCACTCACCTTAGGCCTACTCATTCTAGATGTGCCCCCAGATATATCAAGCCCAGCTCGGGGACTGTAGCTTGCCCACGATTGGATTCTTCTACAGATGGACTTCCTCCAGGTAGACCTCCCCATGCCTAGACTTGGATTTGGTTGATCTTGTCTCAGAATATCAACCTTGAACTAGCATACTCACTAAGAATGTTTCTGCTTGGGTCGTTGCGCTTTTTTTAGATCGTCCCTTTGGAGCGTCACTGCTTAGGGCAATATCTGTCGGTATTCTATGACCTCACTATCACCCACCCATAGGGGGTTTGAACCCCTTCAGCAAGCCTTTGCCGGCTACCTCAAAAAAACCAGGCTTTACCCTGGGCTGACTGCGGTCGAGTGCTCAGAGCGCTCCGGGCGGCTGTTGCTGTTGGCAAAGCACTCGCCGCCTGAGGTGGGCGACCCCAATGACCTGCTCAAGGCGCTGGAATTGGCCTTTCGCGATTTGGTGCCGACGGTGGGGCTGCCCGAGGCCGACTGGGCGATGGCAGAGGTTCTCTCGGTGCGCATTTATCTCAAGCTCAAGCTGGCCCCCCAGCCCTACGCCCTTCACACCTTTACCTGGCAGCCTGAAGAAGTAGCGCAGGTGCTGTTTCCGGCTGAGGTTAACGGTACAGAGAACGGGCTGTTAGAAAATGGCCTGTTAGAAAATGAGGTGCCAGAGAACGGGCTGCTAGAGGACGGCGGCGCTGAGGAAGGCCTAAACGGCAGTGGGGAGGCAGCGGTACAAGAGCAGACGGTGCAGGGCACAGAGGAGCCTGGACTTGAGGCTGACTCCCTGGAGTCGGGAGGGGCGATCGCCGACGGCAACGGTGCAGCGCCACCCGATGGCGAATCGCCCCATCCTGCGGCCCTCACCTTTAGCGATGCAGCGCTGGCGCTGCCCGACGCAGCGGTACAGCCCCCGGCTGAGGGCTGGGGCCAGCGATCGCAGGTCTGGGCCAGACAAGGGCTGCGATCGCTGGGCTACTACTGGAGCTACGGCCTGGCGGCGCTAATTTTGGTGGGCAGCGGGGCCTTTGCCTATGCCCTGACGCGGCCCTGTGTGGTGGGCAGCTGCGATCGCCTGGAGCAGGCCAACGAGTTCTACGATCTGGCCCAGGTCACCCTGATCGGCAGCCCCACCGGCGACGACCTGGCCACCGCCCACCTAGACCTCCAGACCGCCATCGATCTGCTGACCCCGATACCCACCTGGTCGCCCTACTACGAGACAGCCCAGAGCGATCTACGGCGCTACCAGCGCAGCATTGTCTCCCTCGACGCCATCATTCAGGCCCAGGCCCTGGCGGGCGAAGCCGCCAACCTGAGCCAAAACCCACCCCACCCGGTCGAGCGCTGGGTCAAAATCCATCTGCTCTGGAAACAGGCCATTGACCGGCTGGAGGGCATTGACGCCAACAGCCCCACCTTTGACTACAGCCAGCAAAAGCTGCGCGAGTATCGCTCTAACCACAGCGCCATTGGCCGCCGCATTGTCGCCGAAGAAGAGGCCGAAGCCAACTTTAGCACCGCTATTCAAACCGGCAGCCTGGCCCGCCAGCGCATGGATACCGCCAACTCCCTGGCGGGCTGGCAGCTGGCCACCAAAGAGTGGCAGGCCGCCATCAAGGGGCTCTCGCTGATCCCCCAGGGCACCATGGTCTACGATGAAGCCCAGGCCCAGCTGGGCGACTACCAGCAGCAGCTCAACCGCGTCACCAACCGCGCCGCCCTTGAAGAAGCCGGTGCCCACAACTACAACCAGGCCGTGCAGGCCGCCCGCGCCGCCGCCGCCTACGAGGCCAAGGGCCAGTGGACCCTCGCCCTCGCCCAGTGGCGACAGGCCGTAGCCAGCGCCCAGCAAATTCCCACCGACACGATTTTGGCGGCAGAGGGGGCGGTGCTGCTAGAGACCTACCAGCCCGCCCTGGCCAACGCCCAAAATCGCCTGCGCACCGCCGTGGCCCTGCAATCGTTGACCACCACCCTGGCCCAAATGTGCGAATTTTCGGCCACCCCCTGCACGGTCTCCGAAGATGCTAGCCAGGTGCGTGTGGTGCTCTCAAGCCAGTACGCCGAACCCCTGCGCCAGGCCATTACCCCCCCCGCCGCCGACGGTACCTTTGGCTTTACCAACCAGCTCAGCCCCAGCGCCCAGCGGCTGATTGACCAGGTGATCACCACCAGTCACCAGATTGATCGCCAGGTCGCCGTCTACGATGCCCAGGGTAGCTTTGTCGCCCGCTATCGCCCCGACCTGGGCGGATTTATCAAAAACTAGGCCGACGACTAAGCAGCCACCGCCGCGATCCTGATCTGGTTCTTGCCGCCCTGTTTGGCGGCATAGAGAGCAACATCAGCCTCCTGATAGCTGTCGGTTAGCTCTCGACCAGCCTCAAACTGACTGAGGCCAATGCTGGCTGAAACCAGGGGAGCATCTTCTGGGTAGGGCAGATCGGGCAGCCGAATGTGCTGAATTTCCTGGCGAATGGTCTCGACCTTAGTCATAGCTTCTTCTGGGGTGCAGCCCACCATCAGCAGGGCAAACTCATCGCCGCCGATGCGGGCGGCCAAATCAAGGGTGCGAATGTGGCGGTCTAGCACATCGGCCACGGCCTGCAACAGCTGGTCACCCGCCAGGTGGCCGAAGGTATCGTTGATGTGCTTAAACCCGTCGAGGTCAATCAAAACCAGGGTGTGCACTACGTCTGCCGACGGGTAGGTCAGAGCGGCTAGGACCGTTTCTAGCCCGCGACGGTTGGCAATACCGGTCAGCGGGTCTTGCTCGATCAGCTCGCGGGTGGCGACTAGGTCTTTATGGGTGTTGAGCAACTGGGGCACTAAGGCTTTGAGCTGCCAAGCGGTGTAGAGGCTAATGGTCGCAGTCACCCCGGTCCACAGCCCTTCTACCCAGTAGTTGGCGTGCCAGATATTCCACACGCTGAGGCCGTGGCCAATGCCACAGCTAAAAATAAAAGCGGCAAACAGCAGCAGCACCGGGTGAATTTGGGCATCAATGTGCTGCCGGTTGAGAAACAGCAGCAGCGGTATCGAAAAATAGGCCACCAGCACCAGACTATCGCTAACCACATGCAGAGAGGTCAGCCACTGATTCCACAAAAAACAAGTGCCGTGGGGCATTAGAGCAATCATAGGGGCACACATGCAGAGGGAAACGCTATCAACTGATAGGCTCATCTGCCCATCACTTCACTATCGCTATTTCATTACCTATTGCCTATATAAATCCCCCTGCTGGCCCTATTCCTATGCCCTTGGGAGGAATTGCCGGTCGGAGCTTAGGGAAGCGCAACATTTTGTAACCCTTGTTTTGCACCCGCTCACCTAAAAAGGCCTGGGTGGCGACGGCATGTGCCAAGTCCAGCTCGGGATCTGGAGTTTACCCCCAGGCAAAACTCCACTTTTGGACTTGGATGAGATGAAAACGCCGAAAGTCTGTGGTTTTGTCAGAACAATCAGTACACTCTGAGTAATTCTAGAATTCTTCTCTACAGCACCCGTCTATGGTTTTGTTGCAAACCCCGCTCTACGCCGCTTGCGTTGAACAAAAGGCCCGCCTCACCGAGTTTGCCGGGTGGATTATGCCGGTGCAGTTTGGCGGCATCAAGCAAGAACACCAGGCGGTGCGCGATCGCGCTGGGCTGTTTGATATCTCCCACATGGGCAAATTTACCCTCACCGGGCCGGGGGTAATTGCGGCGCTGCAAAAGCTGGTGCCCTCTAACCTAGAGCGGCTCCAGCCCGGTCAGGCCCAGTACACGGTGCTGCTCAACCCCCAGGGCGGCATCATTGACGACCTGATTGTCTACCTCAAGTCACCCCTGGGGGCCGAGCCTGAAACCGTGGCGCTGATCGTCAACGCTGCCACCACCGACAAAGACAAGACCTGGCTGCTCGAGCACCTGACGAGCAGCGACATTGACCTGGTGGATGAATCGCGCGATCGCGCCTTGATCTCGATTCAGGGGCCTGCCGCCGCCGCCCTGCTCCAGCCCCACAGCGGCCTCGACCTGAGCAAGCTCAGCCGCTTCGCCCACGCCGACACCATTCTTCTAGGCCAGCCCGCCTGGGTCGCCCGCACCGGCTACACCGGCGAAGACGGCTTTGAGATCATGGCCGACCCCGCCACCGCCCTAGACCTCTGGCACACCCTCACGGCGGCGGGCGCTGCCCCCTGCGGCCTAGGGGCACGAGACACCCTGCGCCTAGAGGCCGCCATGGCCCTCTACGGCCAAGACATTGACGACACCACCAGCCCCCTAGAGGCGGGCCTGAGCTGGCTGGTGCATCTGGATGAAAAAGGCGATTTTGTGGGGCGATCGGTCCTAGAGGCCCAGAAAGCCAAGGGAGTCAGCCGTCGTCTGGTGGGGCTGGCCATGGCTGATCGCCACATTGCCCGCCACGACTACCCGGTGCTACACCAGGGCGATCGCGTCGGCACCGTCACCAGCGGCACCCTGGCCCCCACGCTCAATATCCCCATTGCCCTAGCCTACGTGGCCACGCCCCTAGCCAAGGTCGGCCAAACCCTAGAGGTCGAAGTGCGCGGCCAGGCCAAGCCCGCGACGGTGGTGAAGCGGCCTTTTTATCGAGCGAAAGGGAGTGGGTGAGTAGGTGAGTGGGTGAGTGGGTGCGCCAAAATCGCTGACTCATGGCACACTTGCATTTGATTCCGGCGGTGGTGTAAGTCACCGTCCACTAAGTTCCTTGGGCGTTTGAGGTTGTGCTATGGCATTTGAATATCCCGAAACTCTGAAATATCTTGATAGCCACGAGTATGTTCGCGCCGACGAGGACGAGTCTGTTGTCACCGTAGGCATTACCGCCTTTGCCATTGACCAACTGGGCGACATTGTCTTTTTAGAACTGCCCGACATTGGCGACGCCGTGGAGAAGGGCGAGAAGTTTGGCACTGTAGAGTCGGTGAAGGCCGTTGAAGAGCTGAAATCGCCAGTCACTGGGGAGGTACTATTGCGCAACGAGGTCTTGATCGAGGCCCCTGAGCAGATTGGTGACGACCCCTACGGCGACGGCTGGTTGGTTAAAATTAGAGCCAGTGATTTGGACGAGCTAGACGATACCCTAACCGCCGATGAGTACAAAGACCAGGTGGGCGGGTAGGAGCTGGCCGTCTCGTTAAGACAGCTTGCGTTTACTGAAGAGGTGGCTATACTAGGGCTGACTTTGGCGGTGACTACCTTGGCCCCAGGGGGCTAGGGCAAATTACCTGGTTTGGGAGCTGCTTTAGCGCAGTTTTCCAGCGCAAACCCCGGCATAGTTCACTGGTACAACCCCCGGCGCAA
>DAIPYU010000157.1:6196-9900 GCA_036782635.1 Nodosilinea sp. CTOTU7353
CCGGCGCAACACTCTAGGAAGCGGACATGGCTCCAGATCAACATAACTCTGGACGAAAGGCTCTCCCAGATGGGGGGGCTGGTCAGCGGCAACCGCGCCCAATGCCGCCCAGCGCTCCGTCTCCCAACCTGGGGAGGCCAGATTTAGCAGCCCCAGATCTAGCAGCTACAAAAGCAATTACCAGTGGGGCCATTGGACAGACCAAAGGCTACCCCACCCAGGTTGATCGCCCCCGCTATGACCCCCTGGCCGATCTGCGGGGCGATCCTAGCGATACTGACCTACCCCCCGCCCGAGTTCCTTTCGTTCAAAGGCTGGCGCGCACCTGGCCCATTTGGTCGCTGGGCATTTTGGTGGTGGTCAGCGGCGTGGGGGTGATGTCGGCCGTCAGCCTGTTTCGCATTCCTAACCTGCCCAACTGTCGGGCAATTTTTTGGCCCACGGCGGCGGCAGCTACGCGGGTTCAGTGTGCTGAGGCCTATGCGGAGCAGGGCACCGTAGACGGGTATTTAGATGCGATCGCCCTGCTCGAGTCACTGCCCGAGGATCACCCGCTCCGGGGCGAAGTTGACCTGCGGATCGAAGCCTGGTCAGAAAAAATCCTAACCCTGGCCGAGACTACGTTTCAAGCGGGAGATATTGCTGAAGCTATTGCCATCGCCCGCCGCATTCCCAACCACACCGCTGCGGCCCAGCTGGTAAGTCAGCAGGTGAGCGAGTGGAATCAAATTTGGCAAGCGGCCGAGACGATCTACGAGGCGGCGATGGCCGACCTCAAGCAGCTGGCCTTTCAGGATGCCTTTGCCAAGGCTATTCAGCTGCTCTCCGTGGGCAATACCCACTGGGAGACTACCAAGTACGAAGAGCTGACGACGAGTATCACCGCCGCCCGCAATGACCTAAATCAGCTGGGCAAGGCGAAGGAACTAGCCCGCCAGCGCACCCTCAAAGCCATGCAGGAGGCCATCACCATTGCCCAGGGTATTGACAGTCAAAGCCCGATCTACAGCGAGGCCCAATCGGTGCTTCGCGAGTTTGGTCGCGACCTGATAGCCATGGCTGAAGCCGCCCTCGAGCGCCGCGATGCCATAGCCGCCGGCCAAATGCTAGAGGCGATTCCAGCAGCGCTGGGCATGGGTAGCGAAATCGCCGACATGCGCACCCTGATCGACGCTAACCAGCTGGCCTGGCAGGGGGGCATTACCGGCCTAGAGGGAGGCATTGTGCGGCTGCAAAGCGTGAGTGCTGATCGCCCCCTCTACGGCAAGGCCCAGGCGCTGATGCGGCGCTGGCAAGACGAGGTGGCCGGGCGATCGCAGCTGGAGTGGGCTAGACAGGTGGCGCTGCCCGGCACCATTGTCGACCTCCAGGCGGCCATTATCGAGGCCCAGCAGGTGTCGCGTAGCAACCCCGCCTGGGACGACACCGAAGCCCAGATTGGCCGCTGGCGCAGTCAAATTCAAACCACCGAAGACCGACCGATTCTCAGCCTGGCCCAGCAGCAGGCCCAGCAGGGCGATCTGGCAGCGGCGATCGCCACCGCTCGGCAGATTGGCTCAGGTCGCGCCCTCTACGACGAAGCCCAGCGAGAAATTGGCCAGTGGCGGGCCGATCTACAGCGAGCCGAAGACAGCCCGCTGCTGGCCCAGGCCCGCCAGCTCGCCACCCAGGGTCGCCTCAACGAGGCAGTGGCGGTGGCCTCGCGGATTGGCTCAGGGCGCGTTTTACACGATGAGGCCCAGAGCAGCATTCGGGGCTGGCGCGGCCAGCTTGTGGGCCAGCAGCAGCTCCAGGCCGCCTATCAAACCGCCCAGGCGGGCACCGTCAGCGCCCTGGCCGAGGCGGTGCGCCTGGCCCAGCAGGTGCCCGAGGGCAGCCCCCAGCGCCCCGAGGCCACCCAGGCCCTCACCCGCTGGAGCTGGGACATTCTGCGCCTGGCCGAAACCGAGGCCGCTGTGAATACCACCCGGGCGATCGCCATCGCCGAAGCCGTACCCGCCCAGACCGAAGCCTACGCCCAGGCCCAGCTCCGCCTGCGCGAGTGGCGCACCACCCCAGCCCCCGGCAACCTCAATCTCCCCTAGGGAGTCGCCGACAATTCCCAGACAAACCTGAGCCGCCATGCCAGCAACTGTGCCCTAAGCCCCCCAACCAGCACCATCGACCCAAATCCCACTAAAATTCCTCTTCCCCCTCCACACCCACTCACCCACCCACCTACTCATCCACCCACCTACTCATCCACCCATCCACCCACCTACCCATCCACTCCCCAACCGCTTCTCCACCGCATCGGCGATCAATCGGGGCCATACTCCACTAAGATTTTCTAAGCATTTGCGGTTGTTTAGCCCCTGTTGTTTAGCCCTTAGTTGTGCGCGGCTCAATGTCTGATTCGGAGAAAATCCCAGAGATCCTCAAGCTAATTGACATTCTCGACGGGCTAGAAACATTAATTGAAGGTGCCCCCAACGAAGACGTGGAGGACATCCTGGAAGAAGCGTGGCTGCAAGTTAGCGACACTTTTCCCGATGACTTTAAGGCGGCCACCCAGCACGACGCTGGGGCCGAGGGGCTGCGCCGCTACCTCAAGGTCAAGACCTTTTTTGAAAACTCCTCCGAGCGCTCCATCGGGGCGGCGGATCTAGAAGAGTACTACCGCAGCTACATTGCCGCCGAGGAAGACGAAGAGTCAACCGACTTTTTCTTTCCGGAGTAGGCAGGAAGGCACAATTAAAGATAAAACCTTCGTAGGATGGGCAAAGCAACGCGTGTCCATCATCAGGGAGATGGGCACGGCCTTTGAGGCCTTTGCCCATCCTACGTTTAATGACAACTGGCTCTAATGATTAAAGGTACAAGGTATACGTTTCAAGGACTGCCGTGCACCGTACATCTTGTACCGTACACCGCATACCCCACTCGCCTATTCCCTTTAGCTGGGCAGCCGCCTAAACCGCAAAACCTGTTTTTGGCTTCCGCTTGCCCTTCGACTTTTTCTTAGATGAGCTTTGACCCACCTCTTGCAGCGCTGCTTGAAATAGATCTTGCAGATGCATAGGCACGCTGGCAATCTCTGGCAGCTGTGGTTCCAGTGGTTTGCCAGCCTGCACTAAGATGTCGTCCAGATCGTCTGTTGACAGCTCTGAACGGTTGAGGCATCGCCCTAAAGACGCCATCAGCGGCGCTGCATTATCTTCAGCAAAGCAGTGCCAGATGTAGAAATTAACTGCATCTTCCTTGAGATATTTTTGAATAATCTGATCTGTTTTCGCGGCAGATTCTTCGTCTGTCGCGTCAAATAGCTGAGTCAGGCGCACATAGTCTTTTAAGAATGTCTGCCCCCAGCGCGGATGCACAAAGGCCGTAACGGCCTCTGCCCGCCGCAAATCGTCCGGCAGGCTAATTGGCGGCATCACCATATTGAGCGCTTTATCATCTTTGAGCAGACGGCTGACCTCGCGCCCGTCTTCCCCAAACGACTCAGCCGACTCAGCCATTTCTTCCTCAGAAACACCCGCTTCTGCAGCCAAATCCTTTAGCGATTTAGAACCGTCAATGCCAACCACCTCCAATCGACGTTGGGTAGTAATATCCTGATATTCCTTAAGTTTTTTATTTAGCTCATACCCCGACAGGGTGACTCGATCTCTCCCAAAAAACTCTACAAAATCATCGTGGAAACGCTCTACAGATTTCCAGGC
>DAIPYU010000158.1:0-9892 GCA_036782635.1 Nodosilinea sp. CTOTU7353
GTTGGGTGACCCTTCGTTTCACCCAACCTACACGAACCCTAACTTTTAGTTTTGACGCTGCACTAGCTCTGCCCTGAAAGGTGCCCATGGATGATGCCCATGGATATCGCCGCGGGGGCCCATTAGATGGGATTGCGAGTGCGATCACCGCCCTAGCTGTCGCAGTCCAGGGCAGCACATCCTATGACCACTCCATAATCATAAAATGTCATGCTAGCGTTGCCCGTAGCAAAACTGCCATTCTCAGCCGCCTGGCCCGATAGATCTGTCTAAGGTAGGATTTGTCTACCATGGAGGCAGTGGCCTACACCGGACATCGACCCCAGTCCATCGACCCCAGTCCATCAGCCCGATATATTTCTAATACATCACCTAGATACTGGCCGCTAGATATGTCCGTACCCTTCGCCAATTGTTCATTGCTATGGCTTCCCTCGTTCCAGGCCAAATCGTATTTTTAGAATGTTCCCAGACTCGCCTCTATGCTGAGGTGATTCAGGTACTGACGCCCAGGCAAATAGGCTGGATTCGGCCCCTGGCTTTGGTCGGTGAAGCGGGCACAAAACCCCTGGGCAAAGACTGGCTCTCTGAGCATACAGCAGCACAACAGACCGACCCGCCGGATATGCTCTGGCCTCTGGGTCAGCTTCAGCCGGCTCTGGATACCGACATCTTGCCGCTGCTCGCTACTCTATCGGCCAAAACATCGGCAGCAACCCCCTCGGCAGCCGTCCCCTCGGAATCAAACCCTGCAGAAGCAGATAACCTCGACGAGCTGGCGGCAAACCCTGCACAGATGACGGTAAACCAGTTTGTGCAACAGCTGTGGGCCGAGAACCCGCCCAGACTGAAGAGCGATAGCTCGACCAAAACCTGAGTCTTCAAGCCGTCCTCAAAACCCGGAAGATTTTTGTAAAGTTTTCGTGAAGCCAAGCTGAGCCATCTAGGGAATTTCCCCAGATGGCCTAATCGCGTTGGGCAACGGCCGAGGCCCAGCCTGGTCAATTACACCCAGACGCTGCGTTCAGCTCGATACAGGGTGCTGGAGTGACTCGCCAAAGAACCCTGCTCCTGGAACCAGACGAATGCGGCCTTCGTCCATTTCGTACATGAGGAGTTCTAGGACTTCAGAATCGCCGATGGGCAGATAGCCCAGACGGGACAGCTCAGCGTTGATCCCCTGTTCTATATCAGGGGTTAGCAGTCCACTGTGGAGTGCTTTCTCTACCAATCGACGAATGGAAAATGTGGGGGCCATGAACCATTACCTGGGGTGTTGCTATACAAATTAATTGTCGGCTCCGACGCGGCCTGGGCCAGTGACGGCAGCGCAGAAACCCTGTGAATATGACCACAGCAAACGGTGATTCAAATCACAAAACAAATAAATTGGAAGGGATATGTTCAGTAAATTCACGGAAGCAGCAAATTAATGAGGTCTGAATTTACATCAAGATATGACTAACCATCATCCAAAGAACTACCGCAACAGGATGATTGCCACTACCGTCGTGAAGTAACCCGTTAAAAGTGTTCCGTTTAAAGGCAAATTCCCAGGCAAGCCTGCCCGTTCAACCCGCTGGGCCTCTGACGGCAGCACCTTGGACAAGTGTTTAGCTGGAACGCTCTAAATTCAAATAGTCCTAAACAATATCCGTTGACCTGGAGTATATCGAGTATGCAGACTATGGCTAAAGAAATGGCTATTTTTCAGGCTCAAGGTTCCCTCAATGCCTCCAATGCCCAGGATTTCCAAGGGTCTTTGATGCAGCAAATTCAAAGCGATCACGCCTGCGGATTGTTCGTTGACATGAGCCAGGTTGAGTCCCTCGACAGCGCCGGGCTGATCTCGCTGGTGTCGGCCCTCAAGCACGCCCGTCAGCTGCACAAGCGCCTCTGCCTTTGCTCTGTGCCCCCGGCCATTCGCATTGTGTTTGAGCTAACCCAGCTCGACCGCGCCTTTGAAATGGTCGACGAGCTGCCCCAGACCCTGCCCATGGCGGCCTAGCCCACGAAAGTCTAACTTGGATATTTACAAAGCCAGAAGCGAGCGGCTGTCATTCCCGCGTAGGCGAGAATCTACTCGAAAGGATGCTGCTTCACATAGATTCCCGTTTCCACGGGAACGACTGGCTTTTCCTTAGCGTTATGAATAATGCAGGCTAACGCAAACCGGCAGCTAGCTTCCAGGGGCTTTTCTCTAGCCCTGTATAGTATGAAAGATAGAACAGTCGCCCTTGGGTTTCTTACGGTAAGTTTTTACGGTGGCTCTAGGGCGGCGGCGGTTAGACCATAACAGGGAGTTCCCCTGGGTCGTTTGGCGGCTGTTCTATCGCTTTTATACGTTGGGGTAACTGGGCTGTGCCTGTATCGGTTAATACATTAGTAGCTACTGACGTTTCAAAACCAGCTCGCTACCTGGGCAACGAATTAGGTGCGGTTCACAAGCCCTGGCCCCAGGCGGCGGTGCGCTGGGTATTGACCTATCCCGAGGTTTACGAGGTCGGTGCCTCTAACCTGGGCCACATTATTCTCTACAGCATTTTGAATGCTCAGCCCCGGCAGCTGTGCGATCGCGCCTACCTGCCCGCCGCCGACCTGGCCGCTAAACTCAAAGAAACCAGAACGCCGCTGTTTGCGGTGGAGTCGCAGCGGCCCCTCACCGAGTTTGATATTTTGGGCTTTAGCCTCAGCTACGAGCTGGGGGCCACCAATATTCTAGAAATGCTCTCGCTGGCGGACATTCCCCTCACCTGGCGGGAGCGCGACCAGGCCGGGGCCTTTGCCGTAGACGATGGCGCTTGGCCGCTGATCTTTGCCGGTGGCCAAACCGCCACCTCTAACCCCGAGCCCTACGCCGACTTCTTTGACTTTGTCGCCCTGGGTGACGGCGAAGAGCTGCTGCCCGAGATCGCCCTGGTGATTGAAGAGGGCAAGGCCGCTGGTCTCGGCCGCGAGGCGCTGCTGCTCGATCTGGCTCAGGTGCCGGGGGTCTACGTGCCCCGGTTCTACGACATGGCCGACGATGGCTCGGTGCACCCCAATCGGCCCGATGTGCCCGCGCGGGTGCTGCGCCGGGTGGCCACGCCGATCCCCGCCTACGCCATGGGCCTAGTGCCCTACGTGGAGACCGTGCACGATCGCCTGACGGTGGAAATTCGCCGGGGCTGCACCAGAGGCTGCCGCTTTTGCCAGCCGGGCATGCTGACTCGCCCCGCCCGCGACGTTGACCCAGAAACGGTGGTGGATGCAATCGAGACCGGCATGCGCAAGACCGGCTACAACGAGTTTTCGCTGCTGTCGCTGAGCTGCTCTGACTATCTGGCCCTGCCAGCGGTAGGGGTTGAGGTCAAAAACCGGCTCAAGGATGAAAACATTTCCCTGTCGCTGCCCAGCCAGCGGGTAGACCGCTTTGACGAAAACATCGCCAACATCATCGGCGGCACTCGCCTCACCGGGTTGACCTTTGCTCCCGAGGCGGGCACCCAGCGGATGCGCGACATCATCAACAAGGGGCTGACCAACGAGGAGCTGCTGCGCGGCATCAAGACCGCCCACGAGCAGGGCTGGGGCCGGGTGAAACTCTACTTTATGATCGGCCTGCCCGGAGAGACCGATGTGGACGTGCTGGGCATCGCCGAAACCGTGCGCTGGCTGCGCCAAACCTGCTACATCAAGGGGCGACGGCCACTGACTTTCAACATCACCATTTCAAACTTTACCCCCAAACCCCACACCCCCTTCCAGTGGCACTCTGTGTCGACGGAGGAGTTTCGCCGCAAGCAGCGGCTGCTGCGGGCCGAGTTTAGCGAGATGCGCTGGGCCAAGGTAAACTTCACGGACGTGCGGATCTCGGCGATGGAAGACTTTGTAGGTCGGGGTGATCGCCGCCTGGGCTCGGTGGTACGCCGCGCCTGGGAGCTGGGTGCCGGCATGGACAGCTGGTGGGAAAGCGTAGAAAACGCCTTTAATGCCTGGACCCAGGCGATTGACGAGGCGGGTCTAACCTGGAAATACCGCAAGGTAGACCAGGGCGAATGGCAGGGCGAATGGAATGTGATGGACACCGAGGCCGCAGACGCCAGCGGTGGTCACCCCAGCCTGGATGCTCCCCTGCCCTGGGATCACCTGGACACGGGCATCGACAAAACCTGGCTGAAGGAAGACCTACTGCGCGCCCTCGAAGCGGCCACCGTGCCCGACTGCTCCTTTGAGGGCTGTAGCCACTGCGGCGTGTGCGGCCCCGACTTTGGCCACAATGTGGTGGTGCCGCCACTGCCGATTCCGGCCTTTGCGGGCCACGGCCAGCCCAGCTCTGAGCGGGTGCAGCGGCTCAGGGTCACCCTAGGCAAGCTGGGCACTATGGCCCTGATCGGCCACCTCGATCTGGTGCGCCTGTTTGACCGCGCCCTGCGGCGGGCCAGCCTGCCCATCGCCTTTACCGGCGGTTTTCACCCCGGCCCTCGACTATCGCCCGCCAACGCCCTGCCCCTGGGGGCCACCAGCAGCGGCGAAGTGGTCGATTTTGAGCTGACCCAGGCGATCGCCCCCGACGACTTTGTACAGCGCCTCACCGCCGAGCTGCCCCCAGAGATTCCCCTCTACGGCGTGGAGGAAGTCTCGTTGCAGGAGCCCTCCGCTACCAAGCGCCTCGACCAGGCCGAATACTACCTACAGCTCGCCCCAGCAGCCCAGGACGCCCCTGCGCCCTGGGAACCGTGGCCCTGGACCCAGTGGATTGAGTCGGTGATGGCCCTAGACGAACTGCTGTGGGAAAAGCAGACCAAGTCGGGCAAAACCCAGCTAATAAACCTGCGGGAGCGGCTGCACCAGCTGGCCCTAGTCACCCCAGGTCAGCCCTTGCCTCCGGGTCTGGAGTATCCTAAAGAAGGGTGTGGGGTTTGGCTGAGGGTGATGGGTAACTGTCGCAACGATGGGAACCTACTGCGCCCTGAGCAAGTCGTCTTCATGGTAGAACAGGTGGCGAAACAGCCCCTGGAGCTACAACATGTGCATCGCAGCCGATTAATTTTTGGGTAGGGAACGGTCATGGGCAGGGAAGCGGGCCATCGGTTGCAGGCGATACCAGATTCGGGTGTCCTGGAGCGGCTCTTCACACCGGTTAGGGGCGTTGTTTCCCAGCTCTTGTCTAGACGACGGCGACTGTACGTGGCCTTGGTCGGCGGTGGGCTGTTGATCGGCGGAGCGCTGGTGCCTCACCGGGCCGAGGCGCTGGAGGCCTGCGCCAACGGAGAAACCGGTATCATCGACGCGGCCTGCTGCCCCAGCGATGTGCTAAAAGCCTACTGGCCAGGGCGATCGCCGCAGCTCAACCAAACCTTCTGCCAGCTGCTGGTTTTCCCCACCGCTACCTTGGGCAACGGCGATGATTTTAACCAGCGCATAGTCAACGAGGCGCTGTCCAGCGACAGCCGCCGCGCCTCTGCCGAAGCCATGACCCTGCCCAGCCTGTGGTGGAACCGCGACTCGTTAACCCCTCGCCTGGGGGGCCGTCGCCTAGTGCAGTCTTGGATTTCCTATGAAATTGAAGACTCGGCCACGCCCGTGGTAGACGTGCTGATCAATCCGCAGATGTGGTCGGTGCTCACCTACAACGAGCGCTTTGCCGTGCTCAACCAGTTTGGCACCGCCGCCCGAGATTTTGGCTACAATCTGCGGTTCTTTCAGGGCAACGCTCGCAGCTACCGCATGGTAGGGCTTTACGCCTGTGAATTTGGCGATCAGCCTAGCGAAGTCAATACCTGTTCGGCAAACCTAGACGCGGGCCAAATTGTGCAGGTTCAGCGCAATCTTTTGGCCGAGGGCGATCGCCGCCAGCAGCTCTCGACTCCCACTGCCCAAACCTCCTCAGCCGAAAGCAACCTGTAGCGATTGCGGCTCCGACCCGGCCTAGCTCCGCATCGTCTCCCAGAGGCTGGCGTAGCGGTCTTCGGCCTCAGCATTTAGAGGCAGCAAAAATTCGCTTTGGTCAGCCGCCTCTGGCGACAGAACTATCTCTGCCGGCTGCTGTAGAGGCTCTGGCAGCTGCCCTGAGCCAATCCCCCAGAGCCGGGGCGATACGCCCTGGCCAAAGATTGCCAACTGGGTAGCAAAATCATCTTCTAAGCAAAAGTCAAGCCAGTCTTGCCCCTGGGCAGAGATCGGCGCGGCTGGCTCGGGCTGTACCCAGAGCTGAGCGCTGAGCAGCGTCCCCTCGACCGGAACCATGACCGCCAGGTTGCGATACTGCTTCAGCAGCGGCAGCACGTCATCTGACCAGCCCACCACGGCGGTGGCATCGCCAATAATCAACGACTCTAGGTAGCGGCTTGAGTCGTAGGCCCGCACCTGCTGGTGCAGATCGGCCAAGAACGTCTCTAGCCCCGCCACCGCCGCCGGATCTTCGCCATTGGCCGAAGCGCCCAAAGCCTTTTGGGCCAGCCCCAACACTAGGCGGGGATGATCGGGCAAGATCACTCGCCGGGCCAACTCGGGGCGCAGCAGGTCGGCCCAGGCGCTCAGTTCTGCCCTGTCTGACAGCCGGGTAGAGTCGTAGAGCAGCACCAGGTGGCTCCAGCGGTAGGGCACCGCCCAAATACTGCCCTCAGGAATACTGCCCTCGGGACTGGGCATACCCTCGGCGGTGCGGCGCAACAGGTCTGGCCAGACTGCGGCCAGATTGCCCCACTGGCTGAGCTCGGCCACATTCACCGGCTGCACCAGCCCCTGGCGAATGGCGGGGGCCAGCCAGTAGTCAGACAGGCTCACCCAGTCGGCCACGGGGGGCAGCCCGGCCCCCTCAGGCTGGCTATGCCAGCGCTGGAGCAGGTCGTATAGCTCCAGCAGAGACTCCTGGGGATTGACCGCTACCCCACTGCCCTGATCTGGCCGCTGCTGAAAGGCCCTGAGCAGCTGGGCCGGCACCGAATTTGTCACCATAGCCAGCCGCAGATCGCCACTGGTAGCCCGCTGACACCCTGCCGCCAGGGCGGCTAGGGCCAACCCGCCGGTGCCCGCCAAAAAGGTGCGACGATTCATGAGCATTTGCCCCCCAGATCCCCGCCTCGGGGGAGAATACTGATCAACCATAGCGTTTTAGTCTACGCCCATGAAAGCCGTTCAAAATATTGTCAGCGTTTCTATTACCATCATTTTGGTGTCGTTCATTGGCCTCAGCCTGGCCCGGCTGGTGTACTTTTTTCTCCACAGTCAGCAGATTGTTTAGGGTTGACCTGTGGCTTCACCCCTATCGCCCTATCCGGTGGGAGCGGCGATCACAGTGATCGCCCCCTACCAACGACAGCCCTAGCCAGGTGTTGATAGGCATGGGCAAAACAAAGCACCACCAATCATCAGACCGGAACTATTGGCTTCAGCTGGCGGGCCATTTAACCCACACAAAACCTCGCCGGTGCCCTAGACCACGACCGGGCCGAGGGTTGAAGCAATCCGCAGAGCTAGCTCTGAGAGGTTGTCGCTATCGGCGCAAAAGTGCTCAGCCTGGGGACGAGGCACCCCGGCTCTGACCATGTATTCCACCAGCAGGTTAAACAGCATGGCCTCGGCCAGCTCTCGCTGATCGGCCCAGCCCCGCTGCTGGTAGTGCAAATATTCTTGGCAGCGCAGGGCCAGATCTCGATAGGTAGCGTCGCTGGTCAAAAACTGAAGGCTGCTGACAATCATGGCGACCTCAGAATGCGAGTGCCCATAGTATAGCTAAGCTGATTATGAAAGAGGTCTAGGCCATAGGGTGCACGGTTTAAGGTATGCGGTTCAAGGCAAGCCGTGAACCTTAAACCGTACATCGTGCACCTTACTAACCTGTCACCTTTGGCTTGGTAGCCTACCAATCTACCGAAGGGCCACAGCGCTATGGGCTTGCCCTAAACACCACCGAGAGATTGTTGGCGGGCATGGCCACCGTCTCAACCAGGGCCAGCCCTTCGGCCTCGGCGGCATCGACCACCGTCTCTAAGTCGCGCACGCCCCACTGGGGGTTTTGGGCCTGCAAGCTGGCATCAAAGGCGGCGTTGCTGGGGGCGGTGTGCTGGCCGCCCTGTTTGTAGGGGCCGTAGAGATAGAGCACCCCACCCGGGGGCAAAATGCGCCCCGCCCCGGCCATTAACCCCAGGCAGGCCGACCAGGGCGAAATATGAATCATATTGATGTTGACCAGTGCGGTGATGGGGTGGCGCTGCAAATCTGGCACCCCATCTGGCACTGGGGAGAAATCTGCCGACGGGGGCAATTCTACCGGCCAGAGCAGGGCGGCAGCATCTAGCGCTAGGGACGGGTGCAGGTTGTCAGCGGGGGCGGCCTCTCGCCAGGCGGCGATGCTCGCTCGCGCCTCGGGGCTGAGGTCTGAGGGCAGCCACTGCCGGGGGGCCAAACGCGGGGCAAAGTACACGGCATGCTCGCCGGTGCCGCTGGAGATTTCTAGCACGGTGCCGCTGGGGGGCAAAACCCGCCGCAACAGGGCTAAGATTGGCTCGCGATTGCGGTCGGTGGCGGGGGCGTAGCGGCGGGCATCGGGCGAGGTGACCATGGTGAGACAGGATATGGGCTTAGTTGAAAAAAATGGGGCCGAGAAGATTTCAAGCCCTTACGATTCCATATCGTCTAAGGATTTGGGGACTGCGGCGGTCAGCACCTCGCAGCCGGTGCCTGTCACCAACACATCGTCTTCGATGCGAATGCCAATGCCTCGCCAGCGGTCTTCGATCTGGGGCTGTCCCTCTACCGGCTCGTAGGTAGGCGAAATGTAGATGCCCGGCTCGACGGTGACCACGTTGCCCACCTCAAAGGGCTTCCAGGTTTTATCGGGGTTGCGGAGAATGCCGGCGTCGTGAACGTCTAAACCCAAAAAATGCCCGGTGCCGTGCATGAAGAACGCCTTGTGCTTCTTCTCTTCGATGAGCGTGTCGACACTGCCCACTAGCAGGCCCAGCTCCACTAAGCCCTCGGTGATGGTACGGGTGGCCGCGTCGTGAAACTGATTGAAGGGAGCACCGGGCTTGACGGCGGCGATCGCCCTCAGCTGGGCCTCCAGCACCAGCTCGTACAAGATCCGCTGCTCATCACTAAACCGCCCCCCCACCGGGAAGGTGCGGGTAATATCGGCGTTGTAGTAGTCCACCGCACAGCCCGCGTCGATCAGCAGCAGATCGCCGTCCCGCATCTGGCAGTTGTTTTCCACGTAGTGCAGAATGCAGGCGTTGACCCCCGACGCCACGATAGAGGTATAGGCTGGACCCATCGCCCCCTCCAGCCGAAAGATATGCTCCATCTCCGCCTGGATTTCGTACTCGTAGCGGCCTGGTCGAGCGATGTCGCGGGCATAGTTGTGAGCCTTGGCAGAAATTGCGATCGCCCGCCGCAGCGAGTCCAATTCTTCAGCCGACTTTACCCGCCGCAGCGTCTGCATCATCAGCGTGGCGTCTTCAATCGCCACCGGTCCGGTGCCGCGCTTGTAGTAGGTGGCCAGCAGCCGCTGCCAGTGGCGCATCACTTTATTGTTGAGCGCCTGGTCGTGGCCAAAATGGTAGTAGAGGCGATCAGCCTTTTCTAGGTATTTGGGCAAATGCTCATCCAGTTCGGCGATCGGGTAGACCTTATCGGCCCCAAAGCGCTCCTTCGCCAGCTCCACCCCCACCCGATAGCCCGACCAGGTCTCTTTCTCAGGGTCTTTGGGCCGCACAAACAGCACAAACCTGTGCTCATCGTGGTGAGGGGCCAATACCGCCACCGCGCCCGGTTCGTTGAACCCCGTCAGGTAATAGAAGTTGCTGTCTTGGCGAAAGGGGTAGTCGACATCGTTGTGCATCACCGCCGGGGGAGCACTGGCAAAAACAGCGGTGCCGCCGCCGATGAGTTCCATTACACGCTGACGACG
>DAIPYU010000159.1:0-5685 GCA_036782635.1 Nodosilinea sp. CTOTU7353
ACTAAGACTTAAACCTGCACTAAAACCATAAGTCAAAGTTAAAATCAGGTAATTAGTCAGAAGGATAGTATTGATGACATGCCCGTTGTTGCCTCGATTTGAACCTTCTGTGTAAACAAAAGGAATATAAACATTTTCATGCGCACGAAAATGCTTTGCACTTTCCCAGGTGACACTAATTGGATTATCAACAATATTCATAAGATCTAAATCATCTTCATTATCGCTAATAAAGGTAGTCTTAGAAAAATCAACCAAATCTGGACAACAAGAATTTAGATAGGCAAGCTTGCCTTTCCGACGAATGCCATTTGCAATATTGTTAAAATTCGATGACAATAAAACGAAACCATGAATACTTTCAAACGGCTTCAGCAACTCCTTGACAATAAAATTGAATCCATTTGTGGCAATGACTATATTTTTCCAATTTGGATAGTCTAAAAAAATTAGGATTTCCGAGTTGGCATGCTCAGAAGCTAGTCTCTTAGCTTTAAGCTTCCAAACCAGAAATGTCCACGGGAAAAGGACGGTAATTACCAGCACGCGAATAGCGTCTCTATAAATAAATCTTAAATCGTCACCAGGAAATAGTCGCCAAGGCTTTAAGCCTTCAATAAGTGCTAATACCAAGCTTGTCAATATAGCAGGTTGAGCGCAGGCAAGATATTCTTCAGTTGAATTAGAAAGGAATAAAGTGTGATCAAAGTCAAGTATTAATGCTTCATTATTCAAGTCAATCAATTCACTTAATCTCTTGTCAGCCAAATTTGATTCGGACATGGAATTATATCCTTATAGATTGAAGTGTGCTCGCCGAGCCGAAATGAAAGCAAGTAAAAAAAATCTTACTCTATACTTTCATACTTGAATTCACTGAAGAGCCGATCTTTGCAGAAAATTTATCTGATTGTATCTAAAAATAGCCTCTCAGAATAATGCTCTGAGAATTTTTTCTTTTCACATTGAAGGAATTGAAGATTCGCAGATTCAAATCTGAAGTGCATCAACCTGGCTCAGAACCGCTGCCAGCCTTTGAGGCCATTGCTCCAGCAGATAACTCTGCATTCCCCAGTAGCGGTAGGCCTTATAGCCTCTTATAGGTTCCGTGACAGATCCTATACTACAAGCGGTTTTGAGTAGGTGATGCACTTCAACCTTGAATTGGCCATTGTTAATAGTAAATAATTCGCAATCAACTATTCAAAAAACAGTGAAATCACTGAAAGCTATCTTTAAATTAAGATTCACCTCACTTTTTTCGAAATTTTCCAAAGTCCCTATCTCAAGCAGGGTAATCGCATCTTAATTGGCTAATTACGATACAGACAGATTAAGCACTTCCTGGAAGAAGTGCAGATTTACTGGTTTTTCACCCGTGATCACGGCTAATCTCATACTGATACTGCATTCCGGGCTATATGAGACATGTGAAATGAAGCGTAGGATATTGTCTTTCGTAGCCTCCTGTGAATATAAGTCTGATTTTTTCTAAATTTGGGTATTTTCAACCTCTTGACTCATATGGATTCGGATGTATCTGTTGTTTCCTATACCAAATCAGATGCGATTACCCTGCTATCTCAAGATTGGGAGAGATGCTTTAGTGTTTGCTCTCCTTTTTTCAGAATTAGGGGAAGGGGAAGCGGAACGTAGAGCTATGCTTTTCCCAAAGGCAAGCTAGATTGCAAAGCTGGGAGGTTTCTTAAAACAAGTAGCTTCAAGCACTGGCACTACTTGAAGCCAGGATGATGAAAGCGGTACTAAGGTTTAGTAACTTTATACATCTATCTTCGGGTATATCTGGCGCAGGATAGCTAAACCTTGATTAAAAGTTCATATTTTCTAGTACTCTATGATCGTTAGAAAAATTTGTTGGAGATATCTCGGGACTGGTCATGCTCGACTTGCTTCAGCTCACGGGCAAACAGCGGCAGTTTGTGGAACTCTTGCAGGGGCAGCCCAGGGTAGAGAGTCTGCGATCGCTCTGCGCCCAGACCGGGTTTGACTTCAACTTTATCAACGGCTTTTTGCGCAGCGGTGCCCTTGATGGCTACGTGCAGCGGCAAGAGCACAGCCAAAAGGCCTGGGTGCTGACCGCCAAGGGCGAGGTGCTAGACGGAGTGCTGCCAGGGTTTCCGCTGGCCGATCGCCTGTTGCAGGGGGTAGGCGATGCTGACACCGAAAACTTTGCCAATCGCGCCACTCTGCAAGCCGAGCTGGGTTCCGCCTTTAGCCTCAACTACGGTGCCCTGCGGCGCGAGCAGGCGGTCGATCTAGTCGATGGAGATGGCGAGGGCGTGGTGGCGGTACTGAAGTCATCGGTGCTGAGGGCCTACCAGAAGCGGCAGGCCGTCTTTGCGGCCATTTCAGCGGGCGAGGTCTTAGCAGAGGGCACGGCCTCATCTTTAGAATGGCTGCAACAGCAGGGCTACATCACCAGCCGGGTCGAGGCAGACTACAGCCTCACTGTGCTGCCCGCCCTGCAAAGCCTGGAGCTAGGCGATGTAGTCACCAGCCTCACCAGCGAGCTGATTTTGTCGGGCCAGTGGCGGCAGGTTGACCTCAAGCCCTACGACATTCACGCCGAGGTGCCCGACCTGGCCTACGGGCGGCCCACCATTCTCACCCAGTGCATCCAGCGCATCCGCGATATTTTTCTCAATATGGGCTTTGACGAAATGTCGGGCTACATGGTCGAGTCAGCCTTTTGGAACTTTGACGCGCTGTTTACCCCCCAAGACCACCCCGCCCGCGAGGTGCAGGACACCTTTTACCTGGCCAACCCCCAAACCCTTTCCCTGCCGAAGGATGCGGCCCTGGTGCAGCGGGTCAAGCAGGTGCACGAAGCCAACTACGGTGGACAGTGGACCGAGGCCGAGGCCAGCCGCGCCATTCTGCGCGCCCACACCACCACCTCCACTGCCCGCCGCCTGCACCAGCTCCAGGGCCAAGCCGGCAAGTATTTCTCCATTGACCGGGTGTTTCGCAACGAGACGGTTGATCGCACCCACCTGGCCGAGTTTCACCAGATCGAGGGCGTGGTGGTGGGCGAGCTGCTCAGCGTACGCACCCTGATGGGTTATCTCACCTACTTTTACGAGCGCCTGGGCTTCAAAGATCTCAAATTTAAGCCCACCTACAACCCCTACACCGAGCCGTCGCTGGAGGTGTTTGCCTACCATCCGCCCAGCGATCGCTATATCGAAGTCGGCAACTCGGGCCTGTTTCGCCAAGAAATGCTGGAGCCGCTGGGCTGCGGCGAAAAGGCTACCGTGGCCTGGGGCCTGGGCCTAGAGCGCATCGCCATGCTGCTCTACGGCGTCGAAAAACTCTCCGACCTGATCGGCCCCGACATTCAGCTGTAAAAACCTGGGGCAGCAACCCTGCGCGGTTAAGGCGACTTCTAGAGCGCCGGTACAGTGTCTAAATAACAGCCCTCACCCTGGTGCCCTAGCTCCGCTTGGGCATCCTGGTCTTGCGGCTCTGCCGCTCCTTTGAGGAGGCAGAGCCTCCGATGAGCATTCCAATGCAGAGCCTTGGAACGAGGGGTAATACGGAATCCGCCTTGGCTACCCCCGGTTGGGCTGGGCAAACACCGTTTGCCCCTGCGCAAGTCGCCTGTTTGCAATCGGGGTTATGGGATTCGGATTTGGTATTACACAGCGGTGCTCGACCCGCTGACTGAAGTGAAAATCACCGCAACCATGGGCGAGGTTTCGCCTCGACCGGGGCCCCTGACGATTCGGTTGGTCTCACTTTTCCATCCTGGGGTAGACCTTAGTGGCGCTCGCCTCTGGGATGCTATGGAACAAACACCGGAGCTTGATATCTATGGCTGGGATGAATCTGTTCAGAACCTTGGCGCTGCTGGCGTTGCTCAGCGGGCTGATTGTGCTGGCGGGCTACCTGCTGGTGGGCGATGAAACGGGGCTGATCTACGGACTGGGCTTTGCGGCGTTGAGCAGCTTTGGCTCGTGGTACTACTCTGATAAGGCGGCGCTGGCGGCGTTTAAGGCCCAGCCCACCCCCCGCGACGAGGCCCCAGAGCTGTACGCCCGGCTAGATGAGTTGTGCGATCGCGCCAACATCCCCACCCCGGCCCTCTACCTGGTGCCCTCCGAGTCGCCCAACGCCTTTGCCACCGGGCGGGATCCCCAGCATGCGGCGATCGCCCTCACCAAAGGCATTCTTGACCTGCTGCCCGCCGCCGAACTCGACGCCGTGATCGCCCACGAACTCACCCACGTGCGCAACCGCGACACCCTCACCCAGGCGGTGGCGGGCACCCTAGCTGGGTCACTCACCTACCTGGGCCGCATTCTCACCCTGGGGGCGCTGTACTTTCCGGTAGCGCGGGTGGGGCGGCGGGGCAATAACCCTTTGGCCATTTTGTTTCTGCTGGTGGTTGGCCCTCTGGCCGCCGGGCTAATTCGCATGGCCATCTCGCGCACGCGGGAGTACGCAGCCGATGCCGGGGCCGCCGAGATCACCGGCAACCCCCTGGCCCTGGTGCGGGCGCTGGAAACCCTCGAAGCCAACGGCCAAAAGATTCCCATCCATGGCAACCCTGCCTTTGCGCCGCTGTTCATCGTCAATCCCCTGTCTAAAGAAGGGCTGATGACGCTGTTTATGACCCACCCCTCCACCGAAGACCGCATTGCTCGCCTGAAAGAGATGGCTGAAAAGTCTATTGAAGCGACCCCGGCTACTCAAACGCTGAGCCCGAGCGTCTAGAGCTTCGGTGCAGTATGGCTAAAAACCCGGTTTCTGAGGTTGACGGTGGGCAACTAATCGTGGATGGAGCCGTCGGGCATGATTGCCCCGGTGAGAATGGTGCCGGTGAGCTTGACCATGGTGCGCCCCCCCACGGCCACCTTCGCGCCGCTGAGGTCGGCACCGCTGAGGTCAGCGCCGCTAAAGTCAGCGCCAATTAGATCGGCCTCACGCAGATTGGCGTGGCTGAGGTCGGCCTGGAGCAGGTTGGCGCGAAACAGCTTGGCCTTGCTGAGGTTGGCCCGATTGAGGTTGACCTTGTGCAAAAAGGCGTCGCTGAGGTCGGCCCCGCTGAGGTTGGCTTCGCTGAGGTTGCGGCCGCCAAAATCTTTTTCGCGCAGGTTGGCCCCGCGCATGTCGCTGCCGCTGAGGTCGGGGCTTTGGCGCGAGCGGTGGGTGCTGGCGGCCCCGTTGCGGGTGTGGGCGTTGTAGCTGTTGTAGGCGTCGCTAGCGGGGTTGGTGTTGGCCTGCTTGGCGGACGACTGGCCGTTGGTGCCCGACTTGGCCTGGCTGCTGGAGCCGCCGCCGGAGCCGCCATTAGACGGGCCTTTGTCTCCCCCCACCCCGGCGGCGGCATCGCGGCGCTGGCGGTAGGTCTGCGACTGACCGCTGCCGCCGGATGCGGTGCTGCTGCTGCTAGAGGTGCTGCCAGACGTGCTGCCAGCGCCGTTGCTTGGGCCACTGCCGTAGTAGCTGCCGCCGTAGGTGCTGCGCTGGTAGCGGTAGTAGCGATTGTCTGAGGCCGTTTTTGACTCGCCGCTGCTGGCAGTATCTTGGGAGCGGGCGCTGCCGTAGCCGTTGCTGTTGTAGCCATTGCTGTAGGTCGAGCGGTAGTCGGCGCTGCCGTAGCTGGCCGCTGGTCGGTAGCTGCTGGCGGTGCCGTAGCGGCTGCTGGCAGAGCTGGTGCTG
>DAIPYU010000159.1:5785-9807 GCA_036782635.1 Nodosilinea sp. CTOTU7353
CGCTGGTCGGTAGCTGCTGGCGGTGCCGTAGCGGCTGCTGGCAGAGCTGGTGCTGGCAGAGCTGGTGCTGCTGGGGGCGTTGCGGCGGTGCGATCGCAGCAAATCGCGCGCGTGATTCAGCGCTTTGATTTTTTCCTGGGCTTTTTGGTACAGCCGCTCGTTGTCTTGGGGCATGCGGTCTGGGTGCCAGACAAACACCAGATCCTTATAGGCCTGGTTGATATCCTCCAAAGAGGCACCAGGCTCTAGGTCTAGCATTCGGTAGGCGTTGTCCAGCTCACGCATGTGACGACAATCTCGAATAGGATGCTGAGGCCAACGCTCAACTCATCACATTTTAGGCGGGTTCCCCCCCTGGCGTAAGGTCTAGACGGTGATCTACTGGTTTGCTTAACGGGATGAGACCCAAGATCCTTGATTCTTCAGGAGATTTTCGGGGATCGGCGCAGCTTAATATACATACATTAAGTGCAGCGGGCCTGGCAGTCAGGCTTGGGGCCGCTGGTGAGCACGGCTGTTGATGAGCGATAGGGAGAAGGCAATGCGCGTACTGGTCATGGGTGGCACCCGGTTTATTGGGGTGTATTTGACAAAACTGCTGATCGAGCAGGGCCACGAGGTGGTGCTGTTTAACCGGGGCAACCACCCCGCCCCGGTGGAGGGGGTGCCAACCATTGTGGGCGATCGCACCGACGCCGCCAGCCTCAAAACTCAGCTGGCGGGCGAAACCTTCGACGCCATCTTCGACAACAACGGGCGCGAGCTCAGCGACACCCAGCCGCTAGTCGAGCTGTTTGGCGACAAGCTCCAGCACTTTGTCTACGTCAGCTCCGCTGGGGTCTACCTCAAGTCTGACCAGATGCCCCACATCGAAGGCGATGCGGTGGATCCGAAAAGCCGCCACAAAGGCAAGTTTGAAACCGAAGCCTACCTGCAAGCCCAGGGGGTGCCCTTTACCTCCGTGCGCCCGGTCTACATCTACGGCCCGCAAAACTATAACCCGCTCGAAGCCTGGTTCTTTGACCGGGTGGTGCGCGATCGCCCCATTCCTATCCCCGGCAACGGCATGCACCTCACCCAGTTGGGCCATGTGCAAGACCTGGCGGCGGCGATGGCGGCGGTGCTGGGGAATGAAACTGCGATTAGTCAGATCTACAATATCTCTGGCGAAAAGGCCGTCACCTTCGACGGGCTGGCCCGCGCCTGTGCCGAGGCCGCTGGCAAAGATCCCCAGGCGCTCAAGATTGTCCACTACGACCCCAAGGCCTTTGACTTTGGCAAGGCCAAGGCCTTCCCCATGCGGGTGCAGCATTTCTTTACCGCCACTGACAAGGCCCAGGCCGAGCTGGGCTGGGCACCCACCTACGACCTGGTGGCAGGGCTGAAAGATTCGTTCCAGAATGACTACCTGGCTGCTGGTGCCGACAAGGCCGAGGTCGATTTCGCCCTCGACGACAAAATCTTGGCGGCGTAGAATCTTCTGCGTAGGGTGGGCATTGCCCACCTTAACCCCATGGAAATAGCAGCGGATCTATCGACGAGCTATCGAGAATATGGCAGACGATGCTTACGGTTCGTATGCCATATTCTCAAACTGCACCTTGGTGTAGATATCGAATGCTGGGCAATCATAGAATTTCTCTGGTGAGCATTATCGTTGTAGCTACTAGGGTCAGGGTTGTGGCAGGAAAGCTCAAGGATCTCGCAGCGGCTAGTCTACAGACGCGGCGACAAATAGCTCATTAGCCGTGATGCCAAAAGGGCCAAAATGGCGTGATGCCAACGCATCCTCACCGCTCAATGTCGCCACTTCCCCATAGACCCCGTCCACCAGTTCTAGTACCAGCACTGTCGCTGTCTGCGGATCCACAATCCAGTATTCGGGAATGCTCAGGTCTTGGTATTGCAAGCGCTTGGCGATGTAGTCGCGGTTGCGCTGCACCTCCCCTGGGCTGACGATTTCCACCACCAGATCTGGCGGCCCCATGGCAATGCGTAGCGTATTGCGCCGCCGCAGCTGCTCGACCTGCTCTTCGCGGAGGACGGTAAGGTCGGGGAAGCGGTTGCGGGGTTCACCACGCACTTCCAGTTCACTAGTCGGGCCTGGGCTTGGCGCGATCGCGCATCTTCTTCATTGCCTTGCTCTGGCCTGATAGCGCTGTGGTGTTCTAACACAGCCTCTTGGCCAAAAATCCCCCGATAGACTTCTACGGTTTGTTCAATGATGCTGGTGTAAGGAACCGCCACGATCACCCGATCTAAGCCATGGTGCACGGCATGAGCTAGCGCAAAGGCTAAACCACTGCGAGTCTTACCGCCGCCCGTGGGTACAGCTAAACGAAACACACCGGATTCTAAAGAAACGGCAGCTTGGCAAGCCTGATAGACCTCTGCCCTGACCTGATTGACAGGTGTAGCATCTACCTGGGTAACTAAGGCCTGTTGAGCGGCTTGTAAGGTGTGCCAAAGTTGGGCAACGGTGACTCTAGCCCCTCGATGAGCTGCAATCTCTGGGGAAAAGTGGTCTTCGGTATCGAGGTAGTCGGCATCCACCAAGCAAGAGAACAGCATTCTCAGCAGCAGATCAAAGCTGAGCGGATCGTGGGCTAAGGCAGTAATTTGCTGACTTGCCGCTTGGGCAATAGTCAGATCAATGTCTTCTGCCTGAGCCTGGTGCAAGCTGGCTTGGTAGACTGCCAAATCCATTTGAGCCAGGCGATTCATCATGTGGGTCTGCTGTGGCAACCCAGCATGGTGCCCAAAGATTAAAGGGGCTAGGGGTGGGAATTGCTCTGAGGCCAGCTTGGCTCCATAAATAGCGTGAGGTACTTTGCCCTGGGGCTCTGCCTCTCCTGTTTGAGATGCCGCCTGGCACTGCTGCAAGTATTTCTGAAAGGCTGGGTTGTACTTACCCAGGTCATGCCAAAGCCCGACATAAAAGCCCAACTCCCCCGCCCCAAACTTAGCGGCCAACCGCTGGGCTGATTGGGCTACATCTGACAAATGCTCCTTGAGCCCATGCCATCGTTGATCTGAACCTTCTGGAGGGGTATGGGCCGCAAAGGGTGGTTTCATTGGTAGAGTTGATAATACCTTTGAACTATACGGCAGGGCTCCCTTACTCCCGGAGCCTGGCGCGTGCTCTTTACAGATCTTTTAAGTTTGTACGCACGTCACCCACTAAATGTGTCGGCGGGGGCGATCGCCCTCTCAGCTTTTGTGCTCTACCGCCGCCACTGCCGCGCCGCCGTCTAGATCTGCGCTTCTAACTCATCCAGCGCTTGGGAAGTCCCCACCTGCCACGATCGCTTTACGGTGGTAGCAATCCACTCTGCTAAAGGCAGGCCAGGAAAGGTTGGGCTTTCTTCAACGGCGATGTAATGGTCCTGCTGCAAGACGTAGATGGTGAGCTTGCCGTTAGCAAAAATCCAGAGTTCAGGCACACCAATCGCCACGTAGGCGTTTAGCGTCGTCTTTGACGTGACATCGGTTTCAATCGCTAAATCTGGCGGCGGGTCGCCTGGCTCTAGGCGGCGACGGCCAATCATTTGCTGATAGTTAGCGATGTAAAAACAGGCGTCGGGTTCAACTCCGGCTACCCCAACTTGGCGAAAGGTAGTAGAGCCAAAGGGTTCATAGCGGCGACCAGAGGCTTTGAGTAGGGTTTTGACAATGTCGCCGATAATTTCCTTGGGTTTTTCGTGCTCTGGCAGTGGAACCATCAGCTCTAGGGTTTGTTCAAAGTAAGTAACCTGCAAGGCCCGGCGATCGCCCAGCTCTGCCAGAATGGCCTCAAACTCCTCCCAACTCACATTGGGTATAGACAGTACGCTACCGGGAGCCAACTGGAGTTGACTGATGGGCTTTGCGACTGGAACTGCTGGGGTCATAGCACTGAGCAGGTTGGGGCTAACCTCATACTATCGTGGCGATCTCATCAGCCAGCCCAAGTAGACTCAACCAGCTACTCGCTGCCATAGGCGAGCGATCTCAGCTAGCAGTACCTGCACGTTTTGGGTAAA
>DAIPYU010000160.1:0-9737 GCA_036782635.1 Nodosilinea sp. CTOTU7353
GGGAAAGCGAAATTTCGCAGCGCCTCCCGCGTCCACTGCAACGAAAAGAAAAACTTCTCCTGCTCAGATTTTTCGTCACTGAGGCGCACCCCCAGCAGCTCGCCCGCGTTCAGCACCGTCACCACAGCGGGTTCCCCATTTTGCAGAGCCGGGGTTTGGGCCACCAGTTCTTTTAAGGCGGCGCGCAGGCTAGGGCGCTTGGGGTCGAGGCGGGCGCGCAGGGGGGCAATGCCCTGGTCTCTCAGGTCGGCTTCGTAAGCGGTGATCAGCTGGTCTTGCAGGTTGCGATCGTCCGTGATAGCCACCAGCAAGTCGAGCTGCTGGCTGTTGAGGGTCAGCGTCAGCAGCAGCTTGCGATACTCGCGATCATTCAACGGTGAGAGGTCGGCTGGGGGCATTGCCAAAACCAGGATTACGCTATCCCCTCCTGGGAGGGGCAGGGGTGGGTTAGCCCAGCCCCAGCAACCCACCCCGCCCTCCGGGCACCCCTCCCAGGAGGGGAGGATGGTTAGATCAGATTTTTGCGTTTGAGCAGATCGGTGACTAGGGGGTGCAGGTCGTACCAGAGGTCGTCATTCTCATATTCCAACACATACAGTCCGTGAAGGAGTTCTAAAAACTTAGGATCGCCTGTGTCGGGGGGCGTAAACAACTCGTAGGTTTGGCGCAGCAGCTCGTAGAGGTTGTTGCCCAGGGGGCGGGCGTACTGTTTGCGGAGTTCTCGCACCGCTGCGGCCAAAATCTCGCCATTGATTTTCACGTTGAGATTTTCGGGTTCTAGCTCAAACCGCAGCATGCATTCGCGGCAGCATTCTTGCCCCAGGCGCACCAGCTCCCGCAGCACACCGCCGCTGAGCAGCACCATTTGCCGCAGCACCTCGGGTTCGATCAGGTCGGCATCAATGCGCCGTTCTAAAATGCTTTGCAGCCGCACCACGTTGGCTTCAATGGGCTGGGCATCGGGCTGGTGAGAGGCGTCGCGGCTAAAGAACTTAGTCACCGACAGCAGCAATAAGGTGGAATTTTGGCTCTCCAAAATTTTGACCAGTTCTGGCTCGCGTACTACGGCAATAGGGATGGTGAATAGAATGCGAATGTGGGGCGAAAACAAAGCGTTGATGTTGTCGCGAAAGATGGGTTCGACCACACCCAGATCAAGCTTGTCGAGGTCGTCAATGATGACCAATACCTCTTTACCCGTGGCGACTTGAATGGCGGCGGCGATCTGGTCGATGTGCTGAGCTAGCTCTGAGACACGGCGCTCGTAGGTCACCCTGATTTCTTCGCGAAAGGAGTCTTCCTTTTGCAGCTTGGCGGTCAATACCTCAAAGAAATTGCCGCCTAGGCCCACTTCCTGCTTGAGCTGGTTGGTGTAGTTGTCCGTCTTGGTCTGGGTAAACCAGTTCTTGAGATCTTCCTGAACGTTGGCGGGGATGGGAGCTTCGTTTTTGACCGCCCGGCGCAACAGTCGCAGGGCGATCGCATAGAGAATATTGATGTGGTTCACATCCGACATCTCCACCATGTTGGCGATGGAGAAGAACTCGACGAATAGTCCCCGCTTACGCACTTCCAGCGCCAGTTCATTGAGCAGGGTGGTTTTGCCGCAGCCCCGGTGGCCAGTAAAGATCAGCTTGCCGTTGGCTTCGCTGGCGACGATGGCGCTACGCAGTCGAGCCAGGGTTTCTGGGCTGTGGGTAATGCGAAACCGCTCGATGTCTTCTGATTTGAGCAGCGGAAACAGATTCAGTTTGCGGTAGGTGTCGATATACCGCTGATAGAGGTCGTTCACCGCGCCAGCCCTATAGAGAACCTAGCCCATCATACCGAAGGTGGCGGTGGAATCATGCTTTCTAGGGCCGTTTGCAGGTCGGTGGTGAGCTGGGCGACGGCCTGCTTGCGGCTGGCTTTGTAGGCGGGGAAGCGATCGCTCACCGAGATCGCCTCCCCCACCGTGATCAGCGCCCGCTGTGGCCCCAGCTTGGGGCGAGGAAACGGGTTCTGCCCCTGCACCAAACACACCGTATCGCGCAAGATCATCACCGTTTCGGCAAAACGCTCGGCGGAGGGGCGCTGGCGCACGTACTGCCCGGTGACGGCGACAAAATTTTCCACCAGGCGCATGTGCCACATGCGCAGGGCGGCTTCTTCGGCTTCGCGGTCGGCCAGCCCCCGCTCCACCGCAGAGAGGGGGCGATCGCTCGCCAGGTCTTGGCGAAAGATGCGATCCCACCCGGCCTGCTCAATGCGGCGGCAGCGGTCGATCAGGCTGCCCCGAGGCGGCAGTTTGAAGTAGGTTTCAACCACCTCAAGGGCCGCATTCATCAGGGCTTCGAGGCGATTCCGGAGCGGAGCGCTTTGCGCATCGCCCAGAGGCACAGAGTCATCTTTGGGGCTGGGCGATAGCGCCGAGGCGTAAACCCGGTTGTAGTAGCCTTCCATCAGCGTCAGCAGGTGTTCGCCCAGGCCATAGAGCCTTTGGTAGCGTTGCTCTGTGGCCGCTGCGTCAGTATCGCCTGGGGCATAGACCGAGGTAGGAGCCGCCAGGCCGTTTTCGCGCTCTAGGCGGTCTAGCCAACGATCCAGTTCTGGCCAGGGTGGGGTGAGGTAGCGGTAGGCGATGCCCAGGGGCAAAATGACGACCTGCTCGGCCCGGCCCTGGCTGAGCATATCTTCGGCACACCAAAAACCCATCTGGGCGACCCCCGGCTCCAGGGGGCTGACGATTTCGGTATGGCCGTTGTTGCCCCCCTCTGGGGCCGCTGCCAGGGGCATGATGCCATTGGCCAACAGGTTGCGGGCTGAGCGCAGCCCCTGGCGATCAACCTTGCCCCGCTGAATCGGGGTGCCCCCCAGGCGGCTGTAGATCCACCCCACCCAGCTGCCGGCCCACAGGGGAATGCCGCGATCATAGATAAAGTGAGCGTGAACCGGGCGCTTCAGGTCGATGCCCAGTTCTCTGGCCCGCTGGGGCACCGCGCGCCACATCAAATCGGCCAAGCAATAGGGGTCGAGGGGGCTGGGGTGGCGAAAGGCCAGCAAAAGCCGAGTTTCTCCAGCATTAAAGGCCTTGAGCAAATGCACCAGCCCATCGACATTGACCACATCCACCTGCGGAACCTGCTCGTGCCAACGCATCCAGTGGGGCAGCGCCAGGCGGATTAAGGCCAGCACCCGCCGATCAAAGGCCGGCGGAATAAAGCTGAGGGGGGGCTGGGCGCGGGTAGAGGGATGAACCACAGGTTGACCCAGGAGCTAGGGCTGAGAGCACAATCCGATAATATCGCCCCAACGATAATTGCTAGAGAATCGCTCCAGAAATATATGGAATAGCGCGGATGACAGTTGCTGGGCGATCGCGGTGTTTTGAAGCAGGTCCGTAAATCTACCGAGAAATGATAAAGCTTCTATAAGCAACCTCTATCCCGGCATTGTGCAACCGATCAAAACCCAGTTTAATGGCTAGAAGTTTGGCCCCCTGGGCTAAACCCCTGAGGAAAATCGTCACGTGTGATTATCACAGTCCCTAAGGAGTTTCTACAGCGCTCATAGATGTCTTCCGGCATGTCTTCGGACATGTCTTCCATAAACGCTTGAGCGCGGGTGCACCACCAGGTCACGACCACCACGACCCACCACAGCGGAGGGGCTGCGGCTTGAACTGCTGCGGTTTGTGGATGACCTGTTCTAGAGACGTAGTTAGCGGTAATAGACGGTTCGTTATGATTTCCTCCCGATCTTTTTCTGCCAATGCGGAGCCAAGCTCATGTAGCGCTGCGCCCGCCAGCCACGACAGCAGCACCGTGGCCTCGCCCCCCTGGCTTTTAGACACGCTCTTTCGCAACCTGAGCTACGACCTAGAGCAGGTTGCCGAGATTATCGACCCCATTCTGACGGCCCAAAACCACTGTCATCGCACCGACTGGTACGTGCAGGGCATCGTGTCAGGCGAGCAGGCTTTTCTGAGCACCAACATCAACGGTGATCGCGCCATTCAAGTCACCCTGTGCAGCACCCGCTGGCTGATGGGCCAGGGCGATCGCTGTGCCGTTGTCATGCCCCTGTCCGGCGTGGCTGCCTGCCACGCCGCCCTCAACTTTGAGCCGGGGCAGGGGTTCTTTCTCACCGACCTGGGCACGGTGGGGGGCACCTGGGTGAATGGCCGCCGCCTCGACCCCGCCCAGCGCCACTACCTGGGAGACGGTGACTTGATCAAGCTGGGCAACCTGCGGTTTGAGTTTTTGCAGCAGCACTGTGACCAGCCCATCTGGGATTTTGACTAGCCCCGCTGATAGCGCATGCCCGGCAGCTGGGTGACTAGCCCCAGCAGCTCTAGCTGCACCAGGGTAGCCAGCACCTCTCCGGTGGGCTGGCCCAGGTCTTGTACCAGGCGGTCAAGGGTGATGGGTTCGTCGGTAATCGCGGTGAACACCTGGGCCAGGGCTGGCGACAGCGGCGGGGCCGGGGTTGGGCGGGGGGCGGGCGCGGGGGGGCTGGCATCCGGTGGCGCGATCTCGTCCAGCTGGGGCAGCTGCCCCAGGGCGGCAATCAGGGTCATGTCGTTTAACACCATCTGGGCACCCTGGTTGATCAGCGCCAGGCAGCCCTCGCTGTTGAGGTTGTCTAACGACCCCGGCACCGCAAACACGTCGCGGCCATAGTCATTGGCCAGGTGCGCGGTAATCAGCGCCCCCGATCGCGCCGGGGCCTCGGTCACCACCACCGCTCGGCTCAGCCCCGCAATAATGCGATTGCGGCGCGGAAAGTGGCCTCGGTCGGGCGGGGTGCCATTGGGATACTCGCTCAGCAGCAGCCCCCGGCGGGCAATGCTCTCTTGCAGAGCCTGATTGACGCTGGGGTAGGCCTGGTCTACCCCGGTACCCAGCACGGCGATGGTGAGACCGCCGCTCTCTAGGGTCTGCTGATGGGCGTGGCGATCAACCCCCTTGGCCAGGCCAGAGATCACAATCACATCGTGGGCCGCCAGCTGCTGGGCCAGGCGGCGGGTCCACCGCTGGCCGTAGGCTGAGGGGGTGCGGGTGCCCACGATCCCCACCGAGGGCATGGTTTGCAGGGCGCTGACTAGCTCTGGGCAGCCCCGATAGTAGATCAGCGGCGGCGGGTCGGTAATTTCGAAGAGCAGCGCCGGGTACTCAGCATCGGCGGGCGTCCAAAAGTTGGGGTGCTGCTGCTCGTAGCTGGCCAGCAGCTCTAGGGGCAAAACCCGCTGACGATACTCTACCAGGCTGCTCCCCAGCCCCAGGCCAATGCCCTCGACCGCCAGCAGGTCAGCCCCGTCGGCCTGCCAGGCGGCAGCCAGGGTGCCAAAGTGGCTGTGTAGACGCTTCAACAAAATTGGGCCGAGGCCGTGGGCCTGGGCCCAGGCCAGCCAGTATGCTCGTTCTGCCATGCCGGGCGGGGTCAAAAACTCTGCTCAGTATGCCCGCTCCTGGGGCCATAGCTGCTATCGGCGGGCTCTGGGCACGCGCTCGTCGCCGCTGCGGCGAAAGAGATTTTTCAGGGGCAGCTGCCGTTTGCTGAGCTGGCGCAGGGTCGCCGGTAGCTCTAGGCTACGGGTGGGTTCGCCGCCGGGGGTAATCCACCAGGCGCGGACAGTACCCCCGGCCAGACCGGCCAAGGCCCCCAGCAAAATGCTGGGCACAGTTCCGTAGTCAAGCAGCAAAAACACAAACAAAAAGACCAGCCACAGCTTGAGCGCGGGTGGAATAATCTTGTCGGCCACCGGTATATCCTCTGTGAAGCGCTAGGGAGGCGATCGCGCCTACGCCCCTACTATAGCGACTATTTGCGGAGCTACATCACGGGTGGTGTCGATGGGTTTGACCAGGGGCTGCTCCGCTGGGGTAAAGGGTTCCAGGTGCTGCCGCTGGAGCACGGCCACGGTGGCATCGGCGATGTCGCCGCTGCGATCGCGCACCCGCTGCTCTAGCACCGCCGGGGGAGCCGTGCAGTGCAGCATGGCCAAGGGCAGCCCCGCCGCCTGCACCTGGTCAATGGCGGTCTGGCGCAGAGCCTGGCGATCGTACTTAGCGTCGAGAATGACGGGGTAGCCGACCTGGGCCAGGGCTAGGCCCAGGGTGAGCAGGCGATCGTAGGTTTTCTCGGTCATGGCTGGGGTGTAGAGGCTGTCGTCGCCCCGCTGGTCGAGGGGCACCCCGGCCAGGTGCTTGCGCACCGCATCGCTGCGCAGGTGAATGGCGTTGATCTGGCGGGCCAGCTGACCCGCCGTGGTCGACTTGCCCGCCCCCGACAGCCCCGCCATCAGGTAAACACTGCCCCCCTGGGGCTGGCACACCGACCAGGCCAGGCGGTAGTAGCCCTCGGCGGTCGCTGAGGCCTGAGCCTTGGTCTCATCATCCACCGAGGGGTCGCCCAGCAAAAATGAGGTGACTTTGGCCCGCACGTAGGCCTGGCGGCTGATGTACAGGGGCAGCAGCTGCACCCCCTCCCAGTCGCCGGTGCGCTCTAGATACCGGTTGAGAAACACCGTGGCCAGCTCGCCGCAGTCCTTCGACAGCAGATCCATCACCACAAAGCCCACGTCGTACATGACATCGACGTAGCGAAAGGGCTCGTTGAACTCAATGCAGTCAAACAGGTAGAGCTGGTCCTGCCAGAGGCAGATGTTGTTGAGGTGCAGGTCGCCGTGGCAGGCGCGAATCTGGCCCTGGGCTACCCGTTGCTCAAACAGATCTCCCCGAGTGGCAAAGAAATTGTCGGTGTAGGCTTTGGTCTCGTCAAACTGGGCCTGGGTCTGTGGCCCGCCGATAAACCCTCGGGTTTGCTCGTAGTTTTCGTCAAAGGCCTGGCGAATCTGATCGACCGCGCCAAAGCTGCTGATGTGGTCACTGGTCTCGGCCCCCTGGTGAAAGTCGGCCACCACCGCCGCCAGGTCTGCCATCAGCGCTGGGGTCAGCTCGCCGCGATCGTACAGAGCGCTGAGCAGGGTGTCTTGGGGAAACTGCACCATTTTGACGGCGTACTCTACCGGGGTGTCACCGCCGATCTGGTAGGTGTCTCCGGTTTGGGCGATCGCCGCCACCTCCAAATACAAAGCCCCCGCGCCCCGCCGGTTGAGCCGCAGCTCTTCTTGGCAAAAATGCTGCCGCTTCTCCAGGGTTGAATAGTCTAAAAAACCAAAATTCACCGGCTTTTTGACCTTGTAGGCGTAGTCGCCGGTCAGCAGCACGTAGGAGACATGGGTTTGCAGCAGCCGAATCGGCTCCGCCACCGGGTGAGGGTAAAACCCCGGCTGACACATCTGCTGAATGAGTTCGGGAAGCGCGGAAGCTGTCATAACCTACCTGAAGAAGACTGCCTAACCCTATAAAGGGGCCAAGGACAAAGTCCCCAGCCCCCACCCGCCGTGTTGAACAAACGGCCGTGAATTGGTCGATAGACCTTACTCCGCTGCCGGTGCTGCGGCTACTTCAGTGGCTGACGTTACGGTTGACTCGCCGTCAGGGGTACGCCCCTGAAGCACCGCGGCAACGGTCTGGGTTTGATCCCCAGCGACCACAGTTCCCTCGGGCAGCACCAGGTCGGCGACAGTCAGCGAATCGCCGATGCCTAGGGCCGACACATCGACCTCGATGCTCTCAGGGATGTTGATCGCCTTGCACTTAACCGTGACTTCGTTAACCTCGGTGTTGAGCACGCCGCCGTCGTTTTTAACGCCGGTGGGTTCGCCCACAAAGTTGAGCGCCACGCCTACTTCCACTTCGTCCTGGGCCTTAACGGCAAAGAAGCTGAGGTGGTAGACAGTGTTTTTCCACGGGTGAGCCTGTACTTCCCGCAGCAGGGCCTTGCCATTCCAGGGCATATCTGGAATTTGCAGGTCGATCATGGTGTTGTTGACGGCGGCCTTGCGCAGCAGCAGGTCAGCGTCTTTTTGGTTGACGGTCAGCGACACCGACTCGGTACCCTGGTGGCCGTAGAGCACCACGGGCAGCAGCCCTTGGCGGCGCAGGGCATTGGGCTTGGCTTTGGCGTCACGTGCCTTGCATTCAATCATCAGTTGCATGGAAAAATCCCCCCGTTAGTAATAGTCAAAAGAAAAACTGCGTCCGCCCTAGGCCCCCTGAGACTCGCCGTTCTCGTAGAGCAGCGCCCGCTTAGGCCCGTGAATCGGGTCTTCTACGATGATGGTCTGATCGCGGCTGGCCCCCAGCGACACGATCGCAATTGGCACCTCCATCAGCTCCGCCAAAAACTTGAGGTAGTCTAGGGCGGCCTTGGGCAAATCGCTCAGGGAGCGACAGTGGTCGGTGGGCTGCTTCCAGCCGGGCATGGTCTTGTAGATCGGCTTACAGCGGCCAAAGGCATCGGCACTGGCCGGTAGCTCTTCGCAGCGATCACCGTCTAGCTCGTAGGCCACGCACACCTCGATCTCATCGACATCGTCGAGCACGTCGAGCTTGGTGACGGCCAAGCAGTCGAGGCCGTTGATGCGCACCGCGTAGCGACCAATCACCGCGTCAAACCAGCCGCAGCGGCGGCGACGACCGGTGGTGGTGCCAAACTCGGCGCCGCGATCGCAGAGCACCTCGCCCATGCCGTCAGTCAGCTCGGTGGGGAAAGGGCCTTCCCCCACCCGAGTGGTGTAGGCCTTGGCTACCCCAATCACACGATCAATCTCCGTCGGGCCAATGCCGGTACCAATGCAGGCACCGCCCGCCACCGGGTTAGAGGAGGTGACGTAGGGGTAGGTGCCGTGGTCGAGATCGAGCAGCGTACCCTGGGCACCCTCAAACAACACGTTCTTACGCTGGCGAATGGCCTGGTAGACGTGGAGCGAGCTGTCGATGATGTGGGGCCGCAGCCGTTCGGCGTACTCGATGTATTCATCAATTACTGCCGCCGGGTCGAGGGGGGCAACACCGTACAGCTTTTCGAGAATGCCGTTTTTGTATTGGACCGTCCATTCTAGCTGTTTGCGCAGCCGGGCGTAATCCATCAGGTCGATAACGCGGATGCCAATGCGCTCAGACTTGTCGGCGTAGGTGGGGCCAATGCCGCGCTTGGTGGTGCCGATTTTGTGGTTGCCCCGGCGCTCCTCCGACGCCTGATCGATCAGGCGGTGGTAGGGCATGGTGACGTGGGCGGCGTTGGAGATAAACAGATTCTTGGAAGAAATCCCGAGCGCGTCGAGCTTGTCGAGTTCGCCAATCAGGGCTTTGGGGTCGATCACGGTGCCGCTGCCAATCACGCACTCGGTATCGGGGTAGAGAATGCCGGAGGGAATCAGGTGCAGCTTGAAGGTCTGGCCTTTAACCACGACGGTGTGACCCGCGTTGACACCACCCTGATAGCGCACAACTACGTCTGCTGAACGACTCAGCAAATCGGTAATTTTGCCCTTACCTTCGTCGCCCCACTGGGCCCCAATTACTACAACGTTTGCCAAGGGAATTTCAGGCTCTAAAGTTCACACAAATTCCCATTATCACTAGGTTAATGTCGTTGTGTCAACTCTAAGTCCTATACCCTAAGGAAGTCTCTGGGGGGGAACGTGGCTCTCTAAAGCCTGAACCCAGGTAAATTAAATGTATTTAACCTTATACCCAATCAGTGAAATATGCGATAGAACGGTATGAATAACCTGTTCACATTTCTTTAGATTTTCTTTGGGTTTGCGAACGCACCCGACGAGAATCATCCCAAGCCTGCTGCTGCGACCCAGTCCAGAGCTGGTTTGCTCGTAAGTCATTTAAGTA
>DAIPYU010000161.1:0-3362 GCA_036782635.1 Nodosilinea sp. CTOTU7353
ACTTTATGCAGATATCAGTCCAGATTTATGTGGCATTCTCGTGATGAACTACGTCCTGCTCTACAAGGTAGAAGAAGAAGATATTGTGGTCGTTAGAGTAGTGAGTGGACATCGGGATCTCGAAAAAATCTTTGAGTAGCTTCATATTGCTGATTGAGTTGCGAAAATCTATATTAAGGACAGGGCAAGGTTTAGCATAATTTGCTACGCTTTTGACGCTGCAAGCGCACAGATATAATGACTGCTAACTACATCATGGCCCTGGATCTGGGCACCACCGGCAACCGGGCGATTATTTTTGACCAGGAGGGGGCGATCGCAGGCCAGGCCTACCGTGAGCTGACCCAGTACTATCCGCAGCCGGGCTGGGTTGAGCACAACGCCCGCGAAATTTGGGAAGAAATCGAGTGGGCCATGGGGTCGGCCATTTCTAAAGCGGGGCTGAAGCCCACCGACATTGCGGGCATTGGCCTGACCGTGCAGCGCGAGACCTGTCTACTTTGGGATAGCAGCACCGGGCGGCCTCTCTCCAATGCGATCGTATGGCAAGACCGCCGCACCGCGCCGCTGTGCAACCAGCTGCGGGAGGCGGGCAAGGCCGCCGAAATCTATGATCGCACTGGCCTCGTCCTCGACGCCTACTTTTCGGCCACCAAGCTGGCCTGGCTGCTGGAGCAGGCCAAGAAAGAAGCTGACCCGCCGGTAGACTTTGACCAGGTGCTGGCGGGCACGGTGGACAGCTGGGTGCTGTGGAACCTGACCGGGCGGCAAGTGCACGCCACCGACCACAGCAACGCTAGCCGCACCATGCTGCTGAATATCACCAGCGGCCAGTGGGATGACACCCTGCTTGACCTGTTCGGCATTCCGCCCCACATGATGCCGGCGATCAAGCCCAGCATTGGGGTGATTGGCCATACCGATCCGTCGATTTTCGGCTGCGAAATCCCAATTGCGGCGATCTTTGGCGACCAGCAGGCGGCGCTCTACGGCCACGGCTGCGATCGTCCCGGTCTGCTCAAATGCACCTACGGCACCGGGGCATTTTTGGTGTCGCACACCGGCGATGAGGTGGTGCGATCACAGCATCAGCTGCTCTCCACCGTGGCCTGGTCGGCGGCCACCGACAACGCCAAAAAACCCCATATTGGCTATGCGATCGAGGGCAGCATGTTCACCGCCGGGGCCTGCATCCAGTGGCTGCGTGATGGCCTACAGGTGATCTCTAGCGCCGCAGAAACCGAAATTTTGGCTCAGCAGGCCCACGACAACGGCGGCGTCTACTTTGTGCCCGCCCTCAGCGGCCTCGGTGCCCCCCACTGGGATATGAGCGCTCGCGGGGCATTCTTTGGTCTGACCGGGGGAACCCAGCGCGAGCACATGGTGCGGGCGGTGCTAGAGGCGATCGCCTACGAGGTCAAAGAAGTGGTCGATGCCGTCAACCAAGACGCAGGCACCGCCATTCGTCAGCTCAAGGTCGACGGCGGGGCCTGCAACAACGACTTTCTCATGCAGTTTCAGGCCGACGTGCTGGGCATTCCGGTGGAGCGGCCCCAGGTGCTCGATGTCACCGCCCAGGGGGCAGCCTTTGCGGCGGGCCTAGCGGTGGGCTTTTGGGACGACTACCGCACCCTGGTAGAACGCCGCCCGATTGATCGCGTGTTTGAACCCGGCATCGGTCAAGCCGAAGCTCAGGACAACTTTGCCATGTGGATGAAAGCCGTAGGGCGAGCTAAAGACTGGGTCGAGTAGGGCAATTTCACCATGGCATACACTAGGGAATAGTTCTCCAACCTGTGGGCGCTATGGAATTTTGGCGTTAACCATTCGTCACCCCTACTTCCCTAACCTTTACCCGCTATCTTCCCCATGAAGATCCTGCTCGTTGATGACGAAGTAGAACTGGCCGACCCGCTCAGTCGCCTGCTCAGCCGCGAGGGCTACGAGGTGGATATGGCCACCGATGGGGAGTCGGGCTGGAAGCTAGCCAGCCAGGGCGGCTACGACCTGCTGATCTTAGACTGGATGCTGCCAGGGCTGAGCGGTTTGGAGATTTGCGGGCAGGTGCGATCGCGCCAAGACACCACCCCCGTGCTCTTTCTCACCGCCAAAGACACCCTCAACGACCGCGTCGATGGCCTCGACGCCGGGGCCGACGATTACCTGGTCAAACCCTTCGAGCTGCGCGAGCTGCTGGCCCGGGTGCGGGCACTGCTGCGGCGATCGCCCAACCTCGATGCCTCGCCCCGCCTTGCCTACGACGACCTCACCCTCGACGAAGCTAACCAGCTGGCCCACCGCCAGGGCCAGCCCGCCGAACTCTCTGAAAAAGAAACCCGCCTGCTGGCCTACCTGCTGCGCCACGTCAACCAGGTGCTCACCCACGAGCAAATTTACCAGGGGGTCTGGGGTGACCAGGAGGCCCCCAGCAGCAACGTGGTCGCCGCCCAAATGCGCCTGCTGCGCCGCAAAATTGAGCCTAAGGGCACGCTGCCGATGATCCACACTGTCTACGGCAAAGGCTATCGGCTGGGAGGATAGGGGAATGGAATGGTGCAGGGTTTCAGGTGCAAGGCCGGGCGATTGCCTGAAACCTGAAACCTTGCACCTGAAACCCCTCAGAATCTCGACCCCGGCTGCTGCAAAAACGCTGCTTCCTCGGGCGTTGTCTCTCGACCCAAAATCTCGTTGCGGTGGGGAAAGCGGCCAAACCGCTGAATTACCTCGCGGTGGCGCAGGGCGTAGTCGAGGGTAGAGGCAAACCCCGGATCGGCGGCGTGGAGAGCCTGCACCAGCTCCACCGAGCGGTCTTGATCGGCCAAGTTCTCACTGTGCTCCAGCGGCAAATAAAAGAAGATGCGCTCTACGGGTAACACCTGCTGGTCGTAACCCCGCTCAAGGGCGTGGTAGGCGGTGTCTAGGGCAATGCGATCGCCCGCAAAGCTGCCCGCCTTGCCCCGAAACAGATTGCGCGGAAACTGATCCAGCAGCAGCACCAGCGCCAGACAGGGACGCGGCTGATTGCGCCAGGCCTCCAGCGCACCGCCCATAGCCTGTTCGACATCCCCCAAAAACCGCTGGCGAATGGTGTCATCAAACGCCGGATCTTTCTTAAACCACACCTGACGCTGCCGGCCATACTCTCCAACAGCATCCTCCGGGTCACCAAACCAAAACCGCAGAACCTCCTCTACCCTTTCCATTTGCTATCTCCCACCCACTCACCTACCCACCCACTCATCCACCCATCCACCCACCCACTCATCCACCCATCCACCCACCCACTCATCCACTCACCCTAACTAATCACCAGCGGATCCAACGCATACTCCTCCCACCCCTGGTGAAAGCGCTCCGAAATG
>DAIPYU010000161.1:3462-9582 GCA_036782635.1 Nodosilinea sp. CTOTU7353
CACCAGCGGATCCAACGCATACTCCTCCCACCCCTGGTGAAAGCGCTCCGAAATGTAGGGGGTCAACACAAACTGGGGCGACTCATCCCCCGTTACGTCTATGCGCACAAAGGAATAGGGCCGCCGCCGCTCGGCTTTGTGGCCGGTCAGACCGGTATACAGCTGCGACTTTGCTACCAGCTTAAACTCGGTTTGGCCGTCGTCATCAACGGCCCAAGGCTCGTAGAGTACAGTGCCCTCGGGCCGCTGTCGCCGCAGACTCAGGCCGCTGCCGCCGCAGACCACGCAGTTCATATGGCTATCGGCGTGGCCGGTGTCTTCAGTCTTGAGATATTCAAAACAGTGGGCGTGGCCGTTGAGCACCAGGTTTACCGGCGGGCGGTGGGGGCCAATCTCGGGCACCGCCGAGGCTACCTGGTCGAGCACCCAGCGCAGGTTCTGGCGAATGGCCAGGGTTTGGCCCTGAGCCCACTTTGTCACCTCAGTCACATAGGGCGGGTGGTGAAAAAACACGATGCGCCCGCGCACAGATCGATCTTGCCATGAGGCAATCAGCCCGTCTCGCAGCCACAGCAGCTGCTCGGTATCCACCAGGGCCGTGGGAGCGGGGTTGATCTGCTTCTCAAGATCGAGCAGCATTTCCGCTATCTGCTCCACCTTCGCTTGGAGATCGTCTAGGCGCTCCTGGGCGTGGGGGTCGGTGCTCTGGAGCTGGAGTGCTTCATCTATGACCTGCTGCTGCTGGCGCTGAACGACTTCTCGCTGAGCTATCAACCGCTGACGATTCGTGCTCCCCGCCGTATGTTCGGAGACCGGCGTCGGGTCGTTAAACGTGCTGCTGTCGAGGGCAAAAAAGTCGATGTCGCCGTAGCGAAAGGTGTAATAGCGGTTGGGCAGCCGGGTAAACTGCCCTGGTTGATAGCGCAGCCCTTGAGTTTGTTCATCCCAGGGGCCGTAGTGGCGGTCGAGGTGGGTGGCAATCTGGTCTTTGGGCAAACCCTTGAGGTAATCCAAAAAAGCGCGGGCGTAAGCGTCGCCCACCCCAGAGCCGCGCCAGCCTACGTTGGGGTTGAGGTTGAGCCCCAGCAGCTTACGCACGGGCCGACTCGCCTGCACCAGGGCGCTGTAAAGCTTGGGCAAATTGTAATAGTCGTGGTTGCCCGGCACTGCCAAAAACGGAAAGCGAAACAGCATGTCGTCAAAGGCAATCTGGTCGGGGCGATCGCCCCCCACCAGCCACTCCCGGTAGGGCTGAATGAAGTTCTCAGGGTACTGCTCGCTAGAGCCGACCTGGTAGACCACATCGCCCGTGTGCAGCAAAAACCGGCAGTCTTGCAGGTGGGGCACCATCTGCTCGGCAATGCGCCGCTGGGGGTGGTGATCGGTGTGTGGGCCAGAGCCGCTGTCGCCAATCACCAAAAACGAAAATTCTGCATCGCTGCTGCGGCCGTCGTCTAAAATTAGCCGAGTCTGGTCAATGCGGCGCTCTACCAGGGGCGGGTGTTGCCAACAGACGCGCTGCTTCATTTTGGCGACTTTGGTCAAAATGGGCGGGTCAAGAATGGAAGCCATGGGGGTTATGGATTAATGTGCCGGGCAGTCAACGGCCAGCTCAAGCAAAAGTGCCCTCACTTAGGGTAATCTGTGTGCTTAAAAATTGCCGAGCCGCTGCTGGGTTTCAGGCTGTCACCGCTGTTACCGCTGTTCCCCTCAATTGATTGTCTATGCCCCTTGATTCCATCCGCAACGTTATTCATCAATTTGAGCAGCAGCCCCGCTGGCGGAGCCGGGGTGACTATCGGCGGGTGCTCAACAGTTGGGCTGCCGTGGTAGGCGAAGGGGTGGCCCGCCAGGCCGCTCCCCTGCGGCTCGATCAAGACGTGCTCCATGTGGCGGTGGTCAACCCCATGTGGGCGCAAACCCTGACGCTGGAGCGGGTACGGATTCTCGCCAAGCTCAACGATCACCTCAACCTCAACCTGCAAGACATTCGCTTTTCTAGCGGCGATTGGTATCGGCAAAACCGGTCGACCCAGCCCGCCGCTCCTGCGTCAGCACTGCCCGAGTGGCTGCGGCAGCATCCTAGCTATGAGCCTCGGGCCATACCAGTTGCCAACCAGCGACCCCAAACCGCCGCCGCGAGTTTCGAGCGCTGGGCCACCCTGACTCGGCAGATCGCCGCCGAGCAGCCCCTCTGCCCCCAGTGCCGTTGCCCCTGCCCCACGGGCGAACTCAAGCGCTGGGGCCGGTGCAGCATTTGCGCTGGCCAGGGGCTCAAAGGCCTAGTGGGAAGACATTCTGTCTAACGGGCTGGCTGGCTAGCTGGCTAGTTGGCTGGATCACAGGGCTGACGCCAAACACCTGGGCAAAGCTGTCCACCACCACAGGGCGCACCGCCGCCACCGTCACCCCTGGGCAAAACTGGGCCAGGGTACCCACGGGCTTGTCGGTAATGCCGCAGGGGGCGATCGCCTCAAACCCTGCCAAATCCGGGCAGACATTCAGCGCAAAGCCGTGCATCGTCACCCAGCGGCTGACCTTGATGCCGATCGCCGCCAGCTTGTAGTCGCCGACCCACACCCCAGTCAGCCCCGGCTGCTGCCCGGCTTCTACCCCAAATTTTGCTAGGGCAAGCATCAGCACCGCTTCGAGCTGGCGCAGGTACCAGTGCAGATCGCTCTGGTGCCGCTTTAAGTCGAGAATCGGGTAGCCCACCAGCTGGCCTGGGCAGTGGTGGGTGACCTCGCCGCCCCGCTCGGTGCGAAACAGTGGGTAAGGCAGCTCCGCCTCCGGCAGCTTTAGATGGTCAAGGGTTGAGCCTTGGCCCAGGGTATACACTCCGGGGTGCTCGACCAGCAGCAGACGATCAGGCTGAGGTTGCTCGCGGTGGCGCTGTACCAGCGACTTTTGCACTGCCCAGACCTCGTCAAAGGGCGCTAGGCCCAGGTCATACACTTCGCAGTTAGGGGCTGATCCCCGGTGAGTTTGGACCATGTTTGTCAACCGTGAGTTAGCCCAAATAGTTTCGATAAAAGAATTTTGCAATCAAGAATTATCAACCGATGCAAAGGATTCTAACGGACGATGTTGGGCAGAATACAAGGTGTTAGGGTGAAGCCATGAGGCGACATATCAAGGAGTCTGCTTTATGAAATTGGTTATCCACGGCAGAAATATTGAGATCACAGACGCGATTCGGGAGCATGTAGAGCAAAAAATCCTCAAGGCGGTGAGCCACTTCAAACACCTGACCAACGAGGTTGATGTCCATCTGTCCGCAGCCCGCAATCCGAGAATTGGGGCCAGCCAGTCCGCAGAAGTTACCCTATTCGTAGACGGAGCCGTTGTTAGAGCCGAAGAAAGCAGCGAAAACCTCTACGCCAGCATTGACCTCGTGGCCGACAAAATTAGCCGCCAGCTGCGCAAGTTCAAAGAAAAGCGCAACACCCGCATGCAGGGCACCCTGGGCAAAACTACCGAAGCCTATCTCAACGAAGCCCCGGCCACCGATGTCACCCACGTGCTCACCACTAGTGAGCCTCAGCTCCCCGAAGAGGTGATTCGCTCTAAATACTTTGCCATGGCCCCGATGACTGTAGCAGAGGCCTTAGAACAGCTGGCCGTGATTGATCACGATTTCTACATGTTTCTCAACGCAGATAGCCAAGAAATCAACGTGATCTATGAGCGCAACCACGGCGGCTATGGGCTAATTCAGCCCCGCAAGCCCAACCAAAATGGCCATAGCCAAAATGGCACCAAGGCCAGTAAACCGGTTGAAGCCCCTGCCCACAGCTAGGCCCTGGTGGTAGTCCACCAGCTAGAAACCCGGTTTCTTGTATGGAGCATGTAGATCATCTCTGCTTTGCCCAGAAGCAACCGGGTTTCTTTTGCTTGTCTATACAGAGGTCTAGCCAGCCGACGCAGCCGACAGCAGCGGCTCTACACCGTCCTTGGCATCGAGAGCAAAGAGGTCGTCGCAGCCACCGACGTGGTGGTCGTTGATGAAAATCTGGGGTAGCGATCGCCGCCCGTTAGCCCGCTTAGACATCTCGCTGCGGGCCGCCTCATCGCCATCAATGCAGTATTCGTTGTACTCAATGCCCTTTTGGTCGAGCAGTCGCTTGGCCCGAATGCAGAAGGGGCAGCTGCTCCAGGTGTAGATTTCGACGGTGGGAGTCATGGCACGCCTCCAAGTGGTTTACGGTTTTTCACAATTTTAGTCCTTTGGCGAGGGGAACGGGGTTGGGTGTCCGGTATCGGGTGTACGGTGTACGGCAGAATCGCAAACCGTGAACCGCAAACCGTACACCGCGCACCCCTACTCATTCCCCTTCAGCGCGTGGGCGATCGCATCCACCACCCGCGACACCTCGACAATCTCTAGACCATCGACCTTGACCGACTGGCCCTTGGGTATGATCGCCCGCTTAAAGCCCAGCTTGGCCGCCTCTTTGAGTCGCAGTTCGAGCTGGGAGATCGGCCGCACCTGGCCGCCGAGGCCGACTTCGCCGATCAGCACCAGTTCAGGGTCAACCAGGCGATCGCGAAAGCTGGCCACCACCGAGATCGCAATCCCTAGATCCGCCGCCGGTTCCCCCACCGCCAGCCCCCCCGACGAGGCCACGTAGGCATCGAGCTTGGAGAGGGGAATGCCCACCCGCTTTTCCAGCACCGCCAAAATTTGCAGCAGTCGGTTGTACTCCACTCCAGTAGTGGAACGGCGGGGCGAGCTGTAGCTGGTGGGGCTAACCAGCGATTGTAGCTCCACCACCAGGGGGCGGGTGCCCTCGCAGGCGACGATGGTGGCAATGCCGGGCACCTGCTCATCGCGGTTGCCGAGAAACAGCGCCGAGGGGTTGCTGATCTCCGCCAGGCCGCGATCGACCATCTCAAACACCCCCAGCTCGTGGGTGGCACCAAACCGGTTTTTCACCGAGCGCAGCAGGCGGTGGCTGGCAAAGCGATCGCCCTCAAAGTAGAGCACCGTATCCACCAGGTGTTCGAGCACTTTCGGGCCGGCGATCGCCCCCTCCTTAGTCACGTGCCCAACGATGAATAGAGAAATATTCGCCCGCTTTGCCAGCTGCATCAGCGCCGACGTGCACTCCCGCACCTGCGACACCGACCCCGGTGCCGAGGTCAGCGCTGCATAATATAGCGCCTGAATACTGTCGATGATCGCCACCGTCGGCTTCAGCGACTCCAGCTCCATCAAAATCGTCTCTAGGTCAATCTCCGGCAGCAAAAACAGCTGGCTATCCACCGCCTCCATCCCCGCAGGCTCAAACTCGTCCAGATCCCCTGCCGCTAACTCTTTTGCCTGCTGCCTTTTGCCTTTTGCCTTCTCCCCACTGCCCTCTTCCCCATCATCCCCCACTCCCTCACTCCCCACCTTCCCCACCGGCCCCAGCCGCTGCCACCGTAGCTTCACCTGCTGCCCCGACTCTTCCGCGCACACGTACAGCACCCGCTGCCGCGCCGCCATCTGGTTCGCCACCTGCAACAGCAGCGTCGATTTGCCAATGCCGGGGTCGCCCCCCAGCAGCACCAGTGACCCCGGCACAATGCCGCCCCCCAGGACCCGGTCAAGCTCGCCATAGCCCGAAGGCAGCCGCGCCTGGGGGTGGTCTTGAATCTGGTTGAGGGTCATCGCCAGGCGCGGCTGGCTGGCCTTAGCGGTAGTCGCCCCGCCGCGACTGCGCCCTAGCGCCGCAGCCCGAGGGGTTGCCTCCTTCGCGGGCTGGGCCTGCTCCACCATTGAGTTCCAGCTGTTGCAGGTGGGGCAGCGGCCAAAGTACTGGGGCGACTCAGCCCCGCATTCGTTACAGACAAAAATTGAGCGCGATTTAGCCATGGTCTTTCTATGAACGGCTTCCCTCCCCACGGAAGGTCTTCAGCAACCCGGTTTCTGTAGGCTTGATTTAACAGCGCGGGTTATGGCCTAGCAAGAAACCGAATTTATAGTATCTCTGATCTAATGACACAGTTCCCATAAATGAGGCTGAGCGGCCCAAAAGAAATCGCCCCCTTGGGAAAAGGGGCCAATCGACAAATCTGGAGGCGAGACAGCGGGGGATCAACGCACGCATTCAGCCGCAGAGACGATGGGGCATGGGG
>DAIPYU010000162.1:0-9511 GCA_036782635.1 Nodosilinea sp. CTOTU7353
ACCGCACTCTGGTCACCACCCACGACGCCCTGGCCTACTACGGCGACGCCTACGGGCTCACCATCGAGTCAGCCCTGGGCAGCATCAGCACCGAAGCTAGCCCCTCGGCGGCCCGGATTGCCGAAATGGTAGATCTGGTGAAAGAACTGGGTGTCCCCACCGTGTTTGCTGAGGCCACCAGCAACCCTCGGCTGATGACGGTGCTCGCCCGCGAGGCTAATGTGACGCTGTCTGATCAACCGCTCCATGCCGATACCCTAGGCGAACCGGGCACCGCCGCCGCCACCTACCAGGGCATGCTGGTGACTAACACCTGCACCATTGTCGAAGGGCTCGGCGGACGGTGCGATCACAGTCAAGTTCAGGCGCTGGCTAGGGTGGGGGCCAGTGGTGGGTTGGAAGGGCGACCGGTTCCAGGTCGGCCTTAAGCAATTTCCCGAAAAGAACGTCCCTGCATTGGGCAAACAACCGTTTGCCCCTACGGTAGTTGATCGTTGTAGGGTGCATTCGCGAAGCAATGCACCAATAGAAAAGATGGCAATTGGTACCTTATTTTCTTGCTAGGTCATACCTAACGCATTACTCAAGTACATCTACCACCACCGTCGATTCAATCACCTGACCACTATGGGTAAAGGCTTCGTGGCCGTTGGCATTGAGGCTGACGGTGATCTCGTTGCGACCTGGGAGCAACTGGGGCAGATGCAGCCAGGGGCCATAGACCCGAGCACCTCGTTCGCCATTGATAGACAGATGGCCGTGGCCTACGTTGGGCTGGTTGGCCTGGTTAACCTGCTCTGGCGCAAACCGAAAGTTCGTGGTTTGAATTTCTAGATTCCACCCCCGCACTGGGTCAGGGTGGGCCACGAGGGTAACCGTCGGAACCGGCTGCCCGGCGAGAATTTCAACCGTGCCGTGCCCGTGATGGTGATCCTCCACATCTGAATGGCCAGAATCAGCATGATCGCTGGCATCATGGCTGTGGGGCTGGCTATCGGCCAGATTGGGGCTGCCGTCGGTGACGTTAGGGGTGGCGTTAGGAGCCGGGCTGCTACAGCCGAGCGTTAGTCCAACGGTGAGCAGTGCCAGGGGAAGGTTGAGATTAACAGTTAAAAATCGGCAAAAGGACATGGTTCTTTACGGTAAATCGGGTCAAATTGGGTAAGTAGGGTGAGCGCGTTGGTGATGGCAGAGCGTTATCTTGAGGGTTCAAAGTCAGTCTGGAAAGGCGATCAGCCGCATTATCCCATCGTCGTCACAGGGGTTTGCCACTCGTTGAGCAACGTCAAAATGTAGTGGTGTAAATGCTGTTCACCTTGCGATCGCGCGCAGTCTGCCGCCTGCTGTAAGTCAGCCACTCCGCCCGCCTGATCTCCCAGTGATCGCAGCAGCAAACCCCGCCTTAGATAGGTGCGGGTGTGGCCAGGGTCGAGCACCAGCACCCGGTTGAGATCTGCTAGGGCCTCGTCGAGGCGACCCATCTGGTGGCAGGCGCAGCCGTGGTTAAACAGCGCACGAATGTCATGGCTATCGATAGCCAGCGCCCGGTCAAAATCGTGCAGGGCGGCCTGGGGCTGGGCCGCCATCAGCTTGGCCAAACCGCGATCGTCGTAGATCTCGGTCAGGGGAGTTGGGTCTGAGGTGAGCGCTGCTGCCTGGTCAAAATCTGCGATCGCCGCCTCGAAGCGGTGTAGCGCCACCTGCACCAGCCCCCGGTTGTAGTAGCCCCGAAAATCGTCGGGATTTTGAGCCAAGGCCTCGGTGTTATCGACCAAAGCCTCAGCAAAATTCCCGGTGCGATAGAGGGCAATGCCTCGGTTAAGCCGATGTTCTGGCCGGTAGCCGTCGAGTTGAATGGCCCGACGACAGTCGGCAATGGCCTCATCGTAGCGCTCTAGCTGAACCAGACGGAGACAGCGATCGCCCCAGGCTGTCTCCTGATCGGCAGGGCTGCTTAGAACCAACTGCCTGCCTACCGAGTGCACTGCCGCAGGGGCAATGGGGGCGGCTGTGGTCGGCCCCGGCCAGCCCAACCACAGCAACAGCGTCAGGCAAAGACCGACGATTTTAGATGAGCCCACGGCAATGCCTCCTAGACAAACGAGAAATAAAAAGCCCCAACCCTTTGCAGAACTGGGGCGATTGAACTGGAAATCAGGGGCAAAACTACCAACCCTGCTCCGCCTGAGCGAGCACGTAGGCCGCCACATCGGCAATATCGTCATCGCTGAGCCGCCCCCTAAAGGCAGGCATGGCATTTTTGCCGTTGGTGACCTGGTTGACAACAGCCTCTACGGAGGCCATTTCATACTTTTCTAGATCGGTCAGTTTTAGCGTCTTCGCTCCGTTCACCACATTGCCGCCGCCAATGTGACAAGCGGCGCAATTGTTGCCAAAAATCTGGCCACCGTGATCTAGATCTGCCGCCTGAGCCATTGGAGCCATCCACAGGGTGAGGGCAGTTACGATTACCGCTACTGCTAACGTAAGTTTTCGCATAGGTTCTACAGACAAAATTCCTCTCGCAAAGCATTGTCTGGGCAAGGCGCTAGGAAATCAAAAGACAGCCTGTCAAATATTACAGATTGGAAACTTAAGCCAGGAGAGAGGGGTTGGGGGTTGGGTCTACGGTCTACGGTACAGGGCAGATCCTTGAACCGTGCACTTTGAACTGCATACCGTAAACCGTGCACCTTGAACCGCATACCGTAAACCGTGCACTTTGAACCGCATACCGTAAACCGTGCACCTTGAACCGCATACCGTAAACCGTGTAGCTTGAACTATAAGCCTGCCCTTTCATCCCGCTTCCCCGATGTCTCCGCTCCCTCGCCATCGCCCCCGCCAGCTTTCCCTTGGGCCGCTAGAGGCCGAAATCCTTGCCATCATCTGGGCTAGGGACAGCGCTACGGTAAAAGAAATTCACGACCACATTCTGGCCGACCCCGATCGCGATTTGACCCAGGCTTCGGTGACCACGGTGCTCCAGCGGCTGGCAAAAAAAGGCTGGCTGCGCCGTGAGGCAAAACCCCAGGGCGAAGGGGGGCGCAGCCGCCGGGTCTATTGTTGGCAGCCTACGGTGTCTAAGCAAGAGGCCAATGTGTTGACGGCCCACCAGCAGCTTCAGAGTTTTTTGGCGGTCGGCAGCCCTGACCTGGTAGCCGCCTTTGCCGACAGCCTCGACATCGCAGAGCTAGATCAGCTCGATGCGATCGCCGCCCGTCTGCGCGCCCTGCGCCCTGCCCAGCCGCCCAGCCAAGGGGAGGAGGAGTAATGCACAGCAGTCTACTGTTGCTCACTGGATTGATCGCGGTGGTGTGGCGGTGGCGGTGGCGGTGGCGATTCTCCTGCGGAGACGCTACGCGATCGCCCGCTGGCCCCTGGCAGACCCGCTGGCAGTCGGCCCTGGTCGCCTTTTGTCTACCGCCGCTGATGATTCTGCTCGCCGCCGGAGCCGTGCTCTCCATGGGGCACCACGGCACCATGATGGGTTGGAGCGTCAGCCCTCTGGGTTGCTGGGTCAGCCTGGGGGCGTTGGGTTTTGTCGGTGGCATTGTGGCCCATACTCTCAGTCGGGCGGCTCAGACCCAGCTGCGGCTGAGACCATACCCTACCGTTACATTGCCCACGGGCGACTATGCCCGCTGCTTAGAGATTGACCTACCGGTTGCGGCCCAGGTTGGGCTATGGCACTCGTCTCTGCTGGTGAGCCGAGGCTGGCTAGAGCAGCTGACCCTGGCCGAGCAGCAGGCCATGGTTGCCCATGAGCAAGCCCATGCCGACTACCGCGACCCGCTCTGGTTTTTAGGCTTGGGTATGATCCGTCGATTTTCCATGGGGCTGCCCAATACCCAAGCCCTCTGGGAAGAACTACTGCTGCTGCGAGAAATTCGCGCCGACCAGAGGGCGGCTAGCACGAGTGACCCACTGCTGCTGGCAGAACTGCTGGTGAAGCTATCCCGGCAGATGACCCTAGCCACCCAGGGGTATTCGTCTGATATTGAGCCCTCTGTGGGGTTCAATGAATCCCTATCCCCCAGTCGTCTAGAGCAGCGGGTGAATGCTCTGCTGGAACCCGATTCGGTAGCGGAAACAGCCGTTCCAGCGCCGGGGCGATTGATGTGGCTGATGGTTGCTTTATTGCCCTTAGCTGCGACCTGGCTCCACTCCTGATGACCGCCAGGGAGGCTTGGCGTTCGAGCCGGCGCTATGGAGCAAAACCCCGTAGGAAAATCGGGCATATTAGCCCTAGCGTTACTTCCTGCAACTATGTCTTTTAAAACCAGCGTGCAGCACTTCCAAACCCTGGTGACCTCCTTTCATCCGGTGGTGGTGATCGACACCGTCGAAGAAGAGCGGGTGCAGGGGCTGATTGCCGCCGCCTGCAGGGACATGCAGATGACGGTGTTTGAGTGGAGCATTGCCCAGGGGCTGATGCGATCGCCCGATAGCCCCGACAACCGCTGGCAAAACGAGTACGCGCCCCCCGGAGCCAAGCGTGGTCAGGCTCTGCCCAAGACCACCGAGCCCCTCGATATGCTGCGCCACATTCAGGATCTCAACGTTAAGGCGATCTACTGGCTCAAAGACTTTGCCCCCCACCTCAAAGACGCGGTGGTGGCGCGGCAGTTTCGCGAGGTGACCGAGCAATTTTCCCACAACCGCTCCACCCTGGTGATCAGCGGCAGCGGCAACGATCTGCCCGCCGAAATTGCCCACGACGCGGTGCATTTTGACATCAAGCTGCCCGAGCCCGAAGAACTCTACAACGCCGTGTCGGGGGTGGTGCGAGACCTGAAGGGGCGGGTCACCGTAGACCTCACGCCTGAGGACATTCGCGCCCTGGTCAGCGCGCTCCAGGGCATGACCCTGAGCCAGACCCGCAAGGTGGTCTCCTACGCGGCGCTGCAAGACGGCAGGCTTGATGCCGACGACGTCAAACGAGTCCTAGAGCGCAAGGCCCGCGTCATCCACGAAGAGGGGCTGCTCGACTACTTTCCGCCCGAGACCAACCTGGCGGAGCTGGGCGGCTTTGAGGGGCTGAAGCGCTGGCTGGGCTACGCCAAGGTGGGCTTTACGCCCCAGGCCCGCCAATACAACCTGCCCGCCCCCAAGGGCATTTTGATCGTCGGCATTCAGGGCTGCGGCAAGTCGCTGGCGGCCAAAACCATCGCCCGCCAGTGGAACTTGCCCCTGCTCAAGCTCGATGCCGGTCGCCTCTACGACAAGTACATCGGCGAGTCTGACAAAAACTTTCGCCGCGCCGTCACCATGGCCGAGACCATGGCCCCCTGCATTCTCTGGATGGACGAGATTGAGAAGAGCATGGGGCAGACCAGCGGCGAGGCCGACGGCGGGCTGAGCCGCCGCCTGTTTGGTTACTTTCTCACCTGGCTGCAAGAAAAATCTCAGGAGATCTTTGTGGTGGCCACGGCCAACGACCTGTCGGCGATACCGCCGGAGCTGTTGCGCAAGGGCCGCTTCGACGAGATTTTCTTTGTCGATCTGCCCGAGGCCGACGAGCGCCACAGCATTCTCAATATTCACCTCAGCCGCCGTCGCCAGGGGCTAGATGCCTTTGACCTGGACGAGCTGGTGGTGGCCACCGAGGGCTTTAGCGGGGCGGAGATCGAGCAGGCGGTGATCACCGCCCACTACCGCGCCCTCTACGAAGACCGCCCCGCCGACACTGCCCTACTGCTGGAGGAAATCAAGCGCACGGTGCCCCTGTCGGTGACTCGCCGAGAGGATATTCAGCGGCTGCGGGCGATGGCGCGGGAGCGATTTGTGGCGGCGCGGTAGGGTAAAATCGGCGCGTAGCCACATCAGGGACGTGATGACGCAGACGGCTATCTTTGGCCCTTTCTTCGCGATGCTGCTGCTGACCCTGGCTGTGTGGGTGTATATGTACATCCTGCGGCTGGGGTTTATACTCGGTCGCAGGGTCGACCCCCAGGATCTGGCGACCCCTGAGCAACTGGCGGAACGATTGCCCCTGAGCACCCTCAACCCATCTAATAATTTCAAGAACCTATTTGAGCTGCCGGTGCTGTTTTACGGGCTATGCCTCTACCTGTTTGTCACCCAGCAGGTGGATGCTGTCTATACGAACGCCGCCTGGGTATTTGTAGTGTTTCGGGTGTTGCACAGTGCGGTGCACTGCACCGTTAACCGGGTTACCTTGCGCTTTGCCTTCTACCTAATTGCGGCGCTGGTGCTGTGGGGGATGGTAGTGCGGGCTGCCCTGGGCTACGTTTGAACCGCTGCTGCGATCGCCATTCCCTCCCTAACCCGCCCAATGATGGCTGGGTCGCTGCGCTGCGCCCCTGGGGAACCGACAGCAGAGCGCTAGCGGAAGACGGTTCTTGCAGACCCTGGCTGACGGCACCTTGACAAGTATTTAAAAATGTTAAATTGGTACATGCGTTGTCACTAAGCCCCCAGACATGCCCAAATCGGACGCTTCTGCTAAGAAAACCGCCGCCTCTAAGAAGGCCCGAGCGTCCAGCAACGCCAATGGTGACTCTCAAAACGGCAGCCAGCACAGCGGCCTAGCCCACCACCACGCCGCCATCGACGACAACGTGATCCGCATCCGCGGGGCGCGCCAGCACAACCTAAAGAATCTCGATCTGGAGATTCCCCGCAACCAGCTGATTGTGTTTACCGGGGTGTCTGGCTCGGGCAAGTCGTCCTTGGCCTTTGACACGATTTTTGCCGAGGGCCAGCGCCGCTACGTGGAGTCGCTCAGCGCCTACGCCCGCCAATTTCTCGGCCAGGTCGACAAGCCCGATGTGGATGCGATCGAAGGCCTCAGCCCGGCGATCTCCATCGACCAAAAATCAACCTCCCACAACCCCCGCTCCACCGTGGGCACGGTGACGGAGATCTACGACTACCTGCGCCTGCTCTACGGCCGAGCGGGCGATCCCCACTGTCCGATCTGCGATCGCAGCATCTCGCCGCAGTCCATCGACCAGATGATCGACCGGGTCATGGCCCTGCCTGATCGCACCCGCTTTCAGCTGCTCGCCCCGGTGGTGCGGGGTAAGAAGGGAACCCACAAAAAGCTGATCTCCAGCCTGGCCTCCGAAGGCTTTGTGCGGGTGCGGGTCAACGGCGAACTGCGGGAGCTGACCGACAACATTGAGCTGGACAAAAACCACAGCCACAACATCGAAGTGGTGGTGGATCGCCTGGTGAAGAAAGAGGGCATGGAGGATCGCCTGGCGGACTCGCTGCGCACCTGCCTGAAGCGCTCCGAGGGCATCGCCGTGATCGACATTTTGGCGGAAAAGCCCCAGACGGCAGAGGCCCAGGCTGGCAGCAATGTGGTTTCTCTGACGGATCGCCTGCCCCAGGCGGCAGAGGCAGAAGGCAGCTACGGCCAGCTCAAGGAGCTCGTGTTTTCAGAAAACTTCGCCTGCCCTGAGCACGGCGCGGTGATGGAGGAGCTATCGCCCCGGCTGTTCTCGTTCAACTCGCCCTACGGGGCCTGCCCCCACTGCCATGGCCTCGGCAGCCTGCGGACGTTTTCCGCTGAACTGGTGGTGCCCGACCCCACCCTGCCGGTCTATGCGGCGATCGCCCCCTGGTCAGAGAAAGACAACACCTACTACTTCTCGCTGCTCTACAGCGTCGGCCAGGCCTTTGGCTTTGAGATCCAGAGCCGCTGGGATCAGCTCACCCCCGAGCAGCAGCACATCGTGCTCCACGGCAGCGAGGAGAAAATCTACATCGAGTCTGACTCGCGCTACCGCGATCGCAAGGGCTACCAGCGCCAGTACGAAGGGGTGCTGCCCATTCTCGAACGCCAGTACAAAGACAGCAGCTCCGAGCTGCACAAGCAAAAGCTCGAAAAATACCTGATCGACCAGACCTGCGAGGTCTGCCACGGCACCCGCCTCAAGCCCGAGTCCAACGCGGTGCGCATTGGGCCTTACTCGATCAGCGACCTCACCAACGTCTCCATTCGCGAATGCCTCAAGCGCATTCGCCAGCTGGTGGGCGAGGAGGAGTCGGGCGAAGCGAACAACGCTCCCAAGCTCTCGGCCCGGCAGCTGAAAATTGGTGCCCTGGTGCTGCGCGAAATCCGCGCCCGGCTGCAATTCATGATGGATGTGGGGCTAGACTACCTGACCCTGCACCGCACCGCCATGACCCTGTCGGGGGGCGAGGCCCAGCGCATTCGCTTGGCCACCCAAATTGGCTCGGGGTTGACCGGGGTGCTGTATGTCTTGGACGAGCCCAGCATTGGTCTGCACCAGCGCGACAACGATCGCCTGCTCAACACCCTCTACCGCCTGCGCGATCTGGGCAACACCCTAATTGTGGTGGAGCACGACGAAGACACGATCCGCGCCGCCGACCACCTGGTGGATATTGGTCCTGGGGCGGGGGTGCACGGGGGGGCGATCGTCGCCGAGGGCGATCTGCAAAACCTGATGGCCGCGAAGGATTCTCTCACTGGGGCCTACCTGTCGGGACGCAGCAGCATTCCTACACCGTCAGAGCGGCGACCGGGGAATGGGCGATCGCTCACGATCAAAAACGCCCGCCACAACAACCTAAAAAACCTGGATGTCGAACTTCCCCTGGGGGCGCTGGTGTGCGTCACCGGGGTCTCTGGCTCGGGCAAATCGACCCTGGTGAACGAGCTGCTGTACCCCGCCCTCCAGCACCACTTCGGCAGCAAAGTGCCCTTCCCCAAGCGCATGGACAAGCTGGACGGGCTGAAGGCGCTGGACAAGGTGATCGTCATCGACCAGTCGCCCATCGGTCGCACCCCCCGCTCCAACCCCGCCACCTACACCGGGGTCTTCGACGTGATCCGCAACCTGTTCACCGAAACCATCGAGGCGAAAACGCGGGGCTACAAGGCGGGGCAGTTCTCCTTCAACGTCAAGGGCGGGCGCTGCGAAGCCTGCGGCGGCCAGGGCGTCAACGTGATCGAGATGAACTTTTTGCCCGATGTCTACGTGCAGTGCGAGGTGTGCAAGGGGGCGCGCTACAACCGCGACACCCTGCAAGTCACCTACAAAGGCAAAAACATCTCCGACGTGCTAAATATGACCGCCGAAGAAGCCCTGCAATTCTTTGAGAATATTCCCCAGGCGGCGGCGCGGCTGCAAACCATGGTGGATGTGGGGCTGGGCTACATTCGTCTGGGGCAGACCGCCCCCACCCTCTCCGGCGGTGAGGCCCAGCGAATGAAGCTGGCCACGGAGCTGGCCCGCCGCTCGACGGGGAAGACTCTCTACCTCATTGACGAACCGACCACGGGACTGTCTTTCTATGACGTGCACAAGCTGCTCGACGTGGTGCAGCGCCTGGTCGACAAGGGCAACTCGGTGCTGATGATCGAGCACAACCTGGATGTGATTCGCTGCTCTGACTGGCTGGTGGATCTGGGGCCAGAGGGGGGCGATCGCGGCGGCGAGCTGATCGCCGTGGGCACCCCGGAGGCGGTGGCAAAGGTAGAAGGTTCCTACACCGGCAAGTACCTGGCCAA
>DAIPYU010000163.1:0-9346 GCA_036782635.1 Nodosilinea sp. CTOTU7353
GTTATCGGAGGGCAACCAACCGTTTGCTGTTATCGGAGGGCAACCAACCGTTTGCCCCTACTTGAGCCAGCCCTTGAGGCGGGTTGCTACCTGGGGGCGGCGCAGCTTGCGCATGGCCTTGGTTTGAATCTGGCGCACCCGCTCCCGCGACAGGTTAAAGATGCCCCCCACCTCTTCTAGAGTGTGGGTTTCACCGGTGGCAAGGCCATAGCGCAGGGTAATGATGTCTTTTTCGCGCTCGGTCAGCACCTCAGACAGCACGCTGGTGATTTCCTGGCGCATCATATTTTCGCTGATTTTAGACTCTGGGGTCTGGGTGCTGCTGTCTTCGAGCAGCTCCATTAGTTCAGTGTCTTCGCCTTTGCCGACCCGATGGTTGAGGGAGAGAGATCGCCTGCGCACCTGCTGTAAACTTCTCAATTGATCGACCGTCACATCTAACGCATCGGCCAATTCTTGCTCCGTAGGATTACGCTGCAAATCGCGGCGCAGATCGCGGTGAGCTTTTTTCAGCTTGTTGAGCTTTTCCACAATGTGAATCGGCAGGCGAATGGTGCGGGCATCGTTGGCGATGGTGCGAGTAATGCCCTGACGAATCCACCAGTAGGCGTAGGTCGAAAACTTATAGCCCTTGTCGGGATCAAATTTTTCGGTAGCGCGGTTTAACCCCAGGGCACCCTCCTGGATCAAATCAAGAAACGGCACGCCCCGATTTAAATAGCGCTTGGCGATCGACACCACCAGCCGCAAATTAGATCGGATCATTCTCCGCTTAGCGTTGCGACCCTCATGGAGCTTTTGGGTGAAGTCGGCTTCGCTGACCTTCAGCTTTTCTACCAACTCTTGTCGGGTTGGTTTTCGACCCAGCTCTTTCTGAAGTTTTTCGCTGGCGGTCTCGACCTTAGACAAAAATCTAACCTGCCGGGCCAGCTCAATTTCTTCGCTGGGTTTAAGCAGTGGGTAGCGGGCCATCTCTTTAAAGAAGGCACCTACGGCATCGTCGGTTAGGGTCTTGCTGTAGCCCGACAGCCCCATCTCTGACATGGCCTCTGACTGAGAAAACTTAGCCAAGACCTCTCGATCCTCGTCCCAGGCAGTCAGATCGGGGGTGAGTTGGCTATCGGCAGCGGAGACCTTTTCGGCCACCCGATTTAGGTCAGTGTCTAGCCCGTCGACAGATTCGTCGGGCCAGGCAATAGAGCTATCTCTGTCGGAGTTATATGTAGTAGTCATGGGGTAAGTAGAACTGTATACCTACAGGTCGAAGCATGCAGAGTGAAGGCATTTATATTCGGGCTACCCTGCCGATGGCAACCCCTAACAAAACAATTGATCCCGGAATTGAATCTCAGTCTTATTTTGTGAGTCCACAATACGAATTTTTTTGTGAATTCCAAGGCAATGTAACATTTCTTTGGCATCTTGCGTAGTGTAACAGCCAAATTGAAAAATGAACCGCGAATAGAAGAAAAACTCGAATTGTTTTTTGCTATCCTCAGATGCTTTGTCTCAGCATTGATTGCCATCTGGAGATAAAAGCTGTTTGGCAAGGTGCGGCCAGATTGCTGTCGGCTTGGGCGAGCGATCTAAATTTTTTCTTCTATGCGCTTGAGCTACGTTTTCCACAGAGGGGGAAAGTTTTCCACAGAAAGCATCCTGTGGAAAACCTGTGTCTTTTGTCTTTGGGGGCGTAGAACCTGTGTCACCCTCTCCCGGCAGGGCAAACAACCTCTTACACTGGCAGAGGTAACGTAGGTGGTGTAAGCAGCGTGGGCCTTGGCGACAGCACAACCCAGTCCCAGTGGGTCAACGTTTTGGTGGACTACGGCGGTCAACCCGCAGAATATACCTATGGAGTACCGACCGGTTTAGATGTGCAGGTGGGCGATATTTTGACGGTGCCCTTTCGCCACCAGAGCATTGGTGCGATCGCCCTTTCCCTCTCCACTACGCCCCCGACGAACCTGGTGCCCGACCAGATTCGCCCGGTAGCAGGCATTGTCGAGCAGCGGTTTTTTGCTCCGCCCTACTGGGCGCTATTGCAGCGGGTAGCCGATCACTACCAGGTACCGCTGATGCAGGTGCTGAAGACGGCGCTGCCGCCGGGGATGCTGGCCCGATCGCAGCGACGGCTGCGGCTGCGGCGCGATCGCATTCCCCAACCCCTGCCCAACGCCCTCGCGCCTGGGGTGACTACGCTATTAAATGATCTCCAGCGCTCCGCCACCGGCGACTACACCTGGCCCTACCTGCAAAAGCGCGGCCACAGCTATAGCACCCTGCAACAGCTGATCCAGCTAAGCTGGGCCGAGTCGTATCTGGCACCGCCCCAGCCGCCCAGAGCTAAGCAGCGTCAGGCGATTACCCTAGTCGGTGGCAACACCCTGCCCCCCGACCTCACCCCCCGCCAGCAGGAAATTATGGCCACCCTGCGTCGCCAGGGCGGCGACCTGTGGCTCAGCGATGCCCTCCAGCTGTGCCAAACCACCAGCCCCACCCTCAAGCGTTTGGTTCAAGCAGGCTGCCTTGTGATCGAGCCGCGCGAACAGCTGCGCACCGAAGCGGGGCCAGCGCTCGCCGCCGATCAGCCCAAGCCGCTGACCCCCGATCAGGCCGCCGCGCTTCTCTATATAAATAAGAGTGAGAATAAAAATGAAACAAATAAGCGTCAGCGGGGCCGTCAGTTTTTGCTCCACGGGGTGACCGGGTCGGGCAAAACCGAGGTGTACTTACAGGCGATCGCCCCTCGCCTTGCCGCTGGCCAGTCGGCCCTGGTGCTAGTGCCCGAAATCGGCCTCACCCCCCAGCTCACTGATCGTTTTCGCCGCCGCTTCGGCCATCAGGTGTGGGTCTACCACAGCGGGCTATCGGATGGCGAACGCTACGACACCTGGCGACAGAGCCTCAAGCCCTCTAAACCCCTGGTGATCGTCGGCACCCGTTCCGCTATCTTCATGCCCCTGCCCAACCTGGGGCTGATCATTCTCGACGAAGAACACGACAGCAGCTACAAGCAAGACGTGCCCCCCTGCTACCACGCCCGCACCGTTGCCCGCTGGCGCGCCGAGCTAGAAAACTGTCCCCTAGTGCTCGGCTCCGCCACCCCCTCCCTCGACACCTGGGTGCAGTGCCGAGGCCTCGACAATACATCCCCCCTAAACACCGTAGGGTGGGCACTGCCCACCACCACCCCAGGGCAGACACACAGGTCTGCCCCTACCATCCACCCATCCACCCATCCACCCATCCACCCATCCACCCCAGGGCAGACACATAGGTCTGCCCCTACCATCCACCCATCCACCCATCCACCCATCCACCCACCCACTCCCCACCCACTCCCCTGGACCTACCTCTCCCTCCCCCAGCGGGTGCAGGCCCAGCCCCTGCCCGAGGTGAAAGTGATCGATATGCGCGACGAGCTGCAAGACGGCAACCGCAGCATTCTCAGTCGCCCCCTGCAAACCGCCTTAACCGCCATGAAAGCCGAGGGCAACCAGGGGCTGCTATTCATTCATCGGCGGGGGCACAGCAGTTTTGTGTCGTGCCGCAGCTGTGGCCACGTGATGATGTGCCCCCATTGCGACGTATCGCTGTCGTACCACCAGCCCGCCGCCAATAGCGCCATGACCCTGCGCTGCCACTACTGCGGCTATAGCCAGGGCCACCCCAAGCAATGCCCAAAGTGCAGCTCGCCCTACCTCAAGCACTTTGGCAGCGGCACCCAGCGGGTGGTCAACGCCCTGGCCGAGACCTTTCCCAATCTCAGCTGCATTCGCTTCGACAGCGACACCACCCGCACCAAGGGGGCCCACCGCGCTCTGCTCACCCGCTTTGCCGAGGGCGGGGCCGACCTACTGGTGGGCACCCAAATGCTAACCAAGGGCATTGACCTGCCCCAGGTGACGGTCGTCGGCATCATCGCCGCCGACGGCCTTCTATATATGAACGACTACTGGGCCAGCGAACGAGCCCTGCAAATGCTGATTCAGGTGGCCGGGCGGGCCGGGCGCGGCACCCAGCCAGGGCAGGTGTTTTTACAGACCTACACCCCCGACCATCCGGTGGTAAAAGCGGTGACGGATCATGCCTACGAGGGGTTTATCGCCGAAGAATGGGCGCAGCGGCAGCTGTTGCAGTACCCCCCCGCTGGGCAAATGGTGCTGCTGCGGCTGAGCAGCAACGACCCCAAAGCCGTGGAGCAGACTGCCACCACCCTAGCTGAGCAGGTGATGCGACGGTTAGAGGGCACAGCCTACCAACTGCTGGGGCCAGCTCCGGCCCCGATTTCTCGGGTGGCGCGGCGCTATCGCTGGCATTTGTTGGTCAAGGGGCCGCTAGATGAGCCGCTGCCCAACCTGCAAGAGCTCAAGCAGTACTGCCCCGCCCCGGTGAGCCTCACCATTGATGTCGATCCGCTTAACCTGGCTTGACCACGGAGCTAATTATGGGTCTGCCCCCAGCCCCCGCCGGTTGCAGAGCCGGGGGGGGAATGCAACACTGTAACCGCCTGCGCCCGGTCGCTCAACCATTATCTGGGTTATTGCTATGTCTTCCCTATCCCCCCATAAAAGCGCCCACACCGGTTGGCAGTTGATTAAATCCACAGCCCTAGCGTGGAAAAATAGCCAGACCTCGGTGCTGGCGGCCTCGCTGGCCTATTTTGCGGTGTTTTCCTTGGCTCCCCTGCTGACCCTGGTGGTGATGATTGTGGGGCTGGTCTACGGCGAAGCCGCCGTGCAGGGCGAACTGGTGGGTCAAATAGAGCAGGTGGTTGGCGACGAAGCTGCCCAGGTGCTAGAAACGGCGATCGCCAGCCTGCGAGAGAGTCAAAACGGCGGCCTGTTCCAGGCTTTGGTTAGCTTTGGCGTGATTATCTTTGGCATCTATAGCCTGTTTATGCAGATTCAGTATTCGCTCAACCAGATCTGGCGCATTCGCCCAGAGCCCAGCCAAGACATGGCGAAGTTTCTGCGCAAGCGGGTGTTGACGGGGCTAATGGTGTTTGTGGTGGTGCTGCTGGTATTTGCGTCGTTTCTGTTCAATACCACCATGGGCACCCTGGTCAATGTTGTAGGCGATGCCCTGCCCAGGGGCTTTCCGCTCTGGCGCGTGGCCGGGTTTGGCCTGTCGCTGGTGCTGCTGACCCTGGTGTTTACCCTGGTCTACACCATCCTGCCCGACGCCCGCGTGCACTGGCGCGATGCGCTGGTGGGTGCCGCCCTGACCACGGTGCTGCTCATGACCGGTCAACTCCTCTTTTGGCAGCTGCTAGAGCGTACCGAATTTGGCTCGGCCTACGGCATTGCCGGCTCCTTTGTCATTTTGATCACCTGGATTTATTTCGCGGCGCACATCTTTTTTGTGGGCGCTGAGTTTACCCGCGTCTATGCCCTGCGCCTGGGCGAAGCGATCCAGCCGGAGTCTTACGCAGTGACCACCGATGCCCAACTCGACAGCAGCAGCTGACCAGGACACCCAGCCCAGATCAGAATCGATGGTTTACCTACCGATGAAATCCTCTGCGCGCTTGGGCTGCGGTTTAACCCAAGCCCCCTGGCAGAGAGCTAGAGGAGTTTATTGTTGGGAACAGATTGTTAACATTGCAAACCACTGTAAAGACGAATCACAATACGTTAACTCCCTCTGATCGCTGATTTGCTTGTGATAGTTTGGATATATAGAAAACAACTGAATAGCTCCGGCCTAACTCGGTTTCATCGTTTTTACGAGCTGGCGTTTAGTTCGGAATAACCCCAAACCCCGCCAATCAACCACCACCTCAGGGGTCGCCACACTTGGCCATACCCACCCTAACTGTCGGTCAGACAACGGTTGTTGAAGGCAATGTAGTTTAGTGAGCTTGCTAATTCTGCTGAGTTTTTCGTCAATTCTCACGCTGTTTTGCCAAATCAGACAGCGCTTCCAGCCACGGCAATCTTTTTATTGTCTGGCCTACGCAAAAGTAAAGCCTTAACGGAGAGTGGCCAAGATGGTCACTCTTCAGTTGTTTAAAGGGAAATATCGCCTAGAACGCCGGTTCAGAAACCCGGTTTCTGAGTTAAAAGGCTATTCATGTCGTTAGAGCAGCGACCCAGAAACCGGGTTTTTAGCCATACTCTACCGATGCTCTAACCCCACTCAATAATGGCAGCGCCCCAGGTTAGCCCAGCCCCAAAGCCAGCGGTGGCGATCGCATCCCCCGGCTGCACCTTGCCCGCCCGCACCACCTCGTCGAGGGCGAGGGGAATAGAGGCAGCGGAGGTGTTGCCGTGGCGGGCCATATTGCTGACCACCCGCTCCGAGGGCACACTGAGGCGATTGGCTACGGCGTCGAGAATGCGCTGGTTGGCCTGGTGCAGAACCAGCCAGTCGATGTCGGCGGTGGTGAGGTTGGCGCGGAAGAGGGCTTTCTCGATCACCTCGGGCACGCGGTTGACGGCGAACTTATAGACCTCACGCCCGTTCATGGTGATGGGGGCAAAGCTGCCCTTCTGCACGGTGATGCCCTCTACTAACGGTTCTGACTCGGGCTGGTAGGCCAGGTTGAGGCAGTGGTTGAGGGAGCCGTCGCTGCACAGCTCAAAACCGAGCAGGCGATCGCGCTCCGCCGCCCGCAGCACCACCGCCCCGGCGCCGTCGCCAAAGAGCACGCAGGTGGTGCGATCATCCCAGTTGAGCCACCGCGAGAGCACGTCGCCGCCGATCACCACCACGGTCTTAAATACCCCGGTGCGGATGTATTGCGCCGCCGTCACCAGGGCAAACACAAACCCCGAACAGGCGGCGGTCAGGTCAAAGGCCACGGCGCGGGTCGCCCCCAAGGCCGCCTGTACCTGACAGGCCGTCCCAAACAGGTCGTCGGGGGTCGAGGTGGCCAGCAGAATCAAATCCACTTCCCCCGCCCCCACCTGGGCCATCTCCAGGGCGTTGCGCGCCGCTTCGGTGGCCAGGGAGGTGAGGGAATCGGTCGGGGCTGCCACATGCCGCTGGCGAATGCCGGTACGGGTCGCGATCCACTCATCGGAGGTGTCAACGCGCTGGCTGAGACCGTCGTTGGTGAGCGGTACGCTCAGGCAAGCCGAACCACTGCCCACCAGTGACACACCGGGCATAAACTGTTCCACGGGCTATTCTCCGTCTGCTGCGGGCATGGCAACCCGCTGGTACTGCGCCTGAATGCGGTCTTGAACGCGGTTTTCGACCGCCTCTTTAGCTAAACGAATGGCGTTAAACACCGAGGGTGCCTGAGAGCTGCCATGGCTAATCACCGTTACCCCAGCTACCCCCAGCAGCAGACCACCGCCGTGCTCGGCATGGTCAACCCGCTGCTTGATGCGGCGCAGGTTGGGCTTGAGAATCGACGCGCCAATTTTGCCGCGCACGCCCTGGGGCAGCTCTTCGCGCAAAATTTGCAGCACCGACTCACCCACGGCCTCGGCAAACTTGAGCAGCACGTTGCCCACAAAGCCATCGCACACCACCACGTCAAACTGCCCCGAGAGAATGTCGCGCCCCTCGGCGTTGCCCGCGAAGGGAATGTTGGGATTTTCTGCCAGCAGCTGGTGGGCCCGAATGGCCGCGTCGTTGCCCTTGCTGGGCTCTTCGCCAATGTTAATTAGCCCCACTCGAGGGTGCTCGACCCCCAGCACGTAGCGGGAATAGATGGTGCCCATAATGGCAAACTGCTCTAGATACTTGGGGCGACAGTCTACGTTGGCCCCCACATCTAAAATCAGCACCGACTTATTGGCCACCACGGTGGGAAATACGGCCCCGATCGCCGGCCGGTCAATGCCCTTGAGTCGCCCCAGGCGCAGCAGCGCCGCCGCCATCGCCGCCCCGGAGTGCCCCGCCGACACCACTGCATCAGCCTGGTTGCGCTTGACCAAATCCATCGCCACATTGATGGAGGCCTGGGGCTTTTTGCGCAGGGCGCTGAGCGGCTCTTCGTGCATTTCGATGCTGCCCTCGGCGGGCACCAGCTCAATGCCTGCCAGCTGGTCAGGGCTAGCCGTTGACGCTTTAATCTGGTCGATATCGCCCACCAGGGCTACATCGACCTCTAGCTCGGCCTTGGCGCGAATGGCACCTGCAACAATCTCGCCGGGGGCGAAGTCTCCCCCCATGGCGTCAATGGCAATGCGTGCCCGGTTAAAGCCCATCGGTTAAATCTGTTAAAAACCTGAGCAAATTCTAGCAGACTACCCCACCGACTATTCTTCGCCGGGTTCCACTATGCGCTGAAACAGGTAGCCGGTACCCCGGGCGGTGAGAATCAGCTCGGGGTTGCTGGGGTCGTCTTCGAGCTTGGCCCGCAGGCGAGAAATGTGGACATCGACCACCCGGGTATCCACATGACGCTCGGGGGTGTAGCCCCACACCTCTTGCAAAATTTCGGAGCGAGAGAAGGGTTCGCCGCTGCGGCTGACCAGCAGCTCTAGCAGGCTAAACTCCATGCCGGTGAGGCGAATGCGCTCGTCGCCCTTGTACACCTGGCGCTTGTTGGTGTCGATGCGAATGGTGTTGACGGAGATGACGCCAGAGCTGGGGATGCCGGTCATGCCGGTTTTATCGACCCGGCGCAGCACTGAACGAATGCGGGCTTCGAGTTCCTTGGGGGAGAAGGGCTTGACCACGTAGTCGTCGGCCCCCAACTCGAGGCCGGTGATGCGATCGGCCACATCGCCCAGGGCGGTGAGCATAATAATAGGAATGTCAGACTCTTTGCGCAGCTCCTGACAGACGCCGTAGCCGTCGAGCTTGGGCATCATCACATCGAGCACCACCAGGTCGGGATCGGTGTTACGAAAGGTCTCCAGGGCTTCTTCGCCATCGGCGGCGGTGACCACATCGTAGCCAATCATCGACAGGCGGGTCTCAAGAATGCGGCGAATGCTGGCCTCGTCGTCGACCACCAGAATTCTTTCTTTGTTATTTTCCAAGGCTCTCAAGGCTCCCTACATAACGTCATATTCTATAAACAATCGCAACGTTTAATAATTAACTTTTGAAAGCTAATTAAATTCAGCTCAGCTCAGCTCAGAAATTAAGGCCTGCCCGGGGGAAAGCTCTAGATCCCGATACAGCTCCCGATCTGGAGTTGGTTAGTCGATTGCGCTGCACAATCGCGAATATTGCCAGGGCAGTCTCCTAAAACGCTGCAAAAGTAGGGGCGACGACGTCTGCTTATTCTATGTGTATTGATTCATGCCGCAAGCGTGTAACCTCTGTGCTTCAGGCTTTTTTAAGGTTTATTGCAGAGCGGCGGCCGCTTTCTCAGGTTAATGGCGCTCTGTCACCTGCCCCTGCCGCTAACCTTTTTCTCTCCAAACTGCCCCATGCC
>DAIPYU010000164.1:0-9166 GCA_036782635.1 Nodosilinea sp. CTOTU7353
AAGTGGGACAGGAGGAATGTCTGGTTGAGTAATATCAGCGCCTGCAATGAGCTGCAAACAGAGGGCCAAGTCTTCAACTGAACGTGCTAAGCCTCCTACGGTCAGCATTTGACGCATACAGTGAGGTGCGTTAGGGACTTCAGGGATATGTCCCGTAGTTGGAACGCGGCGATCAGTTGGCTTGAAACCATAAATACCGCAAAAATGAGCAGGCTGACGAATTGACCCACCAAAATCGGAACAGAGCTCCAGCGGAGATAAACCCGCTGCGACGGCTGCCGCACCGCCACTAGACGTACCACCAGTTGTATAACTAAGGTTCCAGGGATTGTTCACACGAGGAAAGACATCATTGAGTCCCTGATACCCGCCTGCCAAATCACCCACATTCGTTTTTCCCAGCAGAATGGCACCTGCTGAACGAAGACGACTGACAACAGTAGCATCGTGTTGAGGAACGTAGTCTTTAAGGGAGCTTGATCCTGCTGTGGTTCGTAGTCCAGCCGTTTCAAATAAATCCTTAACGGTAATCGGAACACCATGTAAAGCACCCCAGCTTTTTCCTCGAAGTAATGCTTCATCAGCTTGCTCAGCTCTACTCCGAGCGTTGCTTTCATTCAAAGTGCAAACTGCATTCAGGCTTGAGTTACGGGCGGCAATTTGGGCCAGATGGGCCTCTAAGACTTCAGTGGCAGACACCTCGTGATCACGAATCATCTGGGCTAGCTGGTGGGCGGGGCGAAAAACCAGGTCACTCATCGAGCTGTTTCCTTTTGTGTAGCCAACTCCATCGCTTGATAAAGTTAATTGTATTCACTTTTAGTTAAAAGCGTTAACTAATTATCTATGGGTCGCCCTCCGAAAGACAAGTCTCTGTCGCGCCAGGATGTAATTGCTGCTGCCATCGCCTGCATTGATTTAGAGGGTGCGGCAGCCCTAGGAGTCAGCCGAGTAGCGCGACAACTCGGCATTAAGCCCCCGGCAATCTACAAACATTTAGAAAATGGTGCCGATTTGCGGCATGCTACCGCGATCGCCCTTTGGCAACAGTACGTAACAGAGTGCCAGCGGGCAATCGATGGGCGCTTAATCACCACTGACCTGCTCAAACAGCTAGGGCACTTTACCCGCACCTTTGCCAAGACCTACCCGGCTCGCTACCAGATTATGATGCAGGTTCAGCTTCAGCCAAGTGATTCGGAGGCGGCTGACATCATCCAACAGCTGTTGGCCTTTTTACATCAGGCCCTCAAGGTCTACGACCTCAGCCACACTCAACTCGTTGATGTGATGCGAATGTTGAATGCAGCTATCTACGGGTTTATCGCTATCGAGCAAGCCAGTCTAATGACCCTGGACCAATCCATCGACCAAAGTTACGACGTCATGCTCGAAGGGCTGATTGTTGCGATCAAGCACATTCAATTTCGTATCCCTTGATCCCAGGATTTTTAAAGTAGTAGTGCCCTATACCCGGTCTCTCAAGCTCAGGTATAGATTCCCTACAGAGTTTGGGCACCGTCGGAGATATTTAACCAGGGTTTGCCATGCAAAAAAAAGGGCTGACCAAAGGCCAGCCTCTTCAGCTACTCAAGGAGATTTCAACTACAGTCAAGCCGATCTATCGACGGTAGGCCAGAGCTACCTCAGTCTCAATTTCGGTAGGTTCACCCACCAAAACGATTTCAGCCTCAGCGGCTGTTCCCAGATTCACTTCAGCCTCTAGGGCAGCGGCATTAGCTGCCGCCGCTTGAGCTAAGCGTCGCTGACGCACCAGCACAGTGCCGCCCGTCAGCAGCGCCGCCAACATGCCTAGACCACCGAGCGCCGCCCCCAGCGCATTGCTGTCGGGAGACACAGACCAAGACCCACCCGCGCCATCGCCAGAGGCCGTAACCTGGGGGGCATTGAACTTAGAGAGCGCACAACCGGAGTAGGCTGAGCTGGGCACCGCCGCAGCTAGGACACTAGCTGCCGCCGCCGCCACCAGTGCAGAACGAGAGAGAAGTTTCATAGCCAGATTGAGAGAGACATCACAACGTAACGCTATTGTTACGGCACTTACTCAATCGGACAGCTTCAAAGGCTACAAAATTGAGAAAAATTACCGGTGTTTGCCCAGCCCAACCGGGGCTAGCCAAGGCAGATTCAGTATTAGCGGTCAAGCAACCGGGTCTTAAGGTTTCTCGCTCGCCCACCCCCTGGAGGGCTTGACCTTGGGTAGCGGGCCTGGGCACTTGCCCATCAGGTCAGAGAACCCTAGCGTTTGGCCACACACCTAAAGAAAACCTTTGGGAGATTCGCCATTTCGCAAAAGTTGTTTAGTCTGTTGACAGTCTTGATGTGATTGGCATTCCCTTATTGATGGGCACTCGCTTAACATTCCATAGTCCGCTGACCTGCCGTTAAGCAACTCACTCCATAGTTCTTCCCTAGGATCCTGTTTACGACAGATCCCGTTTGCGACTTTTGACCGAACCGTTACCGAGAAATTGATATGGCACAGAGTTTTGGTGTAATTGGCCTCGCCGTCATGGGCGAGAATCTGGCCCTCAACGTTGAGAGCAAAGGCTTTCCGGTTTCGGTGTACAACCGCACCGCCGCCGTGACCGAAAAATTTATGGCCAGCCGCGCCCAGGGCAAAAATGTCGTGGCTGCCTACAGCCTGGAAGATTTTGTGCAGTCCCTAGAGCGGCCCCGGCGCATTTTGGTGATGGTGAAAGCGGGCGGGCCAGTGGATGCGGTGATTAACCAGCTGCGCCCCCTGCTCGACGACGGCGACATGATTATGGATGGCGGCAACTCCCTCTACGAAGACACCGAGCGCCGCACCAAAGATCTAGAATCCACCGGCCTGCGGTTTATCGGCATGGGCGTCAGCGGCGGCGAAGAAGGGGCGCTGCTCGGCCCCAGCCTGATGCCCGGCGGCACCCGCGCTGCCTACGACTCGATCGAACCCATCGTCAAGAAAATTGCCGCCCAGGTGGATGACGGCCCCTGCGTCACCTACATCGGCCCTCGCGGCGCGGGCCACTACGTCAAAATGGTACACAACGGCATCGAGTACGGCGACATGCAGCTGATCGCCGAAGCCTACGACCTGATGAAGAGCGTGCTGGGCCTCAACCACAGCCAGCTCTTCGACGTATTCAGCGAGTGGAACCTGACCGACGAGCTAAATTCGTTCTTGATTGAAATCACCGCCGACATCTTCACCAATATCGATGCCGACACCAACGGCCCCCTAGTAGAGCTGATCATGGATGCGGCAGGCCAGAAGGGCACCGGTCGCTGGACGGTGATGAGCGCCCTAGAGCTGGGCGTGGGCATTCCCACGATTACCGCTGCGGTAAACGCGCGGATTATGTCGTCGATCAAAGAAGAGCGGGTGGCGGCCTCTAAGGAACTAAATGGCCCAGTGATCAACTTTGACAGCGATGTCAAAGCCATGGTGAACAAGATCCGCGACGCGCTGTACTGCTCGAAGATCTGCTCCTACGCCCAGGGCATGGCGCTGATTGGCGCGGCCTCGAAGCACTATGAGTACGACGTCAACCTGGGCGAGACCGCCCGCATCTGGAAGGGCGGCTGCATCATTCGGGCGGGCTTTTTGAATAAAATCAAGCACGCCTACGATGAGAACCCCAGCCTGCCCAACCTGCTGCTGGCCCCCGAGTTTAAACAGACGATTTTAGATCGCCAGACCGCCTGGCGCGAGGTGATCGCCATGGCCGCAACCTTTGGCATTCCGGTGCCGGCGTTTAGCGCATCGCTCGATTACTTTGACAGCTACCGGCGCGATCGCCTGCCCCAAAACCTCACCCAGGCCCAGCGCGACTACTTCGGTGCCCACACCTATGTGCGGGTCGACAAAGAGGGCACCTTCCACACTGAGTGGCAGAAGGCTCCTGCCCGCGTCTAGGGGGTTCACTAGGTAGATACAAAAGAGCGTGGCCGCCGATCCCGAGGGATCGGCGGCTTTTTTGAGGCTGTATAGGGGAGGCTGCTAGAGCATCGGTATAGTATGGCAACAACCCGGTTTCTTCGTCGCTGCTCTAACGACAGGGCTAGCCTGCTGGCCCAGAAACTGGGTTTCTGTACCGGCGTTCTAGACAGGCTTGGTATCAGGCCCTGGCGCATACCAAATCCGAATCGTATAACCCCGATTCTAACCAGGCGGCTTGTGTAGGGGCAAACGGTGTTTGCCCAGCCCAACCTGGGCTAGCCAAGGCGGATTTAGTATCAGGTGAAGTCTGGGAAATGGTAGAGAAATGGTGGGCAGTGCCCACTCAGCCCTGTCAAGGTAGAGCGGAGTTAAGGGTCAATCCCTCAGATTAGCCGCTGAGCCTTGGACTAAAAGTCCAAGGCTCAAAGCCGAAATCCTCTGAAGAGGATTGGGAGCCGAGTTCCCCAGTCTGCGACCGCAGACTTTTGCTCTGAGCCAGGGAGTGAACTCCCTGGTGGTTGTGGCTTTGACAGGGCTGGCAGTACCCACACTACAGCGAATGTCACTGAAATAAGCTGAAATCAACCCTCGCAAATCGCCGAAAGCCTTGATTTGCCGTAGGGTGGGCACTGCCCACCAGTCTTAATTCAGCGACATTCCACCCTACAGCGGCCTACACTTGCTGAATTTAAGCGGGTATTTTCTTTTCGAGAAATCTCCCTACTGTGAGAGCCGCTGCCGCCGCTAAAGTTCAATGGTGGGCAGTGCCCACCCTACAGTGGCTACAGTTGGTGATTTTAAGCGGGTGTCTTCTTTTAGGGAAATCTCCCTGCGGTGAGAGCCGCTGCCGCCGCGAGCGAAAAGCTACCTGCTGCGCTTAGTAATCTTCTCTTCGTAGGTCTCGTAGGCGGCGACAATGCGCTGCACCAGCGGGTGGCGCACCACGTCTGCCTGGTTGAGCTGGCAAAAGGCGATACCCGACACCCCTTTGAGGATATTTTGGGCTACGGCCAGGCCAGAGGTTTGATCGGGCGCTAGGTCAGTCTGGGTGACATCTCCGGTCACCACCATGCGTGACTTAAACCCTAGGCGAGTCAGCACCATCTTCATTTGGGCCGGGGTGGTGTTTTGGGCCTCATCCATAATCACAAAGGCGTTGTTGAGGGTGCGGCCCCGCATGTAGGCCAGCGGTGCCACCTCAATGATGCCCCGCTCCATCAGGTTGGTGATTTTTTCGGGGTCGACCAGTTCGTGGAGGGCGTCGTAGAGGGGCCGCAGGTAGGGGTTAACCTTCTGCTGCAAATCGCCGGGCAAAAATCCCAGGCGCTCGCCCGCCTCTACGGCTGGGCGGGTGAGAATCAGCCGCTCAAACTCGTTGTTGAGCAGCGCCTGAATGCCCACCAGGGTAGCCAAGAAGGTTTTGCCTGTGCCCGCTGGGCCAATGCAAAACACCATGTCTTGGTGGCGCAGGGCTTTAACGTACTGCTTTTGGCGAAAGGTTTTGGCTCGTACCACCTCACCCCGCCGAGTGCGGGCCACCACATCCTGGTGAATGGCCTGAAGCTCTTCGGTGCGATCGGTGTCAAGGGCGTAGCGAGCCGTGAGAATATCGGCTGCCGTCACCAGCTGACCCTGACTCCACAGGGGTTCTAGCGCCATCACCAGGCGCTGGGCCAGGGCCGCACCATTCTCTGTGCCAGAGATCAGCAGATCTTGACCGCGCAGCACCAAAGACGCTCCCGTTTGGGTGGCCAGAAGTTTGATATTTTCGTCTCGATAGCCTGCCAGAGCTAGGGCACTCTCTGGGCCAGGTAATTCAATCCGCAGGGGAGAAGACATTTAGACCAGCTAGCAGAACAATCGGCCTGCAAATAAACCTTGTCCAAGCCCAGCAGTGAGATTCTGCCTGGGAAAAGCTAAAGACCCCGAGCTGGACTTGGTGTCAGCGCTATTGCCCTTGGTTTTTAGGGCGCAGCTGGGGCTTGGGTTTTGGAGTGGGGCGGGGAGAGACAGTGCGGGGCCGGTGCTCAACCCCTGACTCTTGTTCAGAGGTGCCGTAGACATCGACGTAGGCCGACCAGTCCGACAGCGCTGCTGTGGCCCGCACGATGGTGCGAATAGCTTGAATATTGCGCCCACCCCGACCGAAGACCTTGCCCCGCTCATCGCCTTTAAAGGCAATTCTGATCCACACTTTGGCTTGCACGGCATTCTCTTCGCAGTCAATGCGTAGAGAATCTGGTGAGTCTAAAAAAGGCTCTACCAAAAACCGAACCAATTCTGGGAAGTCAGGCCTATCCATGGCAGGGCGGGGGCTAAAGACAGCGGACGACCTAGGCTTCAGCCTTGGCTTCGGCTTTCACTCGGGGGTCGAACTTCTGCTTTTCAAGCAGGTTGGCCTTCTCAAGAATGTGCCGCACGGTTTTAGTGGGCTGCGCACCCTGCTCAAGGCGGCGCGTGATGGCGGGCACGTCTAGGCGAGTTTCGTCGGTGCGAGGGTTGTAGAACCCAACCTCTTCTAGAGGGCGACCGTCGCGGCGAGAGGCACTGTCGATCGCAACGATGCGGTAGCTGACTTCTCGCTTTTTACCGAAACGCTTGAGGCGAAGCTTAATCATAGGGTTAGAGCAACATTCGTAAGGTTGAAAATTTGGCCTGAGATTTTCTGGCGAGACAGCTTGGCAAGACAGCCCAACCAAATCAACAGGTTTCTAATCCTATCATTAGAAACCCTTAGCATCAATGCCTGGGGAGATCAAACCGGTAATTAAATGTACCTGCAGGGCGACCTCGGTGGGGGTGCACCTCAGCGGCCCCGGAGATAGGACCTAGTCTTCGTGGTCATCAAAGGGGTCGGCGAGTTGCTTAGACGGGGGGCCAAAGGACATGTACACTGAGTAGCCAGTGACAGCTACCAGAACGGCCGCGACGGAAATGCTAAGAACTGTTGCAGGTTCCATAGGGTTTATGAGAATAAGAAACCTCTACATCCTATAATATTACGAACTATAAAGTGTTGATTGTGGAAGGATCCATGGCACAACGGACTAGGTTAGGCGACGTATTGAAGCCCCTCAACTCTGAGTACGGCAAGGTTGCTCCCGGCTGGGGCACCACGCCACTGATGGCGGTTTTCATCGGTCTGTTCTTCGTGTTTCTGCTGATTATCTTGCAGCTTTACAACTCTTCCATCGTGCTAGACAGCTTTGATGTTGACTGGCGCAGTGTGGGTCTCTAAGGAGTTGAGGGGCTAGACTGTATCGGTCTAGCCTTAAGTTTTGCCTGCATAAGTTTGGATTTGGAGTCCGAAATTTATCTGTCTGAGGCTGGCGTAGACCCTTGACTACCCAGCCTCTTTTGCCGTTTGATGCATTCTATAGTTGATGCCTAGCTAATTAATACACAGCAGTAGTTGCTCTTGGGAGTTGGCCGATGAACGTTTTTGGAGTGGGTTTGCCAGAGATGGCGCTAATCCTGGTGCTGGCCCTGCTGGTGTTTGGCCCCAAAAAGCTGCCCGAAATTGGCCGCAGCATGGGAAAGGCCCTCAAGGGTTTTCAAGATGCCTCCCGCGAGTTTGAGGAGGAGTTTAAGAAGGAAGCTGAGCAGATTGAAAAGGTCGTAAAAGCGCCGATGAAGGCGACTCTAGAACCAGACGCGCCCAAGGTATTGACCCCGCCAGAGGCGAAGGCAGTGGCTGAGCCAGAGGCTGAGCCACTGGCGATCGCAGAGCCAGTCGAGATCAGCAGCTCCAACGGCAGCAGCCCAGAGGCCGAACCAAAGACTGCGCCCAAGGTCGCTGACCCACCGGCTGATTCCCCAGCCTAGGTTTCCAGGAAGCGTTTAGCGATGGCTGAAGCAGTATTACCCCCGCTACCCTGCCTGATTGTCGGGCTGGGCAACCCCGGCGACAAGTATGCGGGCACTCGCCACAACATTGGGTTTGAGGTGGTTGATCGCCTTTCTAAAGCCTGGAATCTGCCGCTAAAAGAGGAGCGGCGGTTTCAGGGAGAGTACGGCGCGGGGTTGGGGCCGACGCGACAAAAGGTTTATTTACTCAAGCCGCTGACGTTTATGAACCGCTCGGGTCAGTCGATGCGGGCGGTGCTTGACTGGCTCAAGCTAGAGCCGAGCCAGGTGCTGGTGGTCTACGACGATATGGATTTGCCCGTGGGTCGGCTGCGCTTGCGTCTATCAGGCTCAGCGGGGGGACACAACGGCATGAAGTCGGCGATCGCCCACCTGGGTGCCCAAGATTTCCCGAGGCTGCGCATTGGCATTGGGGCGGGCAACCGCGCAGGAGATATCGACCGGGCGGTGATCTCCCACGTGCTAGGCAACTTTTCAAAGGTTGAGCGCGCCACCATGGATGAGGTGGTGGATACAGCCTTGCGTGCCCTAGAAAAAGCTCTCACCGACGGGGTAGAAAAGTCTATGAGCCTCTATAACCCGTTAGATTTGAGCGGCAGGTAAGGCAACTTCTGGAAAATAGTTTCCTCTATGGTGGGCAGTGCCCACACAAATGCGTCTTGGCTGAGCGGGTCAGTCACCTAGAGGAACAGCTGAAACAAAATTCGACCTCATCACGACTGCCCTCCCGTGATGAGGTTGTTAAGTGGACCCAACGCCGTATCGGCATCAGATTGTCGAGCTATCGCCCATCGTGCCCATTGTCATTGAGCACCGGCTCCATACCATAGCCTGTGAGCACTGTGGGGAAACGACCCGAAGCGTGTTGCCCGCAGCGATCCATCCAGGGGGTTATGGCGAGCGTCTGAGTGCGGTGGTTGCGCTGCTCAGTGGTGCGTATCGGCAAAGCCATCAGCAGGTCAGAACCTGTCTAGCGGGGCTGTTTGGCATTGAGATCTCGGCGGGGAGCATCAACCGCCTGCGTCGAGAGATCAGTGAGGCGCTGGCGCAGCCCGTGGCCGATGCCCACACCTATGCACAAGGGGAGGCAGGGGTCCACTTCAGTGGCCGAAACGACTGTCTTTGATTTGTGCTGGATAAATTTGTTGAATAGGCCGGTGACACTCAACTGGCTGCGGTTGGGAAGCTGCAATTTATAGGCTCGAAGCGTTGGATCGAAATGCCCTGACATCATGTCGAGCTCGATTTGGGACGCCTTAGCCTCGGCCATTCTCCGATTCGTGACGGTGTCAGGGAGTCCGATAAACAGAAAATAGCGTTCCCCTTTGTAACGCCAGCCCAGACGCAACCGAT
>DAIPYU010000165.1:0-4903 GCA_036782635.1 Nodosilinea sp. CTOTU7353
AACTGCAAGGCTTCTCTCCGCTGGGGTGTACCTCATGCGTTCAGGAACCGCTATAAGTTTCCACTTATCCATCTCGCTACCGAGAACCAGGATGTTTATTTTATCCTGAAGTATTTGGGGCTCTTCCGGCTTAAATATGGATCATTGCCTCAGAATCACTTAGAAGCCTTACGTAACAAGGCTTTCAGCTAAAATTAAGTCTTCAAAGCTCCTTTAACGAGAGTAAGACCTAAAAGCATTGGTATGAGAGAGCTTTAGCCCACTTGGGTCTTGACTCCACATAGTCAGGTCGGAAGAGCCTCAATTTCTTACTTGGAAGTGATCAGGTCGGCGATAGCTAAGGATGTGGGGCAGCCCTTTAAATTCTCGCTACCTTTTGAGCACAGATTACTGAGAGAGTTCAGAAATATTAATCACCATAGTGGATATTTTCCGGTAAAACCATACCGAACTGAGCATGACAGAAACGGAAAATTCATTATTTGGCCAGTGTTTAGAGCACTTCAAGCGATCAAAAAAGATTATCCAGAATGGTGCGAAAAGCGGAATAACGTTCAATTGTCAACGCTTTTGATTAGGCATCAGGAATTTTTATATGGGTATAACAAAAAATTAACGAACCTCTTAGAAAAACAAAAGGAAGCAGGGATGGTAAAGTTCATACACATGCCTCCTCATGCTTTGTCTGAAATTGCTGGTGGCCCTATTATCAGTGATGAAGAATCATGGGCGTTGACCATAAAATCTTGATGAAACTGTTTCTGAGTAATGTAGCAAGTTGGCGTTGGGGTCAACGAAAACTGGTTGGAGCTTAAACGTTGCCAAGGTCAGAAAGACTGTTCCGCTGGGGGTGAAAATGCGTTAATAGGTATGCCTTGCTGGGCAAAGATGGGTCTAATTCTTTTTTTAGGTTTTCCATGGTTGATGGTGGATAGAGCCCACCCTAGGAAACTTATGGGCACTACCGAGCTGCCCTATCCCGTCCACCCAAAAGCCGGGTTTCTAGCTGCGCGGGCTAAAATGAGTTATCGACCTACAGAAACCCGGTGGTTATCAGTGACCTCTGCCGCTATTGAGACATTGCCCGTCGCCCCCGGCGAAAGTCGCGTTGCCCTGCGAGGCCTCGATTGGGTGGCCTATCGCCAGATGCAAACCCTGCTGAGCGAACGGACGCGGGCGCGGCTGACCTACGATCGCGGCACCCTTGAAATCACCATGCCATCTGAAGCCCATGAGTTCTACGCCCGCCTCATAGAGCGTTTCATCATTATTTTGGTCGTTGAGCTAGGCATGCGGGTTAAAACTCTAGGCTCGACCACCCTTGATCGCGAAGACCTCAATCGAGGCGCTGAGCCTGACAACGGCTACTACATTCAAAATCAACCGGTCGTGGCTGGGCGACCCATTGACCTCGCCACTGACCCACCCCCAGATTTGGTGGTTGAGGTAGATATCAACCATACCGATATTGATAAAAATGCCCTGTATGCCGCCATGGAAGTGCCAGAGTTTTGGCGGTTTAACGGCAAGGTTTGGCGCATCTATCATCTGCAAGAGGGTGATTATCGAGAGTGCGATCGCTCCCCGACCTTTCCGATTATTGCCAAGGAAAATCTCTACGGTTTTCTCACAACCTGCCAGCAGAACGAAGTAGCAGCAGAAATCAGCTTTCGGGATTGGATTAGATCGCAGTTGTAGCAGAGTGAGCGATCGCCAACTACCTCACCACCCAAACCTAGAGCATTTGTACAGTATGGCTAAAAACCCGGTTTCTTCATCGCTGACTAACGGCAGGACTTGCGTTCTAGCCAAGAAACCGGGTTTCTGTACCGGCGTTCTAGGTCGCTCAGTCTCTGCCTGTGAATGCGAGGGGCTAGCTTTTTCGCTCCTGTACTCTGGCCATGGTTAAAGCTGCCCTCGGCCCATTAGCACTACAGATGATCGCGCTCCGACCGGGTAGCGATCGCTCTCAAACACCGGGGCATCTTCGGGGTAGCAAAAATCTCGCGGTGGTGCCATCGAGGTATCGACAATGCGGTGCCAGCGATCGTGAGGCCCCAGCCCCGGCAGCTCAAACATCAGCGGCTCCCAGTAGGCATTGAGCATGACGTGGATCTCTTCCTTAGCGTCGGGGTAGCGCAGGGTAAAGGCCAGGGTGCGAGACTGCCCAGACCAGTCGGGCTGGTTTAGCTGGGGGCCGTGCCAGACAATGTGGGGCTCGTAGTGCCAGGTGTTGGTCACCCGCAGCAGGTGCTGGAGCTGAAACACTTTCAGGTTTTGAATAAAGTGAATCAGCCCCTGGGTAAAGCGCAGCAGCGGCTGTTCTTTCTCCACTGACTCCCAATTTAACCAGCTGATTTCATTGTCTTGGCAGTAGGCGTTGTTGTTGCCCCGCTGGCTGCGGCGCACCTCGTCGCCCATCAGCAGCATCGGGGTGCCCTGGGCCATAAACAACAGGGTGAGAAAGTTTTTGATCTGCCGCTGGCGCAGCTGCTCGACCTCGGACGGAGCAGACAGCCCCTCCACGCCGCAGTTCCAGCTGTAGTTGGCGTCGGTGCCGTCGCGGTTGTGCTCTCCATTGGCCTCGTTGTACTTTTGGTTGCACGACACTAGGTCGTTGAGGGTAAAGCCATCGTGGCAGGTGACAAAGTGAATGCTGCGGTTGGGTTCGCGGTTGGGCTTTTGGTAGATGTCGGGGCTGCCCAAAATGCGGGAGGCCAGGTCGGGCACCCCCCCCTCGTCGCCCTTGATAAACTGGCGCACGTGGTCGCGGAAGGGGCCATTCCATTCGGCAAAGCGATCGCCGATAAAGCTGCCCACCTGGTACAGCCCCCCGGCATCCCAGGCTTCGGCAATGATCTTGGTGCCCGCCAAAATCGGCTCCGACTCAATATTCCAGAGAATCGGCGGGTCTTCTAGGGGGTTGCCCATCATATCCCGCGACATCACCGAGGCCAGGTCAAAGCGAAAGCCATCCACGTGCATCTCTGACACCCAGTAGCGCAGGCTGTCGAGAATCATCCGCCCGACGACGGCGTGGTTGGGCGAGAGGGTGTTGCCGCAGCCGCTGTAGTTGGAGTAGTAGATCGGGTTGTCTTCGAGCATGTAGTAGGTTTCGTTGTCGATGCCTTTAAAGCTCAGGGTGGGGCCTTCGTGATTGCCCTCGGCGGAGTGATTAAACACCACGTCGAGAATCACCTCAATGCCCGCTTTGTGCAGCGCCTTGACCAGGTCGCGAAACTCATTGACTGGCCCCAGGGGGTCTTTGCGCGAGCTGTAGGCCCGGTGGGGGGCAAAAAAGCCCAGGGTGCTGTAGCCCCAATAGTTTTTTTGCCCCGGCATGGCGTCTTGGGCGTCGAACTGATGAATTGGCAGCAGCTCGACGGCGGTAATGCCCAGCTCTTGCAGGTAGGGGATTTTTTCGATTAGCCCGGCGTAGGTGCCCCGCTGCTCGTCGGGCAGGCCCGAAGAGGGGTGGCGGGTAAAGCCGCCCACGTGCATCTCGTAGATGACGCTGCTGGAGTAGGGAATGTGCAGGGGGCGATCGCCGTGCCAGTCGTAGGTACGGGTATCGACCACCACCCCCTTGAGGGCAGTGGCGCAGTTGTCGCCGGGGCCAATGGCACTGCTGCGATCATAGGTGTCGTCGCCGACAATGGCTCGGGCGTAGGGGTCGAGTAGCACCTTGGTGGCATCAAAGCGATGGCCACGAGCCGGATCCAAGGGGCCGTGGACCCGGTAGGCGTAGATTTGCCCGCTTTTCAGCCCCGGCACAAACAGGTGCCAGTAGTAAAAGGTGTGATTCCACAGCGGGTCTAAGGTAATCACCCGGCTGGGTTCGGTGAGGTCGTCGGCTTCAAACAGCAGCAGATCGATGCCGGTGGCATGTTTAGAGTACAGGCAAAAGTTGACCCCGACGGCGTAGACGGTGGCCCCCAACGGGTAGGTTTGGCCAGGGAGAACTTTTGGACTCATAGCGCGACCTGGGTACTGAGTGCTGAGAATATCGCTGCCGTTGGACTGAGCCAACCTGTACGCCTCCTGGGGGTTAAGCCCGGCCTAGCGAGGTGGGGCCAGGCCACCAGAGAGCGGCAGATCAGCCACTGGAGCTCAGCGCAGCCGATAAGGCTCACCTTATCACCGAGAGTTTATCAGCTCCCCCAGGCTCAATACTTAATTAAGCTCTGGCTAAGGTCTGACGGCGCTGATTGCTGACGCTGCCACACCCCTGCCGGGTCGTCTAAATCTAGCGGCGTCCACTGCGGGGGGCTGCCCAGGCTGGCCTCAGTGCCAAACAGCGATCGCCAGGTGCCCGCCCGATGCTGCCAGGCGGTAGCCGAAAACGCGCTAAAAATCTCGCCATCCCCGAGGGGGGCTGCCGTTGGGGGATCACGCCACTGGTGCACCAAGACAGCCCAGCCGCCCGCCATCAGAGCCTGACCCTGATTTTCGGCCCGATCTAGCCGCCACCCCTGCACCGGGCCAGGGTGGCAGCGATGCCAGTGTTCGACAAAGCCGTGACCATTGCCCTCGTCATCCTCACAGGTGCCCTGTTCTAGAAAATTGTCGGCATCTAGCCATTGATAGCGGCTGGTGTCGGGGCGCTGGCGAGGGGTCAGCGCCAGGCGATGGTGCCAGGTGCAGGTGGGTGGTGCTTCAGACCAGGTAAAGGTGCCGGCAAAGCCTAGGAGATCGGCGTCGAAGCGCGATCGCCAGTCCATTTCCCAGTATCGCTCCGGCGTCAGCCGCCCGGCAAAGGGAGCGCTGCGCACGTCGGCAAAGTGGGTCTCAGCCTGAATCCACAGAACCGATTGGCTGGTGTCGATGGGGCCTTGATCGAACTGGATGGAGCGGCGTTGCCAGACGCCGAGGAAGGGGTTGGGGGGCATGGGGGAGAGTTTTG
>DAIPYU010000165.1:5003-9138 GCA_036782635.1 Nodosilinea sp. CTOTU7353
GAGTTTTGGGTTTTGGGTTTTGAGTTTTGAATGGGTCTGATTAATTCAAAATTTGCGATCGCTCAGGTCAGGGGTAGGGTGGGCTGTGCCCACCAGTGTTAACCCAGCGCTATGCAACCGGGGGCTGCGTAGGGGCAAACGGTGGTTTGCCCGGCATCCATTCATGCCGCTAATCAGCCCCACCAGCGTCGGCAAGCGCGTTCCAAATCAGCTGCTGCTGGTGAATGATGCGGGTTTCTAGGCCATTCACCGGGCCGGGGGTGTAGCCGCCGCTGGCGTAGCCCTGCTGCACGCTTTCGGTGAGCACCATGTCTTCTTGCATAAAGGCTTCAAAGTCGGCCAGCAGCGCTTCGGTGGGTGGGCAAAGCGCAGGGTCGCCGTAGATCTCTAGGGAAACTCGGCACGACTCGACGGTGAGCGGCTCGATGTGCAGCCAGGCTAGCAGGCCGTTGGGCAGCCCCAGCAGGTGCAGGTTGGGGTAGATGCCGTAGGTAAAAAATCCCTCGCGGCTGCGGCCTTGGAGGCTGGGCAGCAGGGTGTTTTCGGCCTGCCAGCCGGCGGTGGTGGGGGTGTAGAGCAGGTTTACAAACGGCTCTAGCTGGTGCTGGTAATTGCGCATTGGCCCTTGCACCTGGTGCAGGGTGGTGCGGTGGGCGATCGCCACATGGTAATCACACAGGGTGTTGTCGTGGTAGTTCTTCCAGTTGCAGGCGACGGTGTAATGCTTAGCCACCAGGGGCTGGCTGGCTGCGGTGCGGTGCGGTCCGAGGTGCTCAGGAATGCTGCCGAGAAACTCCACCAGGGGAGGGGCGCTGTGGTCAAAGCAGACAAACATAAAGCCCGCCCAGGTCTCTAGCCGCAGCGATCGCAGCGCCCACTCTTCTTTTTGAAACGACGGCGGAAACTGGCCCCGCGCCGGGACGCCGACCAACTCTCCGGCTAGGTCGTAGACCCAGGCGTGGTAGGGGCACACCAGCTTTTGGCAGGGGTGAATGCCCGCCGGGGGCGACAAAATCGCCGCCCGGTGGGGGCAAAGGTTGTAAAAAGCCCGCAGCTCGCCGTCATGGTCGCGCACGATCAGCAGGGGGGTGCCCGCCACCGACTTAGCCCACACCATCCCTGGCTGGAGAGCTTCACCGTCGCCCAGGTAGAGCCAGGTGCGACGAAAGATCGCCCGCTGCTCAATGGGGATCCAGCGGGGGTTGGTGTAGTGGTCGGCGGTGAGCAAAAATCGCTCCGGCAGCCCGTGGGCGGCGGGGGCAGTGGGCGGTCGCAGCGGCAGACTAGAAACCATGGCTAGCTCCTCCCCTCAGCCCACTAGAGCGGGCGTCGGCTTGCTCCGCAGCAAATCCATGATGCCCTCGCGGCAGTCTTGGAAGGCGCGATCGCGGCGAATGGTGTAGGTGCGATCGCCCGGCAGATCTACCGAAACCTCTCGCTGAATGGTGCCGGGGTGGGCCGTCAGCACGTAGATCCGCTGGGAGAGAAACACGGCCTCATCGACATCGTGGGTAATCATCAAAATGCTCACCCTGGTGCGGTTCCACAGGTCGAGCATGAACTGCTGCATGGTTTCTTTGGTCTGCACATCGAGGGCACCAAATGGCTCATCCATCAGCATAATTTTGGGCCGGGTGGCCAGGGTGCGGGCGATCGCCACCCGCTGCTTCATGCCCCCAGAGAGCTGCTTGGGCAGTGATCGGGCAAACTTTGTCAGCCCCACCACATCTAAATAGTAGGAGGCCATCTCCCGCCGCTCCCGCGCTCCCATGCCCTGGAGCTTGAGACCAAACTCCACGTTCTTTTGCACCGACATCCAGGGGTACAGAGTGTAGCTTTGGAAGACCATGCCGCGATCGGCGCCCGGCCCCATCACCCGCTGACCATCCACCGTAATCTCTCCAGCGGTCGGCATATCCAGCCCCGCCACCAGCCGCAGCAGGGTAGACTTGCCCGAACCCGACGCCCCCACCGCGCAGACAAATTCCCCCGTTTCCACATGGAGGTTAATGTCCTGCAAAGCCAGCACTGGTCCCTGGTGAGAGGGAAACGCCTTACTCAACTGGTTGATTTCTAAATGCATGGTGGAAATAGGGTGAGAGGCAACAACAAACTCAGATCAGCCATGGGGCGAAAATTGGGGAAACGCTGAACTCAATCTACAGCCCACTTGCAGGTGACCTTCATCAAATAGCGCAGGGATAAATCTAGGGTGAACCCAATCACTCCCAGCACAATTAAACAGGCAAAAATATCGTCGGTGCGGAAGAACCGCTGGGCCTGGACAATTCGCCGTCCCAGCCCCGACTCCGCCGCCACCAGTTCCGCCACCACCACCAGGTTCCACGACGTAGCAATGTTGATCCGAAACGTATCGATTATGTTGGGCACCACATAGGGGGTGATCACCTGAAACAACACCTGGAGCCGCCGCCCCCCCAGGGTGTAGGTCGTCTCCAGCAGATCCTTGGGCACAAACTTCACCGCATCCATAATCATCAGCACGTTAAAGAACACGGTGCCAATGAAAATCAGCATGATCTTCGGCTCTTCTCCCAAACCCAAATAGATGATCAGCAGGGGAATAAAGGCCGGGGCGGGCATGTAGCGCACCACCCCCACAATCGGCTCTAGCAGGGCGCGAATGCTGGCAAATGCTCCCATGGCAATGCCGATAGGAATCGACACCACCGCCGCCGCCGAAAAGCCCAGGGTCACCCGCATTAGGCTAGCGGCGGTATCTTCCACCAACACCCCATCTGTCCACAGCCGGCCCAGGGCTTGAGCCACCTCAATTGGCCCCGGCAAAAAGCGCGGATCGGTCAGGTTCAAACTAGCCAGCAGCCACCACAGGCTAAACGGCACCACAATCGACAGGGTCATCAACCCCAGGCTGAGCGGTCGGGGAATATCCTCTGCCAAGCGCCAGAAGACGGAAGGCTTTAAGGTTTTAACCACAGAGGCAGCAGGCGAGGGAGCGGCGGGGTTCACAGCGATTCTCCAAGGTTTACAGCAACAGGCGAACCGGTCTCCCCCCATCATCGGCATGCCGACGATGGGAGGTTGCATCAGAGACTACTGCTGGTCGGCGTAGGCTTGCACGAACTGGTCGTCAAAAATTGCGTCCAAATCCGGTGCACTGGGAATGAAGCCCACGTCCACCATGAAGTCCGTCATCACCTGGGCGGCATAGGGCATGTAGACCATGTCTTCCCCGCCATCGCTAAAGGCTTCCAGGTTTTCTGCCAAGGTGAAGATGCGAGTACCCTCGGTGTAGACTTCAAACTCTTCGGAGCTGACCCCAGCCCGGCGAGCCATAATCTCTGCAGCCTCTGCCGGGTTTTCGTCAATGAAGGCCAGCACGTCGAACCAGGTGTCGATTAATGCCTGCACCTGCTCCGGTCGCTCGTCAATCAGGGTTTGGCTGGCCACCAACAGGTCGGGGATGGCCCCAGGATATTCTTCAGACGTGACAATCACCTGGCTACCTTCTCGGGTGAGAGCGGCTTCCCAAAAGGGTACCCAGCCTGCAAAGCCATCCACCTGTCCAGCGGCAAAGGCGGCGGCGGCGGCCCCGGTTTCCAGGTTCCGGATTTGCACATCGTCCCGGCTCAGCCCCGCATCCCCTAGGGCCAGGCTCATCAAAAAGTCACCCACCACCCCTTCTTCCAGGGCTACAGTGCGGCCTTCAAAATCGGCAATGGTTTCAATGTCTTCAACGCCGATGATCTTGTCGTTTCCGGCAGAGTTGTCGTTGACTAACACCGTCACCATGCCGTTTACCGCATCATCTACAAAGGAGATGGTGTCGTTGAGGGTCTGGCTGTTGGCGTCGAGCTGTCCTGCGGCCAAAGCCTGCATAGACTCTAGGTAGCCGTCAAACCAAATTAGCTCCACATTGGCACCGTTGGCCTCAAATAGCCCTTCCTCCTCTGCGATCGCCCAGGGCCACCAGCCGGCCCAGTTGCTGTAGCCTAGGCGCACCGGTCTACCGTCCGTTGCCGTGGCGGGGGCGGTTTCTGCCCCATTGGTCGGAGCTTCAGTTTGGGGCGCGTCTGGCGTGCAGCCTACGGCAATTAGCAGGCTACACAAAAAGGCTGCGAGAACAGGTAAAAAATTGCGTCGCTTCATGGTT
>DAIPYU010000166.1:0-9069 GCA_036782635.1 Nodosilinea sp. CTOTU7353
AACCCGTTACAATAGTTTACGGGAAGGTTTTGCCTGTCGCCCTCGGTTCCTCGGTTCTCCACACATTTCTCTGAGCTTGCTATGGCCTTAAATACTACTCAGAATTCGGCTCAGCACTTTGATGGCCCCATAGACATTATTGATGCCGAGGTGATCGCAGTAACTGAGGAAGTTGTGGCTGAGCCGCTGATTGAGCCATTGGAAAGGCCGCTGGCTGGGCCACCGGAAGGGCCGCCGCGCACCCTGGCCACCAAGGCCCAAGACCCCTTTGAGTATTTTGGCTACGACCCCGAGGCGATCGCAGCCTACTATCGTCGCCGCCCGTTTAAGGTGTGGGCCAGGTTTGTGGGCATTTTCTTGCCGCTGATCACCTTTTTTGCCCAGATTTGGCTAGATCGTCGTGCGGGCCGCAGTGCTCAAAACGAGGCCAAACGGGCGACTCAGCTGCGAGAAATGCTGACTAAGCTCGGCCCCGCTTACATCAAAATTGGTCAGGCGCTCTCTACCCGGCCCGACCTGGTGCCGCCGATTTTTCTCGAAGAGCTGACCACGCTGCAAGACCAGATTCCGCCCTTCCCCAACATCACGGCCTACCGCTTCATCGAAGAAGAGCTGGGTGCGCCCCCCAGCCAGATCTACGCCGAAATTTCAGTCGACCCGATCGCAGCGGCCTCCCTAGGGCAGGTCTACAAAGGCAAGCTGCACAGCGGCGAAGACGTGGCCATCAAGGTGCAGCGCCCCGGCCTGGCCCAGCGCATTGCCCTCGACCTGCACATTTTGCGGGGGCTGGCTCGCTTTGCCACCAACCGCATCAGCCTGATTCGCAGCGACCTGGTCGCCATCATGGACGAGTTTGGCGAGCGCATCTTTGAAGAGATGGACTACACCCACGAGGGCGAAAACGCCCAGCGCTTTGCCGAGCTCTACGGCCATATTCCCGATATCTACGTGCCCTACATCTACCCCCAGTACACCGCCCGCCGGGTGCTGACCATGGAGTGGATTGAAGGTACCAAGCTGACCAACATCGACAAGCTCGACCGCCTGGGCATCGACGCCACCCACCTGATCGAGGTGGGGGTACAGTGCTCGCTGCGGCAGCTGCTAGAGCACGGCTTCTTTCACGCCGACCCCCACCCCGGCAACCTGCTGGCCATGGCCGACGGCAAGCTGGCCTACCTCGACTTTGGCATGATGAGTGAGGTCAAGCCCTACCAGCGCTACGGCCTGATCGAGGCGGTGGTGCACATGGTCAACCGCGACTTTGAGGGGCTGGCGGGCGACTACGTAAAGCTAGAATTTCTCACCCCCGACACCGACCTGACGCCGATTATTCCGGCCCTGGCCAACGTGTTTAGCAACGCCCTGGGAGCCAGCGTCGCCGAGCTAAACTTCAAGAGCATTACCGACGAATTTTCGGCGCTGATGTATGAGTACCCCTTCCGGGTGCCCGCCTACTACGCCCTGATCATCCGCTCGTTGGTGACGCTGGAGGGCATCGCCATCAATGTAGACCCCGAGTTTAAGGTGCTGAGCAAGGCCTACCCCTACGTGGCCAAGCGGCTGTTGACTGACCAATCGCCCGAACTGCGGGCCTCGCTGCAAGACCTGTTATTTAAAGACGGCAGCTTTCGCTGGAACCGGCTAGAAAACCTGCTGCGCAACGCCCGCAGCAGCGACGACTACGATATGGATCGACTGATCGACCAGACCCTGGAGTTTTTGTTTTCGAAGCGGGGGTCGTTTTTGCGCGATCGCATCGTCAGCGAACTGATCAACGGTCTCGACAGCTTCGGCCAGAGCACCGTGCAAAACTTCACCACCGCCGTGCAGCGTCGCCTGGGCCTCAAGCCAGATCTGCCGCCTGCGAACACCGCTGCCTCCAGCGATCTCGACAACCTGCGCCGCATTCTCGATATTCTCAAAGACACCCCCGGCTTTGACGCCACCCAGGTGGCGACTCGGATTCCGGCGCTGCTGTTTAAGCCCGAGACTCAGGCCATGGGCCAGCAGGTGGTGACAGGGCTGGCCCAGCGGGGTCTGGCGCGGCTGATTCGCACGCTGCTGTTAGAGGGGGAGCCTGCGCCTAGTAGCAGCAACCCTCAGCTCACCCCCTCCCGCGCCGTTCTGTAGGATGGGCGATGTCAACGGGTACCGTAATTCTGTTTAAGGCATGGCCGGTGTGACAGCGGTACCTTAAAAAATCATCGCCTTCAATTATTTGCCACAAGATCCCGCTACAGTCGGGACATTTGAATGGCACCTGGTTGCCCAGCGCCTCGACTGAAGGCAAATCGCGCGAGACCCGCTGGGCAATCTCCGCCTCAATCACAATGCCTTTTGGCGGCTGCTGGCGACGGGGTAATTTTCTTTGCACCCGATCTGACAGCTGCATGCCCATAGCCTAAATGGGCATGCATTAAAAAGAGCGTCCCAACGGACGCTCTTTTTAGGTAGCTATTCTTTGTTTGAGAAACCTCAGGTTCCTCAAACAAAAATCTACTTCTCTAAAACCACCTTGGCCACCATGCCAGCCCCACGGTGGGGCGCGCAGTAGTAGGTATAGGTGCCAGCCGGCATATCGTCGGTGAAGGTAGTGGCGTAGTTTTCGCCGGGGGCAAAGGTCAGCTGGCTGTGGGAAATACCATCGGCCAGAGCCTTGTCGCCGGGCACGTTGGCCGCGTCAAAAATGACGTTGTGGGGGGCCATTTTGTTGTTGACCCAGGTCACAGTATCGCCAGGCTTAACGGTGACTACGCTAGGTTCAAACACGAGCAGCCCCGAATCGGAGCCCATTTTGACATCGTAGTTGGTGGCCGCAGCGGGGGCAGAGGCCAGGGTTAGGGTGCCCACAACCAGCAGAGCAGACAGAAAAACTAAACCCAAACGCTGGGCGGCGCGAATTACACGTTGCATATGTACCTCTAAAGCTCGTATCTCCAGTTCAATCAAACAGACTGTCACTCAACAGCCTTCTTATGGCATATTACCTGGTTTGCGGGATAACTAGACACGTTAACCCTAGGGTAATTGCCGACCCAGGCAGCTTACCGGGCCGCTGTTAATCAGCAAACCCTGCCAGCTGGATCGTTTAGACCAGTCCTAGCTAACCGAAGGTGCTGAGTAACGGGTCTTGCCCGCGCCCCACATGTCGCCAACTACGCGAGGCTGCAAAAGAATATGACCCGAGATCGCCACTAGATCTTCCTCGGTCAGGCTACGCATCTTGGGATAGATGTCAGCACTTTTCTTGCTGGGGTGCACCTGAGAAATATCGGTCAGACCGTCGTAGGTCATGGGTTCTTTTAGGTAGGCCACCAGAGCCTCAATATTGTCGCGGGGAGGCAAGGCACCGGCTAAAGACTCAGGGTCTAAACCAACGGTGGGGTTGGTCTTGGTAATGCCCCCGACGTGGCAGGTGCCACAGGCATAGTTAAACTGACGACGGCCACGGGTTAACTGCTCCAGAGACAGCACAACGGTATCTCCGCCAGAGTTGAGCTGTACGGTACGGATGGCCTCATCTAGCTCAGCCGCAACAGCGTCTCCCATTACCAGGTGGCTGACAAAGAAGAGTGCGACCGCAACTAGCCAAATGCATCTCTTCACCATGGTTCTCCTCGAAATATATAGGGCTTGGGTATGAAATCAACACAGCTTGCCGAGTTCAGCCTAGGAGCCGTTTCCCCAGGGAAAACTCCGCTGCTGAACCGGGGTTTGATTCAATTTAGCGGAGCTGCCTCAACTAAATCGTTCTTGTAATGTCCATCATGCCACCGAAGGGGGCCATTCCCAAGGTTTCGCTCCTATAAATCAACCCCGATGTGGCTGGGTGCACCCGAGCCGAGGCCGTTTGACCAGGGTGTGTGGCCCTCGGATACCACCGCTGCCACCGGCTGGTGCAGGCGCATCAGCTGGGCTAGGGTCTGCTTGAGCTGGGTGCGGGGCACAATTAGATCCACAAAGCCGTGGTCGCGCAGGTATTCGGCGGTTTGAAAGTCGTCGGGCAGCTTTTCGCGCAGGGTTTGCTCGACCACCCGGCGACCGGCAAAGCCAATGGTGGCCTTGGGCTCGGCCACAATAATGTCGCCCAGCATGGCGAAGCTGGCGGTGACGCCGCCAGTGGTGGGGTGGGTAAGCACCGGCATGTAGAGCAGCTTGGCGGCCTGGTGCTGCTGCAGAGCACCGGAAATTTTGGCCATCTGCATCAGGCTGAGCATGCCCTCCTGCATGCGGGCGCCCCCGGAAGCACAGACGATGATCACTGGGCAGCGGTTGGCGGTGCCGCGCTCGATCAGGCGGGTGAGTTTTTCGCCCACCACCGAGCCCATGCTGCCGCCCATAAAGCGAAAATCCATCACCCCCAGGGCCACGGGCAGGCCGTCTAGCTCGCCCAGACCGGTCTGCACCGCGTCGGTGAGCTGGGTCTTGGCCTGGGTGTCGCGCAGGCGATCGCCGTAGCCCTTGCGGTCTTTAAACTTAAGCGGGTCTTGGGGCTGAATGTGGGTGTCTAGCGCCTGCCAGGTGCTGCCGTCAATCAGCTGGCGAATGCGCTCGTCGCTGAAGATGCGGTGGTGGTGGCCACACTCGCCGCAAACCCACTGATTTGTACGCAGATCTTTGGTGTAGGTGAGCACACCGCAGTGCTCACACTTGGTCCACAGGCCATCGGCGATCTCCCGCTCCTGGCGGTCTTCGCTAATCGGGCCTGACTTACGACGATTGGCAAACCAATCAAACAGAGACATGGGCAAGCTCGACGATGACAGAACAACCAGCTGTGCTCTGGGACAAATTGTCCATTTTGAACACAACCCTCATCCTAGCGGGTTTGCGACCGCTCCGATAGATAGGCATGGTCAGGTGTCAAGCAGTAGCCCTTTACTCCGTTCATCATAGTGGCTCCGCAAAACTGAGTATTTTTGGTAGTCACACCATTGAGATGGGCATAGCGCAGATTAGCCCCGCTCAGGTCGGCCCCGTCGAGCTTTACCGCTTCTAGGTGTACCCAGCGCAGGTCAGCCTTTTTAAGGTCAGCCCCCCGCAGGTCAATGTCTTTGAGGGTGACACCCACTAGATTACAGCTAGGGCAGCGTTTGGTCAGGCGCAGCCGCCAGACGCGCCAAACCGTGCCTGCCTCTAATGCAATTAATACAGCCAGGGTGGTTAACAACAGCCGGAGTAGTTTGACCATAACGTCACGTCACTTTGTAGTCATCACAAAGACCCCATTCCAGCCTGGGGGCGGGGGCTGCACTCGGTACTGGTGGGCGCGGCTCAGATGCACCGCGACGGCTTTGTCGTGGGGGCGCATCTGCTGAGCTTGACCAAACAGGGCGATCGCCTCGTCAAAGCACAGGGTGGTGTAAGCGTTGCGGGCCTTGGCGTAGAGGTCAAGAAAAGCCTCAGTGTCAGCGGTGAGTGGCGTTTCGCGCCGGTCGATGAGCTCATAGAGGCCGACGGCCTGCTGCTTGCCCTTTACCTGGGTGCGGTCTAGCTCACGCACCCAGATGCGATCGGCGCAGAGGGCGTAAGTGTACTCGCTGATGACGATGTCGCAGCCATATTCTTTGGTGACACCCTCCAGGCGCGAGCTGAGGTTGACCCCATCACCGATGACGGTGTATTCCATTTTGCGCTGGGAGCCAATGTTGCCCGAGACCACTTCGCCCGAGCTAATGCCGATGCCAATGCGAATCTCGGGTTCGCCAAGGGCACCCCGCTCAGCGTTGAACTGCTCCAGTCGCCGCCGCATATCGAGGGCACTCTGCACCGCCGCCCAGGCATGGTTAGTCAGGGGCAGGGGAGCCCCAAACACCGCCATCAGCGCATCGCCAATGAATTTGTCGAGGGTACCCTCGAAGTGAAACACCGACTCCACCATGGTTTCGAAGTAGGCGTTGAGCATTTCCACCACTTTGTCGGCTTCGAGGTTTTCGGTGAGAGTGGTGTAGCCGCGAATGTCGGAAAAGAGCACGGTGACATCTTTGCGCTCGCCCTTCATCAGCAGGTCATCGCCCAAGGCCATCACCCGCTCGGCGACGCCAGGGGTCATGTAGCGATAGAGGGTGCTCTTCATCCGCTTTTCTTGGCTGATGTCTTCGAGCACTAGCAAGCCCCCCAGCACGCCGCCCTCGGGGTTGGTGAGGGGGTTGACGGTGAGGTTGATGCTGCGCTCAATGTGCTGCACCACCTCGGCGGGCACCGGGGGGGCGTCGGGGTTTCCCCAGGCCCGATAGATTTCGGGGGCGTTGGGGTCGGGCAGGGCCAGCTCTGAAACGGGGGCCAGTCCGGTGCCAGGACCGGGGGCCACCGCCACCCGCAGGCTCTGCTCGGGCACATAGTTGCGCGCTCCGTGCTTGAGGCTATCTTCGAGGCGAAAGCGCAGGTTATCGATGGGGATCGCCTCCCACACCGGGCGGCGGTGGAGGGCCGCCTGCCAGCGATCGCGAACCGCGCGGCTGTGGTCGGTGTCTTCGGGGCAGCCGATCAGCTCCAGGGCGGCGTCGTTGATGGTGACAATGCGCCCTTCCATGTCGGTGGAAATCACCGCGTCGGAGAGGCTCTGGAGAATATCTTTTTGGTACTGTTTCTCGACCAGCACGCTCTCAAACAGCTTGGCGTTTTCGAGGGCCACCCCCGCCTGTATGTTGAAGGCCCGCATAAAGGCCTCATCGGAGGTGGTAAAGGTGCCCTGGGCCTTGTTGATCAGCTGGGTAACGGCGATCAGCTTGCCCCCCGAGTCAAACACCGGCATGCAGAGAATGGTGCGGGTGCGGTAACCCGTCTTTTTGTCAGCGTCGGGATTAAAGCGGGGGTCTTGGTAGGCATCGGAGATATTTAACACCTCGCCCGTGGTGGCCACATGGCCGACAATGCCGGTGTCGCTAGGAATCCGCAGCTCGACTAGAGATTTGCCGTCGCCAGATTTTACCTTTGACCACAGCTCGCCACTGTCTTCGTCGATCAGCCACAGGGTGCTGCGATCTGCCTGCATCAGCTGGCGGGCTTCACCCATTACCGATTGCAGGGTTTTCTCTAGATCTAAGCTCTGCTCTAGCGACGAGATTGCCTTCAGCAGGGCGGCGACGCCTTTTTGGTTGCGGGCGGCAATGTAGAACGAGTTGCAGCTTTCGAGGATCACCCCCAACGACTCGGCAAACTCTTTAAAGTGGCGCTCATCTTGCTCGTCAAAGGGGGTGTGGTTGAGCTTGTTGAGCAGCTGCACCACGGCCACAATGTTGTCGGTTTTTTTGCTCAGCACCGGCATGCAGAGAATGCTGCGGGTGCGATAGCCGTGCTTTTGGTCGTAGGTGCGATCGAAGCGATCGTCGGCGTAGGCGTCGGGAATATTCAGCGGCGTCACGTTGGTCGCCACGTAGCCGGAAATGCCCTTGCCCATGGGCACGCGAATTTCGAGCGATCGCTCCCCGTCGCCCTGGGCAATCTTTGACCACAGCTCCTGCTTTTCTTGATCCACCATAAAAATGGTGGTGCGCTCGGCCTGCAAAATCTGGCCGATCTTGAGGGTAAAAGCCTCTAAAATTTGCTCCAGCATGACCTCCAACGACTCGTTGTTGATCATGTCGATAGCGCGCAAAAAATGCTCAAACTCCGCCGTGATTTGGTCGAGCAAACTAATAAACTGCGGCGTGGGCAGATCGCGCACCCGATTGGTGAGGGAACTGTGCTGGTTGACCAGAGACAGCGCGGTGATCATGCTGCGGTCGATCTGAGGTGCCATAGGAACCCTATTCAAGCGTGGCAGATGGAAAAGCAATGGGCACAGTCGTCTTTACTCTAACCGTATACCCCAGGCCCTTGGGCAGAAAGTTGCGATTTGCACAGAATGTCAGCCTGTAGCCATGACCTAGCATACCCAGCCCCCTCAAAAACTTGGCCCAGGGTTGTCAAAGCTGCTGGCCAAAAAAGCCACTATCTCGGCCCAGGCGGCATCGGTGGCGGCGGGGTCATAGCGGTAACCGTCATCGCGCATAAAGGTGTGGTTAGCGGGATAGGTCAAAATTTTGTGGTGACTTCCCACCTGCCTCAAGGTCTCGACAATGGTGGTGCGCCCCTCAGCAGGTACGTGGGGGTCTTGATCTCCAAAAATCAGCAGCAGTTGACCCGAGATTTCGCCCAGTCGCTCTAGGGTGTTGGCCCGGTCTTGGCCCAATCTGCCGCTGTGAATACCCGTGGGATAGCAACATACCGCCGCCTTAACCATGGCGCTGAGCGCTGCCCGACAAGCCAGATGCCCGCCAATGCAAAATCCCAAAGCCCCAATCTGACCAGACGCTACGGTTTCACAGCTTTGCAGCCAGTCCAGCGCGGCGGCGGTATCGGCATCATACTGAGCGACGGCGGTGCGGCCAGCCGCATCGTTACCCCGCAGACGGCCCAGGTCGTTGGGCTCAATCACGGTGCCGATGGGCGCTAGGCGATGAAAAATCTCTGGAGCCGCCACCACGTAGCCATAGCCCGCCAGGCGATCGGCCAGGCGCACAATCGGGCCACCCAGCTGGTAGATATCTGAATAGAACACAATGCCAGGGTATTGACCAGGGACCGCAGGCTCCACGACGTAGAGACGCATCAGGCTGTCATCTACGGTGAGACCCACTTCGCGACGTTTAATTTGCACAGAGCTAACTCCGGTAATTATCTAGGTTCTAGGACATGGTGAATTTGAGGATTGTAGATGGGTAGATGGGGGGATGGAGGGGAGGGAGTAAGGGGACAGCCCTATCAAGGTGGCCAAACTATCCCCGAAATGCCCATAGACTAAGGGACTTTAGCCACAACCACCAGGGAGTGAACTCCCTGGCTCATGGTGAAAGTCTGCTAAAGCAGACTGGAGCAGCCAGCCCACAATCCTCTTCAGAGGATTTCGGCTTTGAGCCTTGGACTTCTAGTTCTAGGCCCAGCTTCAGGGAACTTATACCAAATCCGGCTTGGCTACCCCCAATTCAGCAGGGCAAACAACCGTTTGCCCCTACGGTTTGGCCTTTGGGGAATCGGGGTTATGTGACTCGGATTTTGTATTACTCACCTACCCACCTACCCACC
>DAIPYU010000167.1:0-4159 GCA_036782635.1 Nodosilinea sp. CTOTU7353
TAGATTTGGGCTAAGGAGATTTCTCGAAAAGAAGATATCAGCTTCCATCCGGCGACCATAGCCGCCGTAGGGTGGGCACCGCCCACCATTTGGGAACTATTTTCCAGAAATTACCTAAGGCCCTCACTTTCTCGATAAAGCAACAAAAAAGGAAGGAGCAATGCTCCTTCCTTTTTTGTTGCTCTGATTTTGTTGCTCTGGCTTCTGGCCCCATGCCAAAAAACCTGAACCCCACAACCGCAGTTGAATACCAGCACCTCTATTTTTTTATCGCCCACCCACCCATCTACCCATCTACTCATCCACTCACCCATCCACTCACCCACCCACCTACTCCCTACTCACCCGCATCCAACAACCCCACCTGAGCCAGCTCACCCGCGTCATTTAGCATCGCCACCACCCCTTGACCTGAACCAGGGAAGACACCCGTCAGGACAGTGATGTTGACCTGGTGGGTGACCATAACAATTACTCCCTGGTTGGGCTGCTCGCGGAGGTAGCGCTGCACCTCGGCGGTTTGCTGAGCGGCGGTACTGCGATCGCGAAAAAATAAGTTAATCGGCTCAAACGGCTCAAACGGCTCTATCCGCCCCAGATCCATCAGCGCTGCGGTATCGAGACAGCAGCACCACTGACTAGAGAGCACCCGCGCCGAAATTTACCGCTAGCGAAAGGCCGCCCCAAGGCGCTGCGCTTGCGCCATGCCCCTAACCCAGCGGCCATCAGCCCACCTAAGAAGCCCACCTAATAAGCCCACCCAGGGCTTATTTTTCAATGCTTTACGCATGGGGCAGTCTAGACATGATTGACCTAAATATAGGTGACCTAAACATAGCCGGTCTAACCCCAGTGTGAAAGACTGATCGAGATCACAGGTTAACCTTACCAACGTCACGCTGAGCTTGGGTGGCTATCACCACGCGCATCAGCCCTTTGGGGGATATTACTTATGTCGCGTGAAACCCCCTGCCATGGCTGCTTCCCCCATCGTCTCTGCCCAAGGCCCTACCTGGGGCGATCGCCTACAAACCAATCTGTGTCGCCTGGCCACCGCTGCCGCCGCTGTGATTGGGCTGTCTGCCATGGCCGCCAGCGCATCGGGCAGCACCCCCGCCCTGTTCAATGGCACCTATCTCTACAGCGAGTCGGCTGTTGCCGAGACCATCGGGGCCGTCTACTTTGTATTTGAAGCCAAGGATGGTCAGGTGGTCGGCGCCATGTATCAGCCCTCATCTTCCTTTGACTGTGTGCGCGGCACGGTGGGTAACGGTGCCCTCGACTTGGTGATCACCGATGCCTACGACCAAACTGAGTCGCCCTACTCGGTAGCGTTGGCTTCTAGCACGGCGATCGCCAGTGCCAGCGGTGGAGCCGAGATCACTCAGCTGGAGGGCATGCATGCGATCGCTACCCTCTCTTCCCTTGATTACCAACTGCTGGCCACCTGCACCAACCGCTAGGCTAGGGGCTAGGTTGTAGAATCAGTGCAGGATTGGGCGGGCGGTACAGAAACCCGGTTTCTGGGGCAGAAGGCTAGTCAGGCCGTTAGATCGGCGACGGAAAAACCGGTTTTTTAGCCATACACCGATGCTTTTGGCAGGTGGTCAGAAACCCTCATCAGTCCTTTGCGATCGCATGCATCCTCAACCGCTGCCTAGGGGGCAAACCAATGGTTCAGGCGCTATCTCAGCCGTACATGACCTTGCAGGAGTTTTTGGCCTGGCTGCCAGAAACCGGGTGCCACGAGCTGCACGATGGAGTGGTGGTTGAAATGCAGCCAACCGGGGCACACGAGCAGGTGGTGGGACTCTTGAACCGCAAGTTTAATGTTCTCCTAGAGCAAGAAGACCTCAACTATTTCATTCCTAATACGGTACTGGTGCAGCCCTTGGGCTATGAGAGCGGCTACAAGCCCGATGTGCTGCTGGTGGATACCGCCACGCTGGCCCAAGAGCCGCTGTGGAAACGGGAATCGGTGATTACCTTGGCCAGTTCGATCAAGCTCTTAGTGGAAGTTGTCTCCACCAACTGGCCCGACGACTATGCCCGCAAGTTTGAAGACTACGAGGCCATGGGTATCGGTGAGTATTGGATTGTGGATTATCTGGGCCTGGGCGGGCGACGGTACATTGGCAACCCCAAGCAGCCCACTATCACCATTTGTCGCTGGGTCAATGGCATCTACGAAACCCAGCTTTTTCGTCGGGGAGACAATTTAGTCTCGCCCAAGTTTCCCAATTTGCGGCTGACGACTGACCAGATTTTTGCGGCAGGGCAATAGTGACAGGACTTCCGCGCTAAAAAAGCCGCTGCGAGCGATCGCAGCGGCTGCTCCATATAAATCCAAGGGCCAAGGACAAACGCCCTAGCTGACCAGATCAGGGGCTACTAGCGCCACTGGAATCGCCTCACCCTCGGCTGCCAGGTCGAGCGGGAAGTTGTGGGCATTGCGTTCGTGCATCACTTCCATACCCAGGTTGGCCCGGTTGATCACGTCGGCCCAGGTGCCAATCACTCGACCTTGGGCATCGAGAATCGACTGGTTAAAGTTAAACCCGTTGAGGTTAAACGCCATGGTGCTAATGCCCAGGGCCGTAAACCAAATGCCCACCACCGGCCAAGCCGCCATAAAGAAGTGCAGGCTGCGGCTGTTGGCATTCACCCCGAGCAGAATCTCATTGGTGCGCCCCACCAGGCGGCCAAAGTAGCCGTGGGCGGCCACAATGTTATAGGTCTCTTCTTCTTGCCCGAACTTGTAGCCGTAGTTTTGCGACTCGTTTTCGGTAGTTTCTCTCACCAGGGTAGAGGTCACCAGTGAGCCATGCATGGCCGAAATCAGCGCTCCGCCAAAGACCCCAGCGACCCCCAGCATGTGAAACGGATGCATCAAAATATTGTGCTCCGCCTGAAACACCAGCATGAAGTTGAAGGTGCCCGAGATACCCAGGGGCATTCCATCTGAGAAAGACCCCTGACCAATGGGATAGATCAAAAATACGGCGGTCGCGGCGGCCACGGGGGCAGAATAGGCCACGCAGATCCAGGGGCGCATGCCCAGACGGTAGCTCAGCTCCCACTCGCGCCCCATGTAGCAAAACACCCCAATCAAAAAGTGAAAAATCACCAGTTGGTAGGGGCCGCCGTTATACAGCCACTCGTCGAGGGAGGCCGCTTCCCAGATCGGGTAAAAGTGTAGGCCGATCGCATTCGACGACGGCACCACAGCACCGGAAATCATGTTGTTGCCGTAGAGCAAAGAACCCGCCACAGGCTCCCGAATGCCGTCGATATCCACCGGAGGGGCGGCAATAAAGGCAATCACAAAACAGGTGGTTGCAGCCAGCAAAGTAGGCAGCATCAGCACGCCAAACCAACCCACGTAAAGTCGGTTCTCGGTGCTGACGACCCAGTTGCAAAACTGCTCCCACAGACTGGCGCGATCGCGCCGCTGCAAGGTAGTCGTCATAGTATTCAAATCAAAAAACAGCAAGAATCGCCCTAATCCAGTGCACTACAGACCACGGCACCTTCTGAAGCAGAAGAGCCTATCTTTAGCCTGAATCGCGCTGTTTAGGGCCAAGTTGACCAGAAATCACTTACTGACCAACTTGTTAGTTAGCTTAGCGCCAGCGCTAGCCCGTGTCAACGATTAACTAACCTGTTAGTTGGTAGATTTTCCTGGTACGCTTGGCATACGCGCTGTGGTTGCACCCCAGTTTGGCGCTGTATGCTGGATGGGTAGATTGGTGTAACCCCTGGATACCCTTGGCCACGAAAGTCGTTCGAACCTCGCCCCGGCAAACCCGCGATGCTGAAGCCACCAAGGCTGAGATCTTAGACGCTGCGGAGGAAGAGTTTGCCAAGTTTGGCTTTAACGGGGCGAAAACCGAGGCGATCGCGGCCAAAACCGGCGTCACCAAAGCCATGATCTACTACCACTTTGGCAGCAAGGAAGAACTCTACAAGGCCGTCATCCAGCGCCCCGCCGAAGATTTTACCCATGCCTTTGGCGACCTAGAGTTGGAAACCATGCCGCCTGAGGAAGCGCTAAAAACGGTGATCAAAGTGGCGATCTCCCACGAAGTCAGCCATCCCCACTACGGTCAGGTGCTGCTGCATGAAGCGATGCAGAACCAGGGCAAACATTTCAAACTGA
>DAIPYU010000167.1:4259-8798 GCA_036782635.1 Nodosilinea sp. CTOTU7353
GGTCAGGTGCTGCTGCATGAAGCGATGCAGAACCAGGGCAAACATTTCAAACTGACCGGTTGGATCAATCCCATCACCCGCGTCATTGCAGTCGTAGAACGAGGCATGAAAGAAGGTGTATTTCGCCCAGTGGATCCTTTTTTGGCCGTGATTCACATTATGGGTATCTGCACGTTTTACCACAATGCTCAGGCCAATATGCGCAACGTACAGCCTGACTACGAGTGGTTTACCCCAGAGGCGATTGAGCGATTTACCGAATCTGCGATCGCCATGGTGCTAGCCGGTTTAAAGGCCTAGCTCAACTCGGCAGAACTCCAAAACACAAAGGGCGGCGAGGAAATCCTCGCCGCCCTTTGGCTCGTTGTCTAACCCTTTAGAGGCAAGACTTTAGTAGCGGTAACCGCTGCTGGTAGCACCGGGCTTGTGCACGATGAAGCTGGCGATCTGGCACTGCTTGACGTTGTCAAAGCCCACCACACGGATGTAGCAGTTAGAGTACTCAGAGCGGCAGGCCTGTACTTCAGCCAGCACTTCTTGGGTAGAGGTGGCGTTGAACAGGGGCAGTTTCCACATCGTCCAGTAGTAAGTTTCGGGGTTCGACTCTTCGTCAAACTCAACGGCGGGGAAATAGCCCTGTTTGAGAATGTAGGCAATTTGCCGCTCAATCTGAGCATCGCTCAGGGGGGGCAGGTAGGACATCGTTTCAAAACGACGCTCTTTAGGCAGAGTTTTCATAGATCCTCGCTGGGTTAACTAATTGTGAATCGGCAGAAGCCGTGAAAATCAGAGATGGGGAGAGTGGAGATCGAGCTACTCAGGGGCTTGATCCGCATCGGCGGCAGATTCTTGGGGAACGTCGTTCTCTAGAACTCGTTCAGAATCCACTACGTGGTCGGCGTTGCCCAGCTGAGTCAGGTTCTCTAAATGCTGGCGGCGGTGTTCCATATTGGCCTGCTGGATGCTGGTGACGACCATCTCGGGCAAAAACTCGCAGATACCCTCTGCGATATGCTGCCGCACAGTCATCACGCGAATCGCCAGATCGGGGCTCTCAGTGAGCAAGGTACTCAGATAGATTTCTCCATCCTGAAGCGCCTCTTTGGTCGAGAACTCGTTGAGCCAATAGGCGCGGGCAGGGTTGGTCTCCTTTAGCTGATTCAGTACTGTCTTCACAGCCTGAAACGTCAGGTAGCTAGTGAGCACCTTAGCGGTGTCTTTAGCCGATTGCTTCAGGTCCATCGGTGTCTCTCGAACGATTGACGCAGACCCCGCCAGGGGGGCGGTTGGTAGCCCTGATCTAAGCCCGAATGGGTTGCAAATTCGGTAACTTTTGCAGCATTCCCAAGATTTTTTGAGACCCTGCAAACAGTAGACTGACCAACGCGCCCTAGACCGCCGCACAGCGGGTACCACAGCACCCAACTGCCCATTTAGATGGTGTCAACGGTGTCGAACTCGAACTTGATTTCTTTCCACAGTTCACAGGCAGCGGCCAGTTCGGGCGACCACTTGCAGGCTTCGCGGATGATGTCGCCACCTTCACGGGCCAGGTCACGGCCTTCGTTACGGGCCTGAACACAGGCTTCGAGGGCCACGCGGTTAGCGGCGGCACCCGGTGCGTTCCCCCAGGGGTGACCCAGAGTACCACCACCAAACTGCAGCACCGAGTCATCGCCAAAGATTTCGACCAGCGCGGGCATGTGCCACACGTGGATACCACCGGAGGCCACGGCCATCACACCGCCCATGGAAGCCCAATCTTGGGTGAAGTAGATGCCGCGAGACTTGTCTTGCTCGATGTAGTTTTCGCGCAGCAGGTCAACGAAGCCCAGGGTGCTAGCGCGATCGCCCTCCAGCTTGCCCACCACGGTACCGGTGTGGATGTGGTCACCACCGGACATGCGCAGACACTTGGCCAGCACGCGGAAGTGGATGCCGTGGTTTTTCTGACGGTCTACCACCGCGTGCATGGCGCGGTGAATGTGCAGCAGCATGCCATTGTCACGACACCAGTGCGACAGGGTGGTGTTGGCGGTAAAGCCAGCGGTAAAGAAGTCATGCATGACGATGGGCATGTTGAGTTCTTTGGCATACTCAGCCCGCTTCAGCATCTCTTCACAAGTGGCGGCGGTGACGTTTAGGTAGTGACCCTTGATTTCACCGGTTTCAGCCTGAGACTTGTGGATGGCGTCGGCCACAAACAGGAAGCGATCACGCCACCGCTGGAAGGGCTGAGAGTTGATGTTCTCGTCGTCTTTAGTGAAGTCGAGACCACCGCGCAGGCACTCGTACACAGCGCGGCCATAGTTCTTAGCCGACAGACCCAGCTTGGGCTTAATGGTGCAGCCCAGCAGAGGACGACCGTACTTGTTGAGGCGATCGCGCTCCACCTGAATGCCGTGGGGAGGCCCCTGGAAGGTCTTTAGGTAGGCTACCGGAATCCGCAGGTCTTCGAGACGCAGGGCGCGCAGGGCCTTGAAACCAAACACGTTGCCCACCAGAGAGGTCAGCAGGTTGGTGACCGAACCTTCCTCAAACAGGTCGAGGGGATAGGCCACATAGCAGATGTACTGGTTATCTTCGCCGGGCACCGGCTCAATGTCGTAGCAGCGACCCTTGTACCGATCCATGTCGGTCAGGAGGTCGGTCCACACCGTAGTCCAAGTACCGGTAGACGATTCTGCGGCCACGGCGGCGGCGCACTCTTCGGGCGGCACACCGGGCTGAGGAGTCATCCGAAACGCCGCCAGGATGTCAGTATCCTTGGGGGTGTAGTCCGGAGTGTAGTAGGTCAGTTTGTAGTCCTGAACCCCGGCTTTATAGCCAGATTTTGACTGAGTTGTTGTCTGAGAGTAAGACATATCTCCCTTCCTATCTAAGAAATCCCTCAAGCGAACCCCTGCAGCTCAGCCACACACAAATCAGCCTCCTCGGTTAAGGAGACCTTGCTCAGCCCAAGCCCCGGTCAGTCCACGCAAAATTGAGACGAGTAGAAATACTAAAACATCCCTTAGGTCAGCCCTCAAGACGACTTCCCTGCAAGTGCTTTTAGTATTTTTGATTACCGTATGGTTAGCATACTATCAGTGATTGGATAAGTTTAATTTTGGAAGATCTGTATACATTCATAACTAAAAACTATGAATCAAAGTGAACCAACGTGTGGGTTTCTCAAGTTCCTTGAAGCAGTCTGGGTTCTGCGCCCAGGGAGTGCTGGTCAGTAAAATCGACCCAGAGACGCCGCTCCTTGAGATTGCCGATATACTGTAACGCTTGAGGCGCTCAAATCCTTTAAGGGCAATCCATTAGAGGCTGTTACACGCCACCGCAAACCGTGGGGAGAGAGATATGTTAAGCCTGCTGGTTCTATCGTCGCTAACACTGTCACCGGGGAGTCTTCCCCCCCTATCCCCGATCTCCTACGTCACCCTCGGAGAATCCGCCCCGGGGCTATCCCCCTCTCCCCTGCCCCCTACGCTGGCCCAGGCTCCTGTCACTGCCGACCACCGCGTCACCGCCCTGCAGCCCGACTTTACCGGCGATCTCTGGGTCGGTTCTTGGGCGGGCCTCTCACGCATCAATCCCGAAACTGGCCGCATACTGCAACGGGTGAGAATGCCCAGTCGTACCCTCGAAGCCCTGGCCCAAGACCGAGTAGGGCGCATTTGGGTAGGCACTTTTGACGGCCTGGTACGGGTTGATCCTCGCACCAACGCGATTACAGCTCAAAACTTTACCCTGCCCTCTAACCGGGTGCTGTCGTTACTCATAGACAGTCGCGGCTTTCTCTGGACCGGTACTGATCGCGGTCTGGTCATGATCAGCCCTGATCGCGGCCTACTGATGACTACCGTGCAGCGACTGCCGGGGGTGAGCGCCAACGCCCTTGCCCTGGACGGCAACAACCATCTCTGGGTGGGCACCCTCAATGGCCTGGTGCAGATCAATACCGCCAGCGCCTTCCCCATTCGTGAAGTGGGCAACCTGCCTGGCGGCTCGGTGCAATCGCTAACCCTTGGCCCTCGGGGAAACCTTTGGGTGGGCACTGCCAGCGGCCTGCTGGTGGTCGACCCAGTGCGAGCTGAGCTGGTGCGATCGGTCGGCTCCATGCGCGGCAGGAGCATCCGATCCACTGAGTTTGACCGGGAGGGCAACCTCTGGGTGGGCACCACCACAGGTCTGTTTAAGATCAGACCCGACAGCGGCGAGCTGCTGGGCCAAGTGCCCACCCTGCCCTCCAGCCGGGTTTTGTCGCTCTCGCCTAACACCGGCAACAAAATCTGGGTTGGCACCAGCGAGGGGCTAGGCTGGGTCAGCCTGACCACTGGCGAGGGCAACCCTCACTGGGGGTTGGTCAGCCCCACGGTGCTAGAGGCGCGGCAGTAAGCTGAGTTATTTTGGATTTTGGATGACCATTCGTAGGGGGCCGTTAGGCGGCAATTTCCTCGCGCCTGCCACTGTTAACTCTTGCCCTGCCGTAACGCACCGCTCACTCATCACAAGAAACCCGGCCTTCAGAAACCGGGTTTCTTATTT
>DAIPYU010000168.1:0-8704 GCA_036782635.1 Nodosilinea sp. CTOTU7353
GCTCTACCAGCTCAAACAAGACCAGGGCTGGGCCATTCTACAAATTTCCCACGACTTAGATATGGTCAGAAAGCACTGTGATCGCGTCCTCTGCCTCAACCGCGTCCTCCGCTGCCAGGGCACCCCAGATTATGCGCTATCCCCCGACAATTTGGTGGCGGTGTATGGGTCGGAGTTTGTGCGATATCGGCACCATCATTAGGGGTGGATGTGTGGATGGGTAGGGGGTGGATGGTTGGAGTTATCTGATGATCCAGTGGGAGGAGTTTTTGATGATGTTGACTAGTTGACCCAGGACTTGATCGTAGTTGCGGTAGAGTTTCCTGCCAGTTTCAGGATCAAGGTATTGGCATTTAACGGCAAATTCTAGCCAAATCTGAGTTTCTGTTGCCTCAGCCTGACAATCGCTGATTTTAGCGATAAAGGCAGCTTCATATCGCCGTTTTCGCCAAGCCTCGCCTAAATTTGCACAGACTGATCGAGAAGATCTTCGCATTTGGTCAGTCAAAGAGTACCGTTCCTCAACTGGAAACGTCTTCGATACCTCAAAGATCTCCATTGCTGCCTCAAAAGCTGCTTGATAAACCTCTAAATCCCGGTATCCCTTAACTAACCCTTTCACCATACAATCCCTCCCAAAACACCCTCCCCCCATAATTCCCAACCCACCCATCCACCCATCCACCCATCCACCCATCCACCCATCCACCCCCTACCCATCCACCCAAATGTCCGACCTCACCCGCGTCATCGAACTCTTCCAACTCCCCTTCATGCAGCGCGCCCTGATGGGCGGCATTCTCACCGGCCTTATGGGCGGGCTGCTGGGAAGTTTTACGATTCTGCGGCAGCTGTCGTTTTTTAGCGATGCCCTGGGGCATTCGGCGCTGTTGGGTATCAGCCTGGGGCTGCTGTTGGGCATGAGTCCATCGTCGGTGCTGCTGCCCTTTTCGGTGCTGTTCGCCCTGGGGGTTACCTATTTGCTAGAGCGCACGCGGCTGTGGACGGATGCGCTGTTGAATATTGTCTACTCGTCGTCGCTGGCGATCGGGGTGATTTTGCTGACCTTTGTGGGGCAGTACAAGGGGGGCATTAACAGCATTTTATTTGGCGATATTTTGGCGGTGCGCCCGGGCGATCTGTGGGTGAGTACGGCGCTGCTGGGGGCGTGCGTGCTGTTTGTGGGGCTGACATTGCGATCGCAGATTCTCCTCACCCTGCACGAGCCCTTAGCCATTGCTCGGGGCATCTCGGCCTCGGCCCACCGCAGCGCCTTCATCGTGCTACTGGCCCTGGTGGTGGGCACCTCGATCAAGGCGATCGGCGTGCTGCTGATCAGCGCTTTTGTGGTCATTCCCGCCTGCGCCGCCCGCCTGCTCAGCCGCACCTTTACGGGCTACGTCATGCTGTCGTCCTTCCTAGGGGCGCTGGGGGCAGTGCTGGGTATGGTGTTTTCGGCCATGTTTAACCTGCCGTCGGGGCCGGCGATCGTGACAGCGCAGCTCGCGATTTTTTTGGTGGCGATTGTGTTGCCCAGAACGAAATTGTCGGCAGTGTAAGGGGTGCACGGTGCGAGAACGACGGTGCACGGCCCAAACCACAAACCGTTCCCCACCAACCCCCAGGTTATTCATTCCTCCCAGGACATCCCTAAAATGACAGCTCAACTATCACATCGAACTATGTTCCGAGGTGCGGTCAGTGGGGCTTAAGGTGCAGGGTTCCCCGTCTAAGGCCAACCTTACACCCCGTACCTTGCACCTTAAACCTGCTCCCGTGCCTTCCGTTGTTATTTACTGCCGCAGTTAGAATTATGACCGCACAACTCCCTGCTAAGAACATCTCCGCTGACCAGGCGATCGCCGCCCTTGCCACCCAGCCCCAGCCCCGCGTCTCCGAGGCCGAAATGCGGCAGGCGGTGCGAACTCTGCTGATTGGCCTGGGTGAAGACCCCGATCGCGAAGGGCTACTCGACACCCCCAAACGGGTGGTCAAAGCCCTCAAATTCCTCACCTCCGGCTATAACCAATCCCTTGATGAGTTGCTCAACGGGGCCGTTTTCCACGAAAACACTAACGAAATGGTGCTGGTGCGCGACATCGACCTGTTTAGCTCCTGCGAGCACCACATTCTGCCGATTTTGGGTCGTGTTCACGTGGCCTACATCCCCGACGGCAAGGTGATCGGCCTGTCAAAAGTCGCCCGCATCTGCGAAATGTATGCCCGCCGCCTGCAAGTGCAAGAACGCCTCACCGCCCAGATTGCCGACGCCCTCCAGGGCTTACTGCAACCCAAGGGCGTTGCCGTCGTGGTCGAAGCCACCCACATGTGCATGGTCATGCGCGGCGTGCAAAAACCCGGCTCTTGGACAGTGACCAGCGCCATGAAAGGAGTCTTTGCCGACGACGCCCGCACCCGTCAGGAGTTTATGAGCCTGATTCGACACAGCCCGACGTTTCGTTAAAGAAAGGGGTGTCGGGTGTTAGGTGTTAGGCGAAATCCGAAACCCGACACCCGAATAACCCACCCCTGCCCCTCCTAGGAGGGGATGCCGAAACCCGACACCCGAAACCCCATCTCCCCCCATGCCCCACCTCATCGCCATCTCCGGCCCCTCTGGCAGCGGCAAAACCACTTGGATCAGTAAGTTCCTCAAGGATCAGTCTACCCCTCAGTTCTATGTGTGTCCGGGGCTGGGGGAGATCTCGGTGGATCTGGCGCGGATTGGCTATCGGTTTCCCTGGGTGCAGGTGGTGGCCGAAGGAGAGCTTAAGGCGGTGCTGGCTGACTTGCCCGATCAGGCGACAGTGTATTTTGAGTGGGGCTTTCACCTCGATCTGGGGTCGCCGTTTTTGGCGGGGCTGGGCTGTGAACGAGTGGCGGTGCTGCCGCCTGACCTGGCTGAGTCGGACTGGCATACCTGGGCCGACCGGGTGGTGGTGGGCAATGCCGTGGCGGCTCCCCCCAATGGGCAGCTGCCTGAGATTTGGTGTACGCCCCTGACCGGGCAGGTGTTTGACCCGCCCAGTTTAGATAGCCTGCTGATCGAGTTGACCGGCGGGGCCTACGGCCAGGTGCACCGCATGAAGGGCATTTTTGAAATGCCCAACGGGCAGGCCTTCCACGTCGATTTTGTCGAGGGGCTGCCGGGGATGGAATATACCGAGCTGACGATTCCGCCCTGGCTGGAGGGGCGGCCCCGGCGGTTTAGCGGCATTGAGGTGGTGGGCTGGGGGCTAGAGCGAGAGGCGATCGCCCAGACTCTGCTCGACGGCTGCCTGTCCGATGACGCCCTGGCCCAGTATCAGCAGCATTACCAAACCCTAGACCCTGCCCTAGACCCTGTAGAGGAGGCTATTTTCGGATGAAACTCGCGGTTAGGGACTAGCCAATAAATAAATTCCCAGCGTCATTCCCGCGCAGGCGGGAATCTAGCCTAGAGTATCTACCCTTTCTGGTACCTTATTTCGACGCGAATCCCTTATGTCCTGCTTCACGGCAACTATGAAGCCCTGAACACGGTGCTCTTAGATATGAGTGCTCAGCGGTGTCATACCAAATCCTGCTTGGCTACCCCCGATACCCCTGGGCGAACAGCGGTAAGGCCTCCGGCCAGGCTACGCCAACGCCCTACAGGTTGGCCTTTTGGGAATCGGGGGTATGGAATTCGGATTCGGTTTACGGTATCCGGTGCCAGGCAGAACCCTGAACCGTAAGCCGCTTCCCCGCATACCGTAAACCGCAAAACCCTCACCTTTGAGCAAAATCAAACCCAGTGAAAACTGGGCCAGCCCTAGCGCCATCGAAGGCAGCCTATAGGGCCTTGCTAGCGGATATTCAGCGGCAGCCGGTGACGGTTTTGTACAGTTTAGGAAGTTATTGCTAAAGATCCGTTGCCCATAGCCACATCAGAATCTTATGTGTTAAGATTTGCAACATAAGCTTGAATGACAGAAGCTTTTACACATTCGGAGATTGGTGATTATGGAAAGCAGTGAAAGCAAGTTTGGGTTTGTTAATTTTGCAGAAACCTGGAACGGTCGCCTGGCGATGCTGGGTTTCGTGATTGGGGTTGCCACCGAGCTTCTAACCGGCCAAGGTATTCTGTCTCAGATTGGCCTTATGTAAGCGTTTGAGTCTAGTGAAGATTTTCTGGCCGGGATGCGCATCAATTGCGTATCCCGGTTTTGTTTATATCTATATTGTTTGTGATTATGCAGTTGATCTGCCTGGGTTACCCCTGGGGCCGGGGCGACCGGGCTAGCGCATCGAGTGCTCGGCGATGATTCGAGCGCCGCTGGGAGCCACTATTGATGCTCCGCAATGCACCGTTTAGAAGAGGTGGGGTGGTGGCTAAGGGGGGTGTAGACCATTGATCAGTGGCGCAGGCCTCAATTCTCTGAAGATAGGGTCAACAGGAAGGCGAGGTTGGCGCATGGTGAGGATGCGATCGCGGATGACTGGGCGGGTCAGGCCGTTACGTTCCTTTACTTAACCTAGCTATTCAGCGCTGTACAAAGCTGAGCGAGACAATGGTGATGACCCAGAGAACTTGGCAACGGGTAGTAGGCCGGGTAGAACGCGGCCATGGGGTGGCCTCTGGGGTGGCGGCCAGCAGCCCCTACCCAAGGGGAACCATTGAGCTGCAGGCCCCCATTTTTAAGTCGCTGGGCCTAGATCTAAGCGACTATGTCAAGGGCACGCTGAATATTTCGATCAGTCCCCGCACCTTTGAGCTGCTCAGGCCAGAGCTGACCTTTCGCCAGGTGACCTGGACCGACCAGCACCCGCCAGAGGATTTCTCCTTCGTTCGATGCCGGGTTTTATTTCAGGCGGCAACCTATGACAGCTGGATATATTACCCCCACCCAGAGACTAAAAAGCGCAACTTTCAGGCCCCGTCAACGCTGGAGGTAATTGCGCCAAGAATTTTGGGCATTGGCTATGGCGATCGCGTCGAGGTTGACTACGACCCGACGGCAGTGGCTGTGACCTAGAACGCCGGTCCAGAAACCCGGTTTCTGGGCCAGCAGGCTAATCCTGTCGTTAGATCAGCCACGGAGAAACCGGGTTTCTAGCCCCACCGCACCGATGATCTAGCGGCGGCTGCCCCCTGGCCCGTAGAAACCGATAGGCTGTAGATCAGCCGACTTTTTGTGCCAAGCTAGCTCGGTAAGACTGTTCCAGCTAAATCGCCCCTATGCTACGCCTCAGCCAGATCAAACTGCCCCTCGACCACAGCGAAGCCGCCCTAGAGGAAGCCATTCTCAAAAAGCTGCATTTGGCGACGGCGGACCTGGGCGGCTTCACCATTTTTAAGCGCAGTCATGACGCCCGCAAGAAGGGGAATATCACCCTGGTCTACATCGTCGATGTGGAGACGCCCAAGGAAAAGGCTCTGCTCAAGCGGTTTAAGCAAGACCCGACCGTAGTGCCTACGCCCGATATGACCTACCGCCCCGTGGCCCAGGCTCCCCAGGGGTTTCAGCCTCGGCCCATTGTCATTGGCATGGGGCCATGCGGCATGTTTGCGGGGCTGCTGCTGGCGCAGATGGGGCTGCGGCCGATCATTCTAGAGCGGGGCAAGTCGGTGCGCGATCGCAGCGTCGACACCTTTGGCTTTTGGCTTAAAAAACGCCTCAACCCCGAGTCAAACGCCCAGTTTGGCGAAGGCGGCGCGGGCACGTTTTCTGACGGCAAGCTCTACAGCCAGGTGAGCGACCCCCACCACTACGGCCGCAAGGTGCTGAGCGAGCTGGTGAATGCGGGGGCTGCGCCGGAAATTCTCTATATCAACAAGCCCCACATCGGCACCTACCGCCTGGTCAAAATCGTGCAGAACCTGCGGGCCACCATCGAGTCCCTCGGCGGCGAAATTCGCTTTCAAACTCGGGTGGCCGACATCGACATTGACCGGGACCAGGTGCGCGGCGTCACCCTAGAGAATGGCGACTACATCGCCAGCGACCACGTGGTGCTGGCGGTGGGCCACAGCGCCCGCGACACCTTTCAAATGCTGCACGATCGCGGCGTCTACATTGAGGCCAAACCCTTCTCCATTGGCTTTCGAGTCGAGCACCCCCAGGCGCTGATCGACCGGTGCCGCCTGGGCGGCCAGGCGGGCCACCCCCGGCTGGGCTCCGCCGACTACAAGCTGGTGCACCACTGCGACAACGGACGATCGGTCTACAGCTTTTGCATGTGCCCCGGCGGCAAGGTGGTGGCGGCGGCCTCAGAGCCGGGTCGCCTGGTGACCAACGGCATGAGCGAGTACGCCCGCGATGAGTCAAACGCCAACAGTGCGATCGTCGTCGGCATCACCCCCGACGACTACCCCGAGGGGCCGCTGGGGGGCATAGCGCTCCAGCGTCAGCTCGAAGAATTTGCCTTTGCCCTGGGCGGCGGCACCTACGAAGCCCCCGGCCAGCTGGTGGGCGATTTTCTGGCCAACCGCCCGTCCACAGCCTTTGGCGAGGTGCTGCCCTCCTACAAACCCGGCGTTAAGCTGGGGGATCTGAGCGAAAGTTTGCCCGACTATGCGATCGCCGCCCTGCGCGAGGCCATCCCCGCCTTTGACCGCAAAATTCACGGGTTTGCTATGGCTGACGCGGTGCTCACCGGGGTCGAAACCCGCACCTCATCGCCCATTCGCATCCAGCGCAACGAGCAGTTTGAGAGCATCAACACCGCCGGCCTCTACCCCGCTGGCGAAGGGGCGGGCTACGCCGGGGGCATTCTCTCCGCCGGCATTGACGGCATTCGGGTGGCCGAGGCGGTGGCCCTGAGTCTGGTCAAAGGATGAGCATCGCTACAGCCCTAACCCCTGGGCGCTGTCCGTCGCGAGGGCTTGCGCCGTGAGGGCTTGTGCTCAGGTTCGAGGGTGTCGGGGTGCTGGGCCTCTAGCAAAAAGACCCGCCGCCCGTCGGTGATGCGGTAGAGGGTGGTGCAGGTGCAGTTGTGCCCCTCAGCGACTAGCTCGGCGGCCCGTTCATCGCAGGCGGCCTGGGCCTGCTCCACATCTTCCCAGTCGGTTTCGAGAAATATTTCTTGAATCAAACTCATTACGGTACTCAACAACAGGATATTCAACCACAGAGGTTGTCTTGATTCTGCCCCTAAATGGCCCCCTAAATGGCAGTTGGGGCCGGGGAATAGGTGGTTCACCCCGCCTGCCAGCGGAATTTCGCCGGCACTGGGCCGGCACTGGGATAGACTGACCCGCTCCCTAGCGCCTAGTTTTAGCCGGGGTCACCGCCCTCGACTCGATCAAAAACTCAGGAATATCCTCTAGGGCAGCGGCGTCGAGGGCGTACTGTTCGCATACCAGGCTGAGGCGACTGCCCTCACTGGCCATGGCGTTGACCGAGTGGGTCAGATCGCCCTGAAAGTGCAGCAGCATCCCCGACTGGGGTTGAATTTTGGCCACCCGCTGCCGCCCCCGCTGCAAGACCAACTCACCGCTGGTCAGGTCGGCGGGCACCTGGACGTAGAGCACGCTCACCTGCAGGGGCGGGTCGATGGTTTTACAGTATGATCGCAGTGATCGATCAATATGGGGGTCGACCCGCGACCCCTGGCTCAGCAGCAGCGGGTTGAGGTAAAAGGCGTTGCAGTCGGGCAGCAGCGCCCGGTCGAGGTAGGGCTTAAAGAACGGAAACTGGCGCTCGACCTCGGCTTGGCCCGCCTGCTTAAACACCACCGAAAAGCCCTTGGTGGCGACAAAATCGCGGTTGAGGTTGTTGGTGGCAAAGTAGCGGCAGGCCTGGATCGAGCCCCGCAGGTTGTGCAGATAGGGGTTGGTAAAGGCGCCGGGCTGGCAGCGGTAGTAGGGCATGGCGAGTGATCGATGGCGGCTGGCGGCTGGGGTGAGTTGCAGACGCCACAGCTTTTGGGAGAAATTTTTGGGGGGTTCTATGGATGCTCTTGGGAATGCTCGGCGAAGGTGGGGGTCTCACCGTCGGCGGTAAACGAGACCACGGTGTAGGGGTCTATGCGATCCCCCATTTCCATGCCCGGCGAGCCAATGGGCATGCCGGGGGCAGCGATACCGAGAATGTCGGGCTGCTCCCTAAGCAGGCGCTGCACGTCCGCCGCGGGCACGTGGCCCTCAATGCGGTAGTTGTCAATGATCGCCGTGTGGCACGAGGCTAGAGCCTCCGGCACGCCGTAGGTTGCTTTGATGGCAGCCATATCGTCAGGAACGATCTCTTGCACCTCAAACCCGGCGGATTGCATATGCTCAATCCAGTGGCCGCAGCAGCGACAGGTGACGCTGCGGTAAACCGTCAGGACCGACTCTGCCGCCAGGGCGGGGGGCGAAAGGGTGCAGAAAAAGGCGATCGCACTCACCAGTGCCCCAGCTAGCAGTCGAGCCATCCACCCGCGACGATTAATCAAAACTGGCTCCTGCTCAACTTCAAACCATCTCCAGGCAAGCGGTTGCCTATCTGGTGCGTTTCTGAGGCGTTTAAACACAGTAGCCCATTCCTAGAGCATCGGTCAGGAATCCACAGTGGACATCTTGCTCCCGAATGGATTGCCATGCAAGTGGGAATGACGTAGGCACCCACCATTCCTGACACCTGAAACCTAACATCTGGAACCCACAGCAACATTGCCATTGGCGCCGCAGATCAATAGCTACTTTCTTGAAGACAGTTCATTTAGAGGGTATCAACGTAAAGCGGGACTAAGGGTACTGGGT
>DAIPYU010000169.1:0-7019 GCA_036782635.1 Nodosilinea sp. CTOTU7353
GTCTTGAGTTGACCAGCGGTACTCGGCGGTGACGCCGAAGTTCTCTTGCAGAAAGCTTTCTAGCCGCCCGAAGCGCTCATCGGTGGCCTCTTCGCTGCCGACTTTGTGGCCCTCGCCACCCACTATCAGCAGAGTGCCGCCGTCGTCAATTGGGGTGGTGCGGATCGAGCGATAGCCTTTGCCCACGCCAATGTACATGCCCTGGGGTGCCCGGCTGGGGTCAATGCGGCCCCCCACCAGGTAAGACCGCTGGGGATAGGTCTTGGCGAAATACAAACCAATGTCGAGAATCGGCAGGTTGGTGGTGATCACCACATCCTGAGCGATGACGGTGGGACCATTGTCGGTAATGACGCGGCAGGGGGCTTCGTCTTCGACGGTGCTGACGCGGGTTTGCTCAAAGACGTGGCTGCCGTTGCCGGGGAGGGTGGCGGCGATCGCCAGCATAAACTTGCTCGGGTGAAACTGAGCCTCATCGGCCATCATGATCGCCCCGGTGATGGGGAAGGGGAGATCGCTACTCTCTGCAAAGCTGGCGGGCAGACCCAGCTTTTGGGTGGCCTCAACTTCGGCTTTGACCTTGGCTAGGCCATCGGCATCGGTGGCGAAGGTGTAGTTGGCCTTGCGTTCAAAGTCGCAGTCAATATTTTCGGTGGCAATCAGGTCGGCCAGACGGGCGATCGCCGCCCGGTTAGACTCACCCGCCAGCCTCGCCTTTTCCTCGCCGTGCTTGTCGATCAGCTCGGCGTAGAGCAGCTGCTGTAGAGCTGCAACCTTTGCGGTGGTGTGGCCAGAAACCCCCGCTCCAATGCGATCGGCCTCGATCAACGCCACAGTTTTACCGGCATCTTTGAGCAGCTTGGCGGTCATCACCCCGGCTAAACCGCCCCCGACAATAGCCACATCCACCGTTACATCCTGGCTGAGAGCCGGGTAGCTAGAAGACATAGTCGAATCGATCCAGTAGGAGGCTTTGCGGGCGGTAAGAGTCATGGCAGAAAACCTAAAGGTGAGGGCTAGTCTCATCTTCGTAGACATGACTCAGAACCCCATCCTCCCCTGGCGAGGAATAGGCTGACCGTGGAGAACAAATCCTATACCGATGGCAATAGGCCCATGGAACAGTGCCCAAACGTGAGCCAGGCGTGAGCCAGAAAAGAAGCTATTCGAATTCGCTAGCATAGGAGTAGTCGCACTGGGCATTGTCATGGTTACTACGGCAGCCACATCCGTTACTCCCCAGCCCGTGGGCGAAAAGCGCGTGGCCTTTCACCATCTCAACTGGCAGGCGTACCAGCAGATCTTGCAGGCGTTGGGCGATCGCCGCGGTGCCCGTCTCACCTATGATCGCGGCAAGCTGGAGATTACAATGCCCTTAGAGGATCACGAGTTCGCAGCAGAATTAATCGGCCGCTTTGTCTATTTCCTCGTCACTGAACTGGGGCAAAAAATCAAATCTATGCGGTCAACTACCCTGGAGCGGGAAGATTTAGATCGCAGCCCCGAACCTGACCACGCGTTTTACATTCAAAACTGGCCTGCTGTAGCCGGGCGCAATGTCGACTTTGCCACCGATCCCCCGCCTGACTTAGTGCTAGAGGTAGATATTACCAACACCGATATTGACAAGGTCAAGCTCTACGCTGCCCTAGGGGTGCCAGAGTTTTGGCGCTATAACGGTCGATTCTGGCGTATTTATCAGCTTCAGAGCAACTCCCAAAACGAAGGTCTTAGCCAACGCTACAGCGAAACCGAAACCAGCGCTATCTTTCCCTTCGTTAGCAAGGATGTGCTTTACCAATTTCTCACACAGGCTCGTCAAGATGAGGTCGCCGCAGAGCAAACCCTCCGCGCCTGGATACGGGAAAACATCTAGTAGGATGCTCATTCCAGCACCAGCCCACCCAGTTTTTTAAGAATTTGCAGCACCCGGTACAAATCATTGTTGGCGTTAGCCAGGTAAAAGCGATCGGACAGACCAAACCGGGGCTTGTCTTCTCGAACTAGCTTCAAAAACTGAAAATCTGGCCCATTGGTCACAAACCCAAACACCGGTTTGCCGGGATAGGGGTCACCCAGCATGTAGAACAGCGCCTGGGGAATGCCTGCATCTAGGGAGTACTGCACCCGCTTAGCCTCGATCAAAATAGCCCAGAAGCGATTATGCATGACCAGCACATCCAGCTGCCCCCGCACCATAACCCCGCCATCTTCTGTGATCAGTTCGACCCGCTTCTCGGCCTTCACCCGAAAGGGCGGACGGTAAAACCCTGCCATTTTAAGCAGTGGCCCCACAATCACCATTTTGACAATAGCTTCTAGATTGGCATACAGCGACAGGTGGCGATAGTCTCGCTTCAGATCGTCGAGGGCTAATTTTTCGGTATCGCTTAGACTTGGCAAATCAGTCTGCCATTCAGAGAAAAAATTCTGGTCAAAGATCTGTTCAAGCCCAAACAGATCAACCAGTTCGCCCAGTTCTTTGACGCTGCTGGCCTGGATCGTTTGCACCATATCGCCTCCTAGATCTGGGCGGGTGGGATATCTCTATTTCAACATTTTCTCTTTATATCGTGGCTTTTTACTCCTCAGGGCCAAAGTAGCGGGGCACAAAGCTACCGTGCAGGCCGTAGGGCACGTGGTGGGGCAGTTTCAGTCGGGCCACCGGGCCAGCGGCAATATCTCTGCCGTCTAAAATCACCAGATCAGAGCAGCGGCGCTCGGCGTTGTACATCAGCACCAGCACCCAGCCGTCGTCTAGGTCAGCAGCATCGGGGCGGGGCACAAACAGCGGCTCGCCCATGAAACCGCGTGGGGCTGCGCTCCAAAATTGAGTCTCGCCCGTGGGGATGTCGAGCTTGATCAGGGCTTGCAGGGGTGCATTGCCCCCAGCAGCGTGGGCGGTACCTATATATAGATGTCGGTAGGGTCGCCCCACCGCGTCAGGGTGCAGGGTGGGGAACTCCACACAGCGGGTGAGCAGATGGGCGACGGCGGCCTGCCCCGCCGCCAAATCTACCGTAAAGCGCCACAGTTGCCCGGCGGGCACTTGGTCAAAATCGACCTCACGAAAGTCGCTCGCGCCCTCCAGAGAGGGAAATTTGTCATAACAAACAGAGTCGATCACAATCTGGCCGTCTTGCTCGAAGGCATTGGCGTGGTGGAACACAAAGCAGGGGTCAGTCTCCACCACCTGCATGGGGTCGCCATTGCGGGGCACAATCAAAATTTTGGTGGGCTGCTTGGGGTTAAAGCTAATGCATTCTGCCGCGCCCTTGAGACCCAGCAAAAAGGGCAGCGGCCCAAAGCTCACCGGGTTTTGAAAGAAAACGGCGTAGTTGGGGGTCAGGGCAAAGTCGTGGATGAAGGCAAAGCCAGGAATGGTGTGGCTGTGCTGGCTAATAGCATTGCCCTCGGTGTCTAGCTCGTAGAGATTAAGGGTGCTCGACAGCCCGGTTTTAACCGAGAAACCCACCAGCCGTTCGTCGCCGTGGTGGCCAGGGTCAATTGTGGGGTGAGCGGTGAAGGAGCCACCGGGACCAATGAGCCCATTTAAATAGTCGAGCCCCAGGGTCTCTAGGGTAGTCGGATCCAGACGGTGGGGTTCTGCCGCTTCCCACAGGGCCAACAGTTTGTCGGCCCAGTAGACAATGTGGGTATTGGCAATATTCTTCAGCTTGAGGTCAAAGGCGTTGGCCAGGGGGCCGCCGGGCTTTTGGGTGCCAAACACGCCGCGAAACAGAGGCTTTTTGGCCTGCTGCTCGGCCACATAGCCCGCCGTGCGCACAAAGCGGTTGCGAAAGTAGGCCCGCCCGTTCTGGATGGCGACGCTGCTGATCATGCCGTCGCCGTCGAAGGGGTGTTTGACCGGGTGGCCGTGGATATCGAGCAGGCCGGGGCCGTTGCGAAACAGGGTGCCCTCCAGGTCCGTGGGGATAGTGCCCTCAATATCGGTGATCCAGTAGCTGTGCTCGTCGGGCTGGGAGCGAAAGCCACTGGCCCAGTCTTCAACGGAGTAGGGCTGGGGAGCGGCGGCGGGACGGGGTTGGGTAGCGGTCATGGTGGGGGAGTAGGGGAGTGGGTGGGTAGATGGGTAAGGGGGATGGGTAGGTGGGGAAGAGCTGGTGCAGCTGCGAAATGATGCGGCGTTCTTAGACAATCACTCTCGCTGCGCGAAGCGTTCTGGCCTGGAATCGCCCACGGTCACCGGATGCTCTATGGCAGGGGACGCAAACAGACTGGTGGCCACCAGGGGCGTATCGGCGGGGGGCAGGCTTTCGGCTTGGCCTTGATCGCTATTGCCAACCCCCTGGGATGAGGAGTTGGGCAGCAAGAACAGCAGCGGCAGCGGCAGCAGGGTGGTGAGGTTGGTGATCAGCACCAGCTGCCACAGATGGTCAAAGTTGGTTTCAGTGACGCCGAGCCAGTGGGTGAGCACCGCCCCTAGCTCGTGGGAGACCAGCCCGGCCAGATTCACCACCGACATCAGTAGGGCAAACAGGGTGGCCTCGACGCCGGGGGGGCAGAGCCGGGCCGAGAGCACCAGCACGGGCATAAAGGCGATCTCGCCCATGACGGTGAGCACCAGGCTGTCGCCTAGGCTAAACCACTCGTCGCCAATGCCCAGGCTGCGGTTGACGTGGGTGACCAGCAGCAGCATGCTCATGCCCAGCACGCTGGAGAGCACCGTTGACCAGGCAAAGATCGTGCGAAAGGGCACCGTGCGCAAAAACCGCTGAAATACCCAGATGCCCAGCAGCGCTGCCAGGCTGGTGACCAGCCGCACCCGGCCCAAAAACTCGGGCTGAAAGCCCAGGTCGTTGGTGGTGAAGAAAAAGAAGGCGGCATCGGCGGTGGGGGTGGCCTGCCAGAGAAATAAGAATAGAGCAGGCATCCAGATGGCGCGCTGGCGGACAGCCTGCCACAGCTGCTTGACTTGGTTGTTCACCACCGCCCAGCTGGGCGAATCTACCGCCTCTTCTGTAATTAAAATGGCCACTACCGAGACAATCAGCGGAAAAGTGGCGGTGATGCCAAACACCGCGCGGGTGCTGATGTGCTGGAGCAGTGCCCCGCCCAGGTAGGCGGTGACAATGCCCCCAACCGCCGAAGTGCCCCAAGCCAGAGACTGCAGAGTGCCCGCACTGCCGAGAGATTCGCCCCGAGCGCGCTCGACCACGAGCGAATCGACAATCACGTCGCTGACGGCGACGGAGAGAGAGCTGAGGGTAATGGCAGCGATCGCCGCCCAGCCCGTCTGCACCACCGTCGCCAGCGCCAGCCAGGCCCCCGCCCCCAAGAGCCCCGAGAGCATCAGGTAGGGCCGCCGCCGATAGCCAAAAATCGGCAGCCCGTCAGACAGCAGGCCAAACACCGGCTTTATCGTCCAGGGCAGAGTGGCGATACCGCTGAGGGCGGCCACCTCTGCCGGGGTCAGGCCCAGGTCATCCTTTAAGAAAAAGCTCACCGCCAGCCGGGCCAGGCCCAAGATGCCCTGAACAAAATACACCAGCAAAATGGCAGCCAGTTCTGAGGTGAGAGGCTGCCCTAGAAGAATGCGCCTTTCCACAAAGCCTTTGATGCCGCTGGAATTGGGGGGAGAAACGGTCATGAAGTAGTTAGTCTTGCGGAGCAGTTGGTTCGGATTTTGTTAAGAAATGTCAATGGCTTTCCCATGATAACTCGCTGATTACAGGCTCGCAGGGGCGACGGTTTCTTAAAGAAATTTTGGATCCTACTCTTTGGGTTCTGCTTTGATAAGTTTTGTCTAACTGGCTTTGGCAATAGCGAGGTAGATCTGCGGCACCTAAGCAAATTTACTTAGGATGCTAGCCTTGGTGGCAATTGAGGTTGGTTGGTCAGAATGACGGATTTTTTGGAAAATATGGGCATTTGAAGCGGGTATTGGCTGTGCTTATAGCTGCTGCTTTACCATTGACTCCCCTGGCGAATACTGCAATAGTTGAGCGTAATTCTTGAGTACTCACCAAATCTGGGTTGATAAACGGGTTTTGCGAGATAGCAGATGCCCGTTTTACCTGTGGACTTGGTATGTTTACCAACCTTCAGTTCTTTGCCCCCTCCTCGTCACACGATGCAGTATTCAGTCAAGCTTCTTGTTGCCGCACTGTTTGCCCTTAGCCCGGCAGCCCACCCCGTTCTGAGAGATTTTGCCCTGGCCCAGGTGGCCCAGGCTCCGGCGTTATCGCTACCAGAAACGGTACCCTCGGGTCCTGCGCTGGCAATTCAGAGTTCCCCAAATTTGGGCTACGCTGCCGACGCGCTCAGGCAAGAGTTTGAAGCGGCCTACGACGGCACCGAGGTGGAGGTGGATGTGACCAGCAGCGACGAGGCGATCGCACTCCCCGTGCTCGACCAGTCGAGGGGCATGACCGTGCCCATACACCAAACCCCGCCCGACGCCCCTCGCTCCCACTACGTTGTCTACCGGGGAGAGGCCAGCCCAGCAGTGGCGGCCTTTTGGGGCTATGTCACCACTCCTACAGGGGCGGCTGCCCTAGCGGTGGCTCAGGTAGCCGAATCGGAGGCCGCTACCGAAGGGGTGGTGGCTCCGGCTGAGGCAGTTCCAGCCTCGGTTGACCCCGCGCTGGTGACCCAAGCTCCCCCCGAAGCCGCTCCGGCTGAAGCAGACGATGACGGTGGCTTTACCTGGTGGTGGCTGTTGCCTCTAGCTGTCTTGGGCGGGCTGGCCTGGGCGCTCAGTCGCAGTAGACAAGGGCTAGCCCCAGGGGCCGAAGGCTCAGTTGTGCCCCCGGTCACAGGTGAGCAGCCGGTTTCGTCCCCGGTTCCCCCGCCTACCGCCGAACATCCGGTGCCGTCACCAGTCCCCCCAGCCACCGCTGAGCAGCCAGTTCCGCCCTCGATTCCCCCAGCCCCCGTCGAACCTCCAGTTTCACCACCGGTACTCCCGACGGTAGATGAGCAGTCGGTTTCGCCCCCGCTCCCCCCAGCCCCCGTCGAACCTCCAGTTTCACCACCGGTACTCCCGACGGTAGATG
>DAIPYU010000169.1:7119-8636 GCA_036782635.1 Nodosilinea sp. CTOTU7353
CCCCCAGCCCCCGTCGAACCTCCAGTTTCACCACCGGTACTCCCGACGGTAGATGAGGCTCCGGCTGAGATGCCTTCGCCCCCTGCTCCCGCAGCCATTGACGGCCCCCTAGACGAATCTGTGGCCGCCGCTATGCCGACCGTGCCTGGAATAGTTCCTTCAGAGCCAGAGCCGTTGCCTCCTACCGTAGCAGCCCCCGAAATCACCCCCGAAAGTATTACCGTCGATGGGGCGGTTCCGTCCCCTGAGGCTGACCTCCCGCCCGTGCCCCCTGCCCCGGCGACTACCGACCCGTTGCCCATGGCGCTGGGGGCAGAGGGCTTGGCTGCCGGGGCGGCGTCGTCTTTAGCCAGCACCGAAGACCAGTCTGTGGTAGAAGCCAGCAAGTTTAATGTGGTCGGTCGACCCACCGATGGCGACCTAGACCTATCCACCATTGACGACGGCCTACCGCCCCTGCCCGACGGCTACGGCGACAGCCGCATTGTGCTGATGGCCCGCGATCCCCAGTGGGCCTACGCCTACTGGGATACACCCCACACCCACAAAGAAGAACTGCGTCGCCAGGGGGGCGAACACCTGGCCCTGCGCCTCTACGATGTGACAGGTATTAACCTCGACCACCAGGCCCCCCACAGCCTGCAACAGGTGGCCTGCGACGAGATGGCGCGCGAATGGTACATGCAGATTCCGGTGAGCGATCGCGACTACCAGGTCGAGATCGGCTACCTCGCTGGCGATGGCCGCTGGCTGGTGCTGGCCCGCTCCAACACCATTCGCATTCCCCCCGTCTACCCCTCCGACTGGACAGAAGAGCACTTTCTCACCGTCGCCTGGCAAGAAAACCTGCGCGGCCAGACCATCGTGACCCTGATAGACCCGAGCACCGCAGGGGCCAATGCTGGGCTGCACGAACAGCTCTACGCCCTCGCTCAGGGCGGCGAAGCGCTGCGGGTCGATGGCTCTCTGTTTGGCTCAATGCAGCACATGGCTGGGTCAATGGCACCGTCGGTCAGCTCCTTTATCTATGCCTCAGGGGCGGGGCTGGGGGCAGCGGCTATGGTGCCTGGCCTGACCATGTCTGGAGTCTCGGGCTTTACCCTGTCTGGGTTTCCTAGCCCAGAGGCAGAGTTCCCCGGCCTGACGATGTCCGGGGTGTCTGGGCTAACGATGTCTGGGGTGTCTGGGCTAACGATGTCTGGCTTCTCGGGATTGTCCATGTCGGGGGTTGGCCTGGGAGCCTCAATGCCGCCGCTGCGCCCCCGCAAGTTTTGGCTGGTGGCCGATGCTGAGCTGATCGTCTACGGCGCGACCGAACCCGATGCCTCGGTCACCGTGGCGGGCGTCCCCATCGAACTCTCTGAAGATGGCACCTTCCGGTTCCAAACCTCGTTCCAGGATGGCAATATTGATTATCCAATTATGGCGGTGGCGGCGGACGGCGAGCAGAGCCGCAACATTCACCTAACCTTTGAACGGCGCACCCCTGATCGCCGCACCAACACCAAAGACGAAGC
>DAIPYU010000170.1:0-8579 GCA_036782635.1 Nodosilinea sp. CTOTU7353
AACCAGTGACATCCTGCTTGTAAGGCAGGCGCTCTACCAACTGAGCTAATCGCCCAAACTGCATTTGCAATTTTCCATAGTAGCAGAGGAAGGGGCCATTATCGAAGAACTTTGCCTAGAGAGTTTCCAGGCATTTGCAACCACAAAATCCGCTATTCTGAGGGAATCTTTGAGTGATCGCGCAGCAGGTGTGAGCAATGATTGAGCCGACCACCCTCACTTCTCTGGCCCAGCAGGCGATTCTCAAGCAGTTTAGACTCTACTACGCTTTGCTGATGGTGCTGTTAGCGGGGGTCAGCATCCTGGGGGTAGCCTGGCACTGGAGCCTGCCCAAGCGCTACGCCACCGAGGCACCCTTTGGTGAGGCAGTGTTAGTACTTCTGGTGGCAGCGGTGATAATCAACGCCATCTCGTTTTTCATTCAGGATCGCTACGTGCAGAGTTTGCTCAAGCAGCCAAATATTATACGGGAGTTCGGGATTATTCCCTTTGGGCTCAGGTTTTACGCGCAAAATTTGGCGATCGCGATCGCCCTCTCCCTGATTGGCTTCTACCCGCTGCTGCTGTTGCTGTTCTTCTTTGCCCACTACCCGATTGTGCTATGGCTGATGCCTTACCACCTAATTTTGGGGTTTGCGCTGGGCTGGGTGGTTAAGCGACAGCTGCTTTAGCAGGTAGAAACCCGGTTTTTTGGCAACCTATCTACCGTCAAAACCTTCTTCCTGAGGTAGAAACCGGGTTTCTGTGGCGGGGGTCTAGTATTTGCCCTCAAAGTGCTGGTACCAGACCCAGTTGCCGGCCACCGTTATAGCCAGAACAATGCCGCCGCCGAGCCAGCCGAGGGTGGGGTTGTAGCCGCTGCGGGAGAGGTTGGCTATCCACAGGTGAGTGAGATCGCTGCCGACTAGGGCGTCGGCGATCGCCGGAAAGAGATACATCATGGCTGCTCCCACGAGCAGCCAGCCCACCATGGAGACCAGGAGAAATAGGGTTTTCGCAGTGGATTGAGTGCCGAGCATAGGTTTATCGATAAACAATTGTCAGGCGAGGCCTCAGACATTGGGCCGCTCTCTCTGCCGCCAGCTCAATCACCCCGGGGTGGGGCAATGGCCGCAGGGTTCTGCCACCATTGAATCTAGCCCCGATCGCGTCGCGGAAGCAAGATAAGTGGCCGAGTCTAATAATTGTAAGAAACGACCTGCAAATTGATTTGTGCAGGCAGGAGAAACATCTTGTCCATGGAGCCAAAATATCTACCCTACAGATTTTCCAATTTATGCAACATCAGTAGATGAATAAAGGGTTATGTACTGCTTGGTACCTTTGTCAAATTAGATTTGAGCCTGAACCTACAGTTCTAAAATTACAATTGTTTACATTTCTAATCTATTTTTTGTGCCTATTGATACCTGTCTTTTGCGCCTATTGATAGATAGGTGCTAACCCAATGAAAACCTATGGTGAGGTCGAGAGCTCACTGCTGTATCAATTACAAGGAAAAAGTATCTATGTCTTATACCAACGAACCGGGAGCCTACCGCGACGACCCCGCGGCCCATCCCACCAATCCCAACGTTCGCGCCATGGATGCGACTGTGTCTGTGGCTGATTACCATGACCTAGTGCGCTGGGGGCCAATTTTTGGGGGTCTGGTGGTGGCGATCGCCACCCAGCTCGTGCTCACGGGTATAGGCGCAGCCATTGGCCTCACCACCCTAGCCGCGATGGATAATCCCCAGGGAAACACTGGCGATGTGGGTGCCGCTGTAGGTGTCTGGTCCATCGTTAGTCTGCTGATTGCGCTGTTTTTGGGGGGCTGGGTTACCGCCCGTGCCTGCGGTCCTATGAACCGCAATACCGCCCTGCTCAACGGCGCTATACTGTGGGCCACTACCCTGGCGGTAAGCGCCTGGCTGCTGTCTACTGGAGTAACCGGAGCCTTTGGCCTAGTGGCCCAGGGTGCCGACGCGGTGGTCAATCAGTTACCGCCTGATGTGCTGCCCAATGCTACCCAAGACCCTAGCGTTACCCCTCAGCAAACCCAAGACATTGCCGGCAATGCGGCAACGGTGGGCTGGTCGTTTGCCCTAGGTTCGCTGCTGGGGCTAGTAGCTGCCCTCGGCGGCTCTGCCGCAGGCGCTCGCAGCCCCCGAGCCTATGTTTCGCGCTAGCTGATGTCTCATGGGCTAGTGCTTTGTTGAGCCTGGATTTGTAGGTTGGGTAGAGCGCCAGCGAAACCCAACCAAGGCTTACCGCTGTTGGGTGGTCTCCGCTGGAGACGCTGAGTCCAGAGCGCACGCTGCGCGAACGCGAACACTGCGCTGCATCCAACCTACAGATCTCACTTCCCATCGACATAGCAAACGAGAAAATCCAAGATGAAAATCCAAGATTAGGTAGGCTGATGCCTACCTTTTTTTTACCTAATTTTTTGACCTGGGAGCGGTGGGGCTTCACACTATCGTCACAGAATTGTCATATCGCAGTCATCTTTGACCCTTAGGGTGTCGACTCAAGGCGTTGGCAACGAGATCACGCTGCCAGCGCCCTGACGTGAGCCTCTACTGAGGGGGTCGCGCCTGACGATATGCGAGGATTATCGCTATGAAACCTTCCACACTACTCAAAGGTCTGCTGGCCGCCACCCTGATGTTGGGTGCCCCTGCCGCCGCTGTAGCCCAGGGACAAGAAGCTCCAGCCCCAGCCGAGGCCGCCCCGGTACAGGTGTCTGAAACCCAAATCGACAGTTTTGTCAGCGCCTATCAGGCAATTCAAACCATTCAGCAATCGGTGCAGGCCGAGCTGGTGTCTGCCGTTGAAGCCGAGGGGCTAACGGTGGATGACTACAATGCGATCGCAGAGGCCCAGCAGTCTCCTGAGACTGTTGCCGAGGTGGCCCCTGACCAGGCCGCCCAGTTTGCCGCCGCCGCTGAGCGGGTCGCTGCCCTCCGCGAGGAGGCCCGTGAGGAAATGCAGGCGGCGATTGAAGCCGAGAATCTGTCGATCACTGAATTTGAGCAAATTCTGGCCCAGGCTCAGCAAGACCCAGCCCTCCAGCAGGCCATTACCGAACGCCTAGCGCAATAGCCCATAAAGCCGCTATTCCATAGCCCTCTGATGTGTTTGCCAGAGGGCTTTTTTAGTGATGGGTGGGGGACCGATACCGGAGTTCTAGACCGTCGCCATGGCGGATTTGGTGGCAAAGATATACTCAATGGTGTCTTCGACCGAGCGATCAGGGGTAGACGCGCCGGAGGTGACGCCGACAGTGATCGGGCCGTCGGGCAGCCAGCCCTCGGTGATGGTCATATCGCCGTGGAGCGGCTTGTGCTCGATGCGGTTGCCGGGGCCAATGCGGCTGGCGCTGTCGATGTGGTACGAGGGAATGCTGCGCTCAATCGCAATCTCTTGTAGGTGGGTGGTGTTGGACGAGTTGTAGCCGCCGATCACCACCATTAGATCGAGCTTTTCATCGACCAGCTCAAACATAGCGTCTTGGCGCTCTTGGGTGGCGTCGCAGATGGTGTTAAAGCTGAGAAAGTGGTCGTTGAGGCTCTGAGGGCCATATTTTTTCAGCAGGGTGTGCTCGAAAAGTTTGCCGATCTGCTCGGTTTCGCCCTTGAGCATGGTGGTTTGGTTGGCAACGCCGATGCGGTCGAGGTCGGTGTCGGGGTCAAACCCGGCAGAGCAGGCGTTGCCAAACTTGGCCATGAATTCGGTCCGGTCACCGCCGTTGAGAATGTAGTTGGCCACGTAGTTGGCCTGGTCAAGATTCAGCACCACCAGATACTTGCCCGCAAAGGAGCTGGTGGCCACAGTTTCTTCGTGATTGTACTTGCCGTGGATAATCGAGGTGTGGTCTTTTTTCTTGTGCTTTTCGACGGTGTTCCACACCTTAGAGACCCAGGGGCAGGTGGTGTCGACGATGGTGCAGCCCTTGTCATTGAGCAGCTGCATCTCCTGCACGCTGGCCCCAAAGGCAGGGAGAATCACCACGTCGCCCTGGCCCACTACAGCAAAGTTTTTCTCGCCGTCTACCACTTCGATAAACTCCACCGCCATGTCTTTGAGGCGCTGGTTGACGCTGGGGTTGTGGATAATTTCGTTGGTGATCCAAATGCGCTCGGTGGGGAAGTGCTGGCGGGTTTCGTAGGCCATGGCCACGGCTCGCTCGACCCCCCAGCAAAAGCCAAAGGACTGGGCCAGCTTGATGGTGACATTGCCGCGAGTCAGGGTGTAGCTGCGATCGCGAATTTCTTGAATCAGCCCGCTGTTGTACTCGGTCTGCATTTGCCCAGCCACCGCTTCGCCGTGGCCAAACCCCTGGCGAAAGTACTTGTCAGAGTGGTTTAGGGAGCGCTTAAAGGCCTTGGTATCCATCAAATCCTCAACAGGTGGCGGCATGATTCTAGGATAGCGGGTTGGGTGAAGGGTTTTGCAGGGCGATCGCCCCAAAGCTCCCTAGGTTTCTCAATGGTTCTCCCTGAGGCTCAGCGGGGTCGAGACCACCTGATCTATCCCCTGAGCAGAGATAATGGACCCGGAACCCTTCATAGGCTGACCCCATGACTGCCGACATTCGTCTACTCGTGCTCGACATCGACGGCACCCTGGCTGGCGTATCTAACCAGATCAACGCCCCCGTGATCGAAGCGATTCGCGCGGTGCAGCAGCGGGGGGTGGCGGTGGCGATCGCCACCGGGCGCATGTATCAGTCGGCCCTGCGGTTTTACCAGGCCGTCGGCTCAACCCTGCCGCTGATGGCCTACCAGGGGGCGTTTATTAAAGACCCCAACACGCAGAAACTGCACCGCCACACGCCGCTGCCCCGGCAGCTCGCCCTAGAGCTGCTCACCTACCTGGCCCCGATGGAGGCCAACAACGACCTGTCGATTCACCTCTATATCGACGATCAGCTGCACGTGCGGGCGGTGATTGGCGACACCGAAGCCTACGCCGAGCGATCGGGCATTCGCCCCGTGGCGGCGGGCGATCTGGCGGCGCTGCTCAACGGCAATGTCGCCATCGAAACTACCAAGCTGTTGGCCCTGAGCAACAACATCGGCCTGCTCAGCGATATTCTCAGTGACCTGGGCCAGCGCTACCCCACCGACGACCTGTACCTAACGCGATCAGTAGAATACTTTGTCGAAGCCACCCACCCCAAGGCCAACAAAGGCGAGGCGGTGCGGTTTTTGGCCGAAGACCTGCTAGATCTGAAGCCCGACCAGGTGATGACCATCGGCGACAACTACAACGACCTGGAGATGCTGCGCTACGCGGGCATTGGCGTGGCCATGGGCGACGCCCCAGGGCCAGTCAAGCAGGGGGCCGACTGGGTGGCTCCGGGGGTAGAGGCTGACGGGGTGGCGGTGGCCCTGCGGGAGTTTCTGCTGTAGCGCCTGGGGCTGGGCTAGCCATTGAGGGGGCCAGGCTGTCGTACAGCTCCGAGAGCGTCACCACCCCATAGCCCTGGTAGTCAATCAGCCTCAGCAGGCCGGGCAGCGCCTCGGCCGTCTGCACACAGCGCGCCAGCGAGCCACCGTGCATAACAAAAATCGCCCCCGGAAAGATAAACTGTGCCAGGTACCAGGTGTTGAGGTTGGGAGTGCTCAGCCGCTGCATGGTGTCGAAGGGAATCATCGAGGCCAGGGCCAACAGCGACTCATAGCCGGGGGTGAGGCGAATGTGCTCGACCATGGCCCGGTTGTAGAGGCCCCGCCCCGGACGATACCAGCGAATTGGCTGCTGGGTGAGATCGGTGATGCGATCGTGGGCCTCTTGAAAGTGGCGGGCAAACTGGGCCGGCTGCAAGATCGCCGGGGTGGTGTCGGTGGTGCCGTGGTTGGCAATTTCGTGGCCCCCAGCGAGAATTTCTTGCAGGATGGTGCTACCCGGACTGAGGTGGTCAGTGATCACAAAAAACGTGGCCCGCACCAGATGCTCGGCGGTGCGGTTGTAGTCATCCAGCGCCTTGAGAATGAGTCGAGTCGAGGCATCATCTCGCTCCCCCGGCGTCGGCACATCGTCAATGGTGAGCGCCACCAGGGGTACCTGCGTCGGCGCGTAGAACAACGCATCCGGAAACATCCGGGCCACCTGGGTCAGCAGCTGATGATGGGGAGGAGCCATGAGAGGTTACGGGACAGAATGAGAGACGGCTTATATAGCTCAGTCTACTGCTGGAGATAGAGGCAGAAGGCAGAAGGATGAAGGCAGAAGGATGAAGGAAATATTCACAGAACTGCAAACATGGCTGTCCAGAAGGTACTGATACCAAATCCGAGTCACATAACCCCGATTCCCAACAGGCCGAACTGTAGGGGCAAACGGTCGTTTGCCCGGCTGAATCGGGGGTCGCCAAGGAGGATTTGGTATGAGGCGACTTCTGGAAAACTCCTCCCTAATGGTGGGCAGTGCCCACCCTACGGTGGTTATTCACCCACGCTAGGGCAGACACTTGGGTCTGCCCCTACCCATCCACCCATCCACCCATCCACCCATCCACTCACCCACCCACCCCTCACCGACTCGTCGGGTCCAAACTATCCCGCAATCGATCGCCCAGCGAATTAATACACAGCACCGTCAAAAAAATCGCCACCCCAGGGGCCAGCACCAAGTAAGGAGCACTCTCGATGTAGTTCTGCGCGTCGTAGAGCATGCGCCCCCAGGTGGGCACATCGGGGGGAAAGCCCACCCCCAAAAAGCTCAGGGTCGACTCGGCCAGCAGGGCATTGCCGACGCCGATGGTGGCTGCCACGATCACCGGCCCCAGCACATTGGGCAGCAGGTGGCTTTTGACAATGCCCCAGGGCCGCGCCCCCAGGGCCACCGCCGCCTGCACAAAGGTGCGCTGCTTGAGGCTGAGGAACCCGGCCCGCACCAGCCGCGCCACCGACATCCAGTTGAGCAGGCCAATCACCGCCACCACCAGCAGAAAAATCCCCCGCTCGGCCCCCAGGGCGCGGCGCACCGGGTCGCCAAACAGGTAGACCACCAGCAGCACCAGGGGCAGCTGGGGCAGGGCCAAAAATAGGTCGGTGACGCGCATCAGCACCCCATCCACCCAGCCGCCGTAGAACCCGGCCACTGCGCCAATGCTCACCCCCAGGCTAATACCCACCAGGGTCGCCGCCAGCCCCACCGCCAGAGAAATGCGGCCCCCAATCAACAGCCGGGCCAGCTGGTCTTGGCCCAGGTCGTTGGTGCCCAGAGGCTGGCCCCAGCCGGGAGCCAAAAAGGCCCGGCTAAAGTCGATGGTGCTGGGGGAGGCCGAGTAGATCAGGGGGCCGAGGGCGATCGCCACCACCAACCCCACCAGCACCGCCAGGGCTAGCCGGGCCACCGGGTCGCCCCACAGCCGCCCCCAGGCCCGGTTTTTGCTGCCGGCTGCTGCGATCGCCGGCGCGAGCATCGTCTCCGGAGTTGTCTCTGGAATTTTCTTGGGGGCGAGGTCTGGGTTAATGGCCATAGCGCACCCTGGGGTCGATCACCCCGTAGAACAGGTCTGCCGCTAGGTTAAAGCCCACTACCAGTACGGCGTAGATGAAGGCGATCGCCATCACCACCGGCGTATCGCCCCGGTAGATCGCCTCGATCAGCAGCGCCCCAATGCCCGGCACCCGAAACACCTGCTCAGTGACGATCGCCCCAGTAAAAATCGTCGGAATATCCAGCGCCACCAGGGTCACCACCGGCATCAGCGCGTTGCGCAGCATGTGCCGCGTGACCACCCGCCAGCGGCCCAGCCCCTTTGCCCGCGCGGTTTTCACATAGTTCTGGGGGATTTCTTCGAGCATGGCCGCCCGCACAAACCGCAGCAGCACCGCCGTCTGAAACAGCACCAGAGTGGCAATGGGCATGATCGACTGCCGCAGCCACTGGGTAAAGCTGGCTAAATCTCGCACCACCAGGGTGTTGTCGTAGATAAAGGGCAGCCAGCCCAGCCGCACGCTGAGCACAATAATCAGCACCAGCCCCGAAAAAAACGGCGGCGTCGAAAACCCCATAAACGCCACGGTGGTAATTGCTCGGTCAACCCAAGTGTTGTGGCGCAGGGCCGCAACGATGCCCAGGGGCAGGGCCAGGGCCACGCTCAGCAGGTAGGCCACGCCAATCACCCACAGCGTCACCGGCAGCCGCTGGGCGATCAGATCCGCCACCGGTAGCCGACTGGTGAAGGAATAGCCCAGGTTGCCGCTAAACAATGCGATCGTCCACTTCGCGTAACGAATCGGGATCGGCTGGTCGAGACCGAGCGATCGCCGAATATTCTCCCGCACCTCCGGCGTAATCGCCGGGTTGGTCGCCAGATCGCCCAGAGGATTCGTCGGTGCCAGGGCCAGAATAAAGAAGATCACGGCGCTAATGGCCAGCAGCGTTGGGATAGCGATTAGCAGGCGTTTGATCAGGTAGCCGAGCATTGGCGGGTGGATGGGTGGATGGGTGGATGGGTGGATGGGTGGATGGGTAGGCGGGTAGATGGGTAGGCGGGTGGCATCTTCACCGCTGCGTGGTTTGGCTTCGTCGCCTTTCTATGGTTTCACTTACCCGCTCATCTACTCCCTCACCCGTCC
>DAIPYU010000171.1:0-8435 GCA_036782635.1 Nodosilinea sp. CTOTU7353
TTCTTAGTCTGAGTGGCCGAAATGATGATTAAGTCTGTTTATTGTACCCACCTCCTTCAAACATCACGCAAAAAAGACTGCACAATGAAAGACCTCCATGAAGGAGCACCTGGGCCACTGGGGGCCAATGCTCTACATGGGGATTCTCGCCCTGTCAGTGATTGTTAGCCCAATTTCGGGTGTGCCTCTGGTGGTGGTGGTGGGCGGGGTGGTGTGGGGGCCAGTGCCCGGGGTCTACAGCATTTCGGTGGCTTTGTGGGTGGCCTGGTTGCTTACGCGATCGGGCGCACCCTGGGCCAGGCGGCGGTGCAGACGATCACTGGGCGATCGCGCACCATGCCGCCGAGGGCGAAGACATCGAAACTGACCTGGATGCGTTCGGAGGAAGTTGCTATCACCCTATCAGATCAGTTTTAGGAGCCCACGTCATTTGACCTAGGCTCCTGGGTTTAAGGCGCTGCGAACAGTCAACCAAGTCTAAGCCCCGATAGGCCCTCGGTTTCTTGGTCAGACGCACATCGTGGCGATAGATCGGCGACCGCGAAACCGGAAGTCTAGCTTGACTATCCCGACTTGTTAAGCTCCACGTTGCTCACGGTTGTAGATGATCAGCTCCATCAGTGTGACTTCGCCATCGCCGTTGAGGTCGGCGGCGAGGTCATTGAGGTGGGTTTGCCCAGTTCTGGGCACCGGCCCGGCCATTGCTGCCGAAGCCAGCATCAGGGTGGATAGCGCCAGCGTCACACCAGAAAGTAGGTAGCGTTTCATAGGGTTCTCCTTTGCAAAGGGGTTAGCTTTGCTTGCTTGTGGTCTACGGTTTCTATAATCCAGTTCCCCCCTGAGAGACAGATAAATGTAGCGTAGGATACGATTAGAGTTACCTGAGAAAACAATTAATTGGCCAGGTTGCTCTTTCCCAGGGCATTTCAGCAGCCCTTTTTAGACAAATCTCATTGCTTTCTCAGCTAGTCCTCAGAGAAAAATCTTCTAAACTCAGTTGAATAGGCGGCTCAAGCACCTACGAAATAGTTCCAGATGACTCAAGCCAGAACCGGCGATCGCAGCAAACGCCTGCTCATTTTCTTTGGGCTGGGGATTAATGATCTTTGCTTTTTTCCCCAGCCGATTCAAATCAAAGTCGAAATACAGCAAGATCTCTAGGCCTGTTGTCACCCGTTAAGGTCACAAAGCTATCAATCGGCTTGCCGTGGCGGTGCTTATACTTTTCCACGGGTGGGGCTACTGGGCCAGATCGGTGATCACCTCTGGCCCAGCGAACTCGTTGAACCGGCGCTGCCACACAAGGGCGGCTATCAGCTCTTGGGGCGTACTGGCTTGGGCGATGGTCAAAGACCGACCCTAAGGGCCGACGCCTCAATTTTCGACAAATCAAGCATCGGTACTGCCCCTGGCTGGCTGTGACCGGAGCCTGGCTTGGACCCACTGCTTCTGTTCGTCGCTGGCATTTTTGCGCCACACTACCCGATGCCCTTGCAGCTCGGCACCATGCTCTAGCAAGCATTTCTCCCAGCCGCGCTGGTCAAAAATTGCCTTTACATCGTCCAGCAGACCCCATTTTTGCTCTTGCTGGCTGAGCTTGGCGAACTTGGCATAGCCAGGATAGTCGGGTGCGACCACCTGCTCTTTTTGGTGGAGCAGAGGCGGGTTGTCGGGGTCGTAGTCGCGGTAGCGGACGGGTTTGGAAGCGGTGACGCGGGCGATCGCAGCCCTATGCCGCTGGATTTTGGGGATGGGGAGATGGGGTGGGGTGGCGGGGTGGTGGGATGGTGGGTAGGGGGCATGCCAGGGCGTGGTTGTGAATTTCGATGCCCTGCTGGGTGAGGCGGCGTTCCCAGTTGAGCTGGGTGCCAATTTCGCGGGAGTTGTCGATCAGGCCCATGGCGACCTGCTGCTGGGTCAAATGGGCGAAGGTGGCGTAGTGGGGGTAATCGGGCGCTACGAAGGTTTCTTTGCGGTGGAGCAGCGGCGGGTTGGGGGCGTCGCTGTAGTCGCGATCAGTGGCGGTGAGCGTGTTCAGATTGACCTGAATGCTGCTCTGCAGGGCAGGGTGGGCCTCGCTGTCAAAGTCGGGGTAAAACAGGTAGGCGATTTGCGGCTTGTCGAGGCTGAACTTGACCAGGGTGGCTTTTTCAGCCACAGCCGTGCTGGTTCTGGCCTTCTTCTCAATAACCTGTAGGGTGGGGTCAAGGTGCTCTAGAGCAGAGACATGGACATAAAGGGCATCGGGCAGGCGCTTACCGATGGGGCTGCGCTGGCACAGCTCCGAGTAGGTTGGCAGTTCTGTCGATACCTTGGCCATGGATTGGGGGCAAACTCCACCGATGACGCGCTGATGGCTCTTATCCTACCGAATCTAAGGATTTTCAGAACTTTGGAGGAAGCATTCTCCTGGGTATATAGCGTCTCTGTACGGATGAAGCCGCTACCTGTAGAGTTTGATCAGGATTCGTTGGAAAGCTGTGCTTAAATTGAGCACTTCAGCTAAAACCTATTCAGGATAAAGCTGGAGAAAACGGCCCAGTCTGGCCATAATTAGACAATACATTTGATCTATTTAACATGGGAAAAGCAGCAGTCAAAGAAAAGCCTAAGGCTACGGCGGTCTTCGCTCGCCATGAGACCTTTCATCCTCGCTTTGGCTGGCTGAAAAAGGGCTATGACCTGGCAGTAGCGGATCCTAATATCTTCTTGAGAGAAGATGCTCCGGTGCTGCTTGGGGTCGGGAAGAACATGGTGCGCTCAATTCGCTACTGGTGCAGCGCGTTTAAGGTGCTGGCGGAGAATGAGAGCCAAATCGTGCCCACTCCGCTGGGCCAACAACTGCTGAGTGACGAGGGCTGGGATCCATTTCTAGAGAATCCAGCCAGCCTCTGGCTGCTCCACTGGAATTTGCTCAAAGCCCCCTGCACCGCTACGGCCTGGGCCTATGCCTTTGGCGAGTTTCAGGCGGCGGAGTTTACCCCAGAGCGCTTGGTGGATGACCTGCGGGACTACGCAAATGGCTTTAGTACCAACATTGCTGACTCGTCTCTTAGAAAAGATGTGAGCTGCATTTTGCGTATGTACGCCGACCAAGAGAGCAAGAAGGGACCGACCGAAGATTCTATCGACTGCCCCTTTACGGCCCTGCGATTGCTCTACAGCGTGGGGGATGGGCGGCGCTATGAGTTTCAGGTTGGCCCTAAGGAAACGCTGCCCGCCGAGCTGGTGGTGGCCGCCTGTCTAGAATTTGCCGGGGTTTCTGAAAATGAAAGCTCGGCCATGGGTGTCTCTCGCTTGGCCCACCTGACCGGTAGCCCAGGCCGGGTGTTTAAGCTCTCGGAGGCGGCGATCGCCGAAGCCATTGAGCAAGTCGCTCGGCAGCGAGAGGATCTATTTATTTCAGACAGCGCTGGATTGCTACAGCTTCAGTACGGAGGCGATCCGTTGGAGATGTCTGGGGCTATTCTGGACGAGTATTTTGCCGCCTAGTTGCGATTGGCTGCGGGTTGCTGTGTAGTTGCGGGTTGATAGGGTAGTGAGTTCTCAACGTTTAGCCGATTTTCTGGCTGTTAACCGCCGCTATGCCCGCTCGATCAATCTAGAGCGAGATTTTGATGCACCCGAAGCGGTGGAGGGCTACATTCTCACCGATCGCGCGGTCGATGCCCTGCGGCGGATTTTGGCATCAATGTTTGGCCGCAAGCGCACCACGGCCTGGACGCTGACGGGGGTCTACGGCACGGGTAAATCGGCCTTTGCTCACTTTTTGGCCAGCTTATTTGGGCCGGTGGAGAGTCCAGCCCGGCAGCTCGCTTTAGATATTGCCCGGAATAGTCTTCAGCTCGATAGCCCAGAATATGAGGCTCTGCAAAAGAAATTCCCCCAGCAGGGACTGTTTCGAGCGGTGGCTACAGCCCAGCGAGAGCCTCTGCGTCATACCTTAGTTCGTGCCCTAGATAAGGCTGCGGATGACTTTTGGACGAGAGGGCGGGCACCAGCAATTGTTAGACAGCTCAATGAGTGGGAAAGTCAGCTGGCGCTTGGCGAGGCCTCATTTAGCGATCGCGACATTCTCAACGTCATCAAACAGCTGGCTGAGGCCGTCGATACCGACATCATTCTTGTCATTGATGAGCTGGGCAAATCCCTAGAACACGCCACCCAGCACCAGGGCACGACCGATCTCTATCTGCTTCAGCAGCTGGCGGAGCTGTCGCGCAAAAAGGGCACCCGGCTCTATGTCTTTGGTCTGCTGCACCAATCCTTTGCTGACTATGGCCAGCGTCTGGCGGCGGTTGAAAAGAATGAGTGGGCCAAAATCCAGGGCCGGTTTGAGGATATCCCTTTCACCGAGTCGTCTCAGCAGATGCTGCGGCTGATGGGGCAAGCGATCAATCGATCCGAGGCAGAGACGCTAACATTCCCGGTGCGACAGCTCACCAAGGACTGGTGCGCCGTCCTTAGCGAGAAAGCCAACCTCACCGAACTCTCCCCCAAACTGCTAGAGGCCACGTACCCGCTCCATCCCCTGGCAGCCATGGTGTTGCCGGAGCTGTGCATTCGCTACGCCCAGAACGATCGCTCTCTGTTTACCTTTCTCACCAGTGCCGAACCCCATGCGTTCCAAAGCTTTTTAGAGTCGGCGGCGATTGAAGAAATTCCCATTCCAGACGTTGATGGGCCGGGGGTAAAGGCTCTGCCAACCCTAAAGCTGCACCACCTCTACGACTACTTTGTCGAATCTTTGGGGGCGGGCATGGGGTCGCGACCGGGGCTACAGCGTTGGCTAGAGATCCAAACCCTGGTGGCCGATGCCCAGCACCGGGGCGCAGACACCGTGGCCCTGCTCAAAACCATTGGTCTGCTCAACCTGGTGACCAGTACCGGCCTGTTTCGCGCCACTCGCCCCCTGGTGAAACTGGCCCTAGTCGATCAGCCCGACCCGGCCGCCCTGGAGCATTGGGAAGAACAAATTAATGTGGTCACCCACCAGCAGGGCATTGTCACCTACCGACGGGCGGTGGATGAGTTGCGCCTGTGGGAAGGGTCGGACTTTGATGTGGAAGGGGCGATCGCCCAATACATCGCCAAAGACACCCTGCCTCTAGCCGACCTGCTCACTGAAACCTACCCGCTCAAGCCCATGGTGGCCCAGCGCCACAGCTACCGCACCGGCACCCTGCGCTACTTTGAGCGCCATTACTTAGCCACCAGCGGCGCTTTAGAAACCCTAGTCTGCACCCAGGCCAACTGTGATGGGGCTGTGGTCTACTGGCTGAGCGAAACGGCCCCCAGCTCGCTGCCCGCCCAAACCGTAGATGGTAAGCCCCTGGTGGTGATTGCGGCGGCTAACCTGCCACTGCTGGCGATTCGCGCCCAAGAATATCGCGCCCTCTGCCAAATCTACAGCCGCGAAAGCGCCCTGCAAAGCGACAAAGTGGCCCTGCGAGAAGTGCGCCATCGCCGCCTACAGCTTAAGCAATTGCTAGACGACACCCTCACCCAGGCATTTAACTTCGGCACCCACCACAATGCCTGCTGGGTCGAGGGCAAACCCCAGGGCATCGGCAGCGTCACGGATTTTAATGCCCTGCTGTCGGTCGTGTGCGATCGCACCTACTCCCAAACCCCCATCCTCTGGAATGAGCTGATCAACCGCCGCACCCTTACCACCCAGGGGGCCAAAGCCCGCCGCGTCTTGCTCGAAGCCATGCTAGAACAGCCCGAGATCGAGCGCCTGGGGCTGGAGGGCTATGGGCCAGAGGTGGCGATGTACTATTCCGTGCTCCAGCAGACCGGCATTCATCGCCCAGAGCAAGGCGAGTGGGGCTTTTACCCCCCGCCCTCATCCCCCCGTCCCCCTTCTCCCAGGACGGGAGAAGGGAGAGTGACCCCATCCGGTTCCCCTCTCCCTGGGGGAGAGGGGCTAGGGGTGAGGGCCAATCTGGGCCAGTCAAACCTTGGCCCCATCTGGGCAGCCATGACTAAGTTCTGCCTGGGCGCAACTGACACACCCCAATCCATTGGCGATCTGTACCAGACGCTCAACGCGCCGCCCTACGGCATGAAATCCGGCACGATTCCGGTGCTGCTAGCGGCGGTGCTGCTCCACTACAGCGACGAGGTCAGCGTCTACAAAGAGGGCACCTTTATCCCAGTGCTGGGGCCAGAGCATTTTGAGCTATTGGTCAAAGATCCCTCCCGGTTTTCGGTCAAGCACATCGAAGTCACCGGGGTGCGTAGCCAGGTGTTTCGTGAGCTGGAGGAAGTTTTGCGAGGTGGGGTGGGTAAACCCCATCGCCAGTCGAAGGCGCGGAACCTGACGGTGCTGTCGGTGGTCAAGCCGCTGATTCAGTTTGTGCGCAAGCTGCCCAATTTCACGATCAAAACTCGCCGCATTAGTGAGCGATCGCGCGCCGTGCTACAAACCCTGCTCTACACCCAAGAGCCCGATGAGCTGCTGTTTGAGGCGCTGCCCCAGGCCTGCGACCTAGCGCCCATTGTGGTCTCGGAGGCCGATGATGGCACCATCGCCCGCACCTTTCGCGAGCGTCTAGTGGAAGCCCTGCGCGAGATCAATGGCGCTTACGATGCTCTGCTGACCGAGTGCCAAGACCTGCTCTACAGCGCCTTTGGGGTGCACAGCGATCGCACCCAGCTGCGCCGCGACCTTCAGTTTCGCGCTAGCCGAGTCCTGGGCAACTGCGTAGAGGCCAGCCTCAACCGGTTCGCCAGGGCAGCGGCGGATGAAGGGGTGGGCGATCGCCAGTGGCTAGAGGCGATCGTCATGGTGATCGCCGACAAACCAGCAGAGTCTTGGAAAGATGAAGATGTGACCCGCTTTGAGCTCAACCTCAGCGACCTTTCCCGCCGATTTAAGAACCTAGAGGCGTTGCAGGCGACCGTGAAAGCCACCAGCAAAGGTGGGTTTGAAGCCCGGCGGATCACGGTGACTCGCTCCGATGGCACTGAGGTGAACAAAATGGTCTGGGCCAATGACGAGCACCAGGCCAAGGTAGACCCGTCTATCGACGACATTTTCTCGCAGTTCCCTGACCAGCAACTGCGAGAAGCATTGCTCACTCGGTTAACCGAACGCATGTTTGATGAGTCAAAATCGTATCAGGAGCCTTCTACGCAAAAGACTTCTGAAATTGATGGCAGCCGCCGTAGGACCAGACCCAGACGTGCCAGGGGATAACCACCATGCAGCAACTCAAGCGCCCCGTAGAGCAGACTGACCCACCCCGGTCGGCCCGAGAAACGCTGCCTACCATGTATGACCTACCCAGCGCAGACCCAGAGGAGCCGGGCTTGCCTGACGAGTATCACTATCTACAGCCCCATTTGCTGAGCGCCACGCTGCAACTTACTACCTACGCCGCAGACGAGATGTTTAGCGTCGGCGATATGAACCTCTACTACGATGTAGACCATCCCCTCTGGCACAAGCGGCCCGATTGGTTTGCGGTGGTGGGGGTGCCCCGGCTATACGAAGGCCGAGATATGCGGCTGAGCTATGTCGTGTGGCAAGAGCGGGTGAATCCCTTTGTGGTGGTGGAGCTACTGTCTCCGGGTACTGAAAAGGAAGATTTAGGCCAAACCGAGCGGGTTCCGGGCACTCCACCGACGAAGTGGGAGGTCTATGAGCAGATTCTGCGCGTTCCCTACTACGTTCTCTTTGACCGATACACCAACAATTTGAGGGCGTTTCGTTTGGTTGGCGGGCGTTACCAACCGCTCGACTTCACCAATCAGCGCATCCAGATTCCTGAATGGCAGCTCAGTCTCGGAGTTTGGCAGGGGGATTATGAGGGCATTGAGCGGCTGTGGCTGCGGTGGTTTGATGCCGAGGAACGGTTAATTTTTTCTGCCGAAGAGCGGGCTGAGCAGGCTGAAGAGCGGGCCGACCGTTTAGCCGAGCGTCTGCGGGAACTAGGGATCGACCCCGACGAGGTGTAATAGGAAATCATTGATACGAAGCCTTGCTGGCCAGCCGACGAGATAGAGCCATGGGAGTGGAACCTGAAGAGATGGCGGAATGAAAATCTACCTAGATACCAGCATCTACAATCGCCCTTTTGACGATCAAAGGCAGCCAAAGGTTTTTCTAGAAACGCAAGCGGTTATCCTAATCTTGCAAATGGTTGAAGCAGGAACCGTCAACCTCATCAGTTCAGCAATTCTAGAGTACGAAAATAGCCGTAACCCTCATCCTAAGAAGCAACTGGCAATGCAACACTATCTACAAAGATCAACAGCTAGACAACTTCTCACTGAAGATATTCGCTTTAGGGCAAAGGTGCTTGAGACCGAGGGCGTTAAATCCTTCGATGCATTACACGTTGCTAGTGCAGAAGCTGGCGGATGTGACTATCTATTAACTACAGACAAACGCTTGATTAACCGCTGCAAGAACCTGGCCTTAAAGG
>DAIPYU010000172.1:0-8316 GCA_036782635.1 Nodosilinea sp. CTOTU7353
TGATAGGTCAGTACATGGAAGGGGCAGTTCATCGGCCTGAGCTGATACTGCTGCGAGTCAATATCCATCGAGTCAAACATGTTGTCTCGGTAGAAATCAAAGTGGCCCGAGGTCTTCCACAGGTCGAGGTTGGCAATGTGGGGCGTGTAGAGCAGGTCATAGCCCGCCGCCAGATGGGCACTGCGCCAGTAGTCTTCGATCAGCAACCGCATCCGCGCCCCCTTGGGGTGCCAAAACACCAGCCCGCCCCCGGCCGCCTCTTGAATGCTGAAGAGATCGAGCTCTTGCCCCAGTTTGCGGTGGTCGCGCCGCTTGGCTTCTTCTTTTTGTTGTAGGTAGGCCTGCAATTGGTCTGGGGTTTCCCAGGCGGTGCCGTAGATGCGCTGCAGCTGGGGTTTGGTCTCATCGCCACGCCAGTAAGCTCCGGCCACACTTTCTAGGGCCATGGCATCGGCGTCAATCTCGCCGGTGGTATTCAGGTGAGGGCCAGCGCACAGATCCCACCAGGAAGTGGTCGGGGTAGGTTCTCCAGAGACAGGGAGGTCAAAGAGTGAAGGTCGTTCAGCGCCTGCGACCGGGTCGGGGCAGCCAATGTAGTAGCGGGTGATCGGCTCGTCGGGGGGAATGCCATCGAGAATTTCGAGCTTGTAGGGCTCGTGGAGCTGGAGAATTTCTGCCCGCAGCTCGTCACGATCTACGGTTTCGCGGACAATCGGCAGGTTGGCACCAATGATCTGCCGCATTTCGGCTGCAATGCGGGTGAGATCGTCGGGGGTAAAGGCGATCGCCCGATCAAAGTCGTAGTAAAAGCCGGTGTCGGTGGCAGGGCCGATGGTCACCCGCGTCTCAGGGAACAGCCGCTGCACGGCCATGGCCAGCACGTGGGCACAGGTGTGGCGCAGCCGCAGCAACCGCTGGGGGTCGCCGGGGGCAATGCGATCGCCAGCAGGTGGACGGGTAATCTGACTGACCATGGGCAAACTATAGAATGATAATCATTCTCAATTTAGCATGATGCAGAGGGATTTTAGGTGCTAAGTTCCAGGTAGTAGGTCTAGAGGCCACCCAGGGAGTAGGCAGGCCCCAATCGGCGGCCCGCCAAGGGATGCCCGTCAATATAAGTATTTAGCTGGAACACTTTTAGCTTGAAGCCAGGATGGACGGATCGATCTCTTGTTCTAAGCAGCGGTCATAGATGCGGCGGTAGTAGGGCAATAGCTCATTTACCGTGGCTTCCGAGGCTTCGAGGTTTGGCAATAATTGCTGGTGTAGCTCACAAATTTTTGCAATGATTTGCGGCTCGTCAATGGTCATGAGCTGGCTATTTTCCATGACTACAGCACCCTCGACGATCACCAGATCTACAGAGCCGCCGGTTTCGGCATAGGTGAGTTGCCGCAGCGGATGGTTGAGCGGCACAAAGGGCATGCGATCGCACCGATAGCCCACCAGATCGGCCCGATAGCCCACCGCGATTTGGCCCAGGTCGCTACCGTGGCCAAAGGCTTTGGCCCCGCCAACGGTGCCGCAGTGGAAAGCTTCTGCCGCTGAGACCCACTGCTCTGGCGGGTCGTGGGGCGATTTGTTCAGCAGGGCGGCGGCCTGGACGACGGAGAGCATATTGACGCTGTCGCGGGAGCCACAGCCATCGCTGGCCAAAGCCACGTTAACGTTGGCCGCGAGAAAGGTGCGCAGGGGCATCGACCCACTGCCCAGTTTGAGGTTAGACAGGGGGTTGTAAACGGCGCTGGCCCCAGCACGGCTGAGCGTTTCAATATCCTCAGGGGTCAGCCACACGCAGTGCTGGAGGGCCAGGCGCTCTGACAAAACCCCTAAATCGTCTAAATAGTCGACCATTGAGCGCTGGTAGAATAGCTGGCCGGTCACCGCCTGCAATCGGGTTTCGAGCAGGTGGAGAATCATCGGCAGGTCGTAGGACTCGGCCAGGGCGGCCAGTTCCTTTAAAAATGAGGCGGTACAGCGCTGGGGGGCCGAAGGGGCGACCACGTAACCGACCCGATGCTGGCGCGGATGGCGAGTTTGGGCGAGGTGGTGGGCAATCTCTAGCTGGCGATCGCGGTTGGGTGCCCCCTGGCGATCAAGGGCCTGGCGCTGGGCGGCGGGCATTTCCTGATCAAAGAAGGGTACCGCCCGATAGAAGGGCAAATCGTAGAGGCTGACGCTGACTAAGGCCCGCAGGCCAATGTCGTCGTAGGCGCGAAACACCGCCTCAATGCAATCCATCGAGAGCTGGGGGGCCTGGTTCACGTCATCGACCACAAAGGTGGTGCCCGTGCGCAGGGCTTCGATCGCGCCAATCAGCGTGCGCAGGTAAACCTGGTCGGGGGTGAGGGCGGGCGGCGGCACCGGCGGGCGAACAAAATGCATCCACAGTTCTAGGGGCAAATTGTCAAAGCGGCCCTTGTGGAAATGCTCGTGGGAGTGAAAATGGCCGTTGATTAAACCGGGGGCCACTAGCCGATGGGTGGCGTCTACCACCGCGCAGTCGGGGGGATGGGCCAGATCAGGCCCCAGGGCGGTAATGATACCCCGCTCGATCAAAATATCGGTGTGGGGCAGCGCCGGGGCATGGGCGGAGGGCAAAACCAGGGCGTTTTTAACGATCAGGTTGCCCGAAGACTTGGGTGCAGCCATGGAACGGTGATTCAACGTCTAAATATTGTCTAAACAATGGCGCGATCGCGGCGGTAGGGTTTGGCATAGGGGGGGCGATCGCAGGGTAAAAACTGGCCCCGCCCCGCTGTGGCGCTGAACTGCCCCTGCTGGTATACCACCTCGCCCCGCGAGAGCACCACCTCGGGCCAGGCTTGCAGGGTCATGCCAGCGTAGGGGGTGTAGTCGACGTTGTGGTGCAGATGATCGTTGGTCAGGGTGATCGACTGGTCAGTATTCCAAATCACCACATCGGCATCGCTGCCAATGGCAATCGTGCCTTTGCGCGGATAAAGCCCGTAGAGCTTGGCTGGGTTGGTGGCAGTGAGGGCCACAAAGGTGTTGATATCAATCCGCTCCTGCAACACGCCCTCAGAAAACAGCAGCGGCAGGCGGGTCTCGATGCCCGGTATGCCGTTGGGCACATACTTAAACGACGCCTGGGTGCCCTGAATCTGCTTACCCAACGGGTCGGCGTAGCGAAAGGGAGCATGGTCGGAGGAAAATACCTGAAACACTCCATTCACCAGCCCATCCCAAACGACCTGCTGATTGGCTTTATCCCGAGGGGGAGGGCTACAAATACATTTGGCCCCCTCAAACCCTTGCTCGCCCCCCAAATCTTCCTCAGTGAGAAACAGGTACTGGGGGCAGGTTTCGCCATAGATTCTCAGGCCGCGATTTTGAGCCCACTGAATCTGCTCGATCGCCTCGGCCCCAGACACATGCACAATCAAAATCGGCACATCCACCAGCTCCGCCAGGGCGATCGCCCGGTGGGTGGCCTCTCGCTCGACCAGCATGGGCCGAGAGGCGGCGTGGTATCGGGGCGCTAGGCGGCCTAGGCGCTCTAGCTGCTGAACCATCCAGCCAATGCAGTCCGCATTTTCGGCATGGATCATGACAAAGGCCTGCTCTTGCCGGGCCAGGGCGAGCATATCGAGCACCTGGCGATCGTTGAGCTTGAGGTCGTCATAGGTCATGTAGATTTTGAAGGAGGTATACCCCAGCTGAATCAACTGGGGCAGCTCAGTCTCTAGCACCTCAGGGGTGGGGTCTGACACAATCAGGTGAAAGGCATAGTCAATCACTGGCTTGCCGTCGGCCCGCCGGTGGTAATCAGCGACGGCATCCTTGAGCGATCCGCCTTTCATCTGGCAGGCGAAGGGAATCACCGTGGTGGTGCCCCCACAGGCGGCCGAGACCGTGCCGGTATAGAAATCATCGGCCATCACCGAGCCATCGGACATCGGCTGGTCGAGGTGGCAATGGGCGTCTACCCCGCCCGGTAAGACCCACTGCCCCGCCGCATCGATCACCCGATCGCCCTCCAGCCGATCGGCTAGGGCCACAATGCGACCATCCTTAATGCCCAGGTCGCATTTCATGATGTCTGTGGCCGTGGCAACGGTGCCACCGCGAATCACCAAATCCAGAGTTGTCATGGCAAAATCCCCTCGGGGCGAGCTGGGTTACCCCAGTTTCATACTTGACCCGATCGGCTCTAGTTTTTGCATAGCTGTGGTCATCTGGGTTAGGACAGAGCCGTCATTCCCGTGGCAACGGGAATCCACTAGCCTGTAATTACTCTCGAATGGATTCCCGCCTACGCGGGAATGACAGACAGAGATCGTTGCAAGCAAAATGTCCTAATGATGTTGGCTATGGCTATATCTAGAGCCTTTCAGAGTGCGTCGGCCTAAAATCATCCACAGACTGTATACAGTAATAATGATAGAAACTGTATAGCCAGTTACGAAGTTCTGCGGCGCTGTCTCCCCAGCGGCAGCCCTTGTTTGCCCCTGCTATCAACTCGCTTGGAGCCGTGATGAAACTACTGTTGGTCAATAGCAACTCCACCCAATCGGTGAGTGATCGCATGGTAGCGATCGCCCGCACCGTAGCCGCCCCCGATACCTCCATTACCGGCCTGACCGCCCCAGGCCACGCGGTCATTCGCTCCCATTTTGAATTTGCCGAAGCCGCCGTGCAGACGGTTGTGGCCCTCAAAGCCCACGCCCCCGGTCATGATGCGGCCATCATCGGCTGCTTTGGCGATCCGGGGCTGAAGGCGGCCCGTCACGAACTGGCCATGCCCGTGATTGGCATCGCTGAGGCGGCGATGTTGAGCGCCCACCTGCTGGGGGGCTACTACAGCATTGTCACCTTTGGCGCGCACAACGCCATGACGATTACCGATCTAGCCCGCAACTACGGGCTGCACACCCGGCTCGCCTCCGTACGCATTGCCGACATCAGCTATGCGACCGTCTTGGCCGATCCTAACCAGGCGATCGTCGCCTGCCGAGCCGCCTGCCAGCAGGCCCTAGACCATGACAACGCCGACGTGCTGATTTTGGGCGGCGGGCCGGTCACCGGGCTCTCGGTCCAGCTGGCCGCCGACTTGGGGGTACCCGTGCTCGACGGCGTCGCCTGCGCCACAAAGCTGGCAGAATCTCTGGTGGCCTGCGGCTACAGTACCAGTCGCCGAGGGCTGTACCAACCCTGCTAAACCGGCGGCTCCAACTGCCAGGCATCGCCCAGCTGGGCCATCACCCAATCGGCTACGGCTAAGAGGTGCCCATCGGCACCTCGCGCCCCCACCAGCTGAATCGCCAGGGGCAGCTGATTTTGTGCTCTCCCCACGGGCACCGTCAGCGCCGGCACCCCCAACAGCGTCCAGGGGCCACAGAACTTAAAGGAGCCGGTATTGTGCAACCCCTCTGGAGCCGGCCCGGTGGTGACCGGGGTGACCAGGGCATCAAACTCAGCCCAGATCGGCGCTAAAGCAACGCTGTAGTCAACCACGGCTTGCCGAGCCGCCCCATAGGCCAAGCTGCCATAGGCCCGACCCCGCTCAATCACCTGTCGCAGCTGGGGAGACAGGGCTTCACCGTGGCGATCATAGTCGCCACCATGGTTAACCGCTGCGCCACAGGCCATCAGCACATCGATGGTGGCCAGATACTCATCCCAGGTTGAGGGCATCGAGACTTCGGCTACGGTTGCTCCGGCCTGAGCCAGTTTCTCCAGGTTATCGACTAGGGCGGCTTGGGCCTCGGTCTCCACCTGATGCCAAGCGGAGGTGCGCACAAACCCGAGCCGAGGCGATCGCCCCAGCTGAAGCGGCTCGTTAGGCATCACTCCGCCCAAACAATCTGGATCGCGGCCATCGGTGCCCATCAGCACCGAGCAGAGCAGGGCAATATCGGCCAAACTGCGGGCAAACACCCCCACATGGTCTAGATCGCGACAGACGGGCATCACCCCAAACCGAGAGATGGTGCCAAAGCTGGGTTTAAACCCCAGCACCCCGCAGTAGGCCGCCGGTCGCAGCACCGACCCCCCGGTTTGGCTGCCAATGGCGATCGGCACCATGCGATCGGCCACCGCTGCCGCCGAGCCGCTAGAGCTACCGCCGGGAGTATGGTTCGGGTGATGGGGGTTCTTGGTTTTGCCAGCCCGCGCCAGGGCGTACTCGGTGGAAACCGTTTTGCCCATGATGACGGCCCCAGCGGCCCGCAGGCGTTCTACCACCGCAGCATCGTAGTTTAGCTGCTGGCCCGCATGGATGGGGGTGCCCCAGCCGGTGGGCATATCTGCCGTAGCGCAGATGTCTTTGATCGCCACCGGAATGCCGTGGAGAGCGCCTAGGGGGGCACCAGCAGCTCGGGTGCGATCGCCTGCGATCGCCTGGGCAACCACCTGATTGCCATCCAAATGCTGCCAGGCTGCAACCACCTGTTCCCGTTGACTAATCCGCTCTAGACAGGCTCGGGCCAACTCCAGAGATGAAAATTTTGACGCCGACAATTGAGCGATCGCCTCACTGGCGGTCAAATTATAGATACCCATAGATTTGAAAAAGCTTAGTATAGGTCGGCAAGCCCAATGAGCCGCAAGACGCACTAAATTTCAATCAACCCATAAGTTGTATGTATCACTTCATCAAAAGCTTGAATGGGACAGAGCGAAAGGCCAGGTTGAGGATCAAAGAGGGGGCTTTACAATGCTCTGCACTCCAGCAAAAAAACTCCAAATTTTTTCAGCCTGATTGAAATAACCCCATAGAGTTTAGCCGACTACATACAATCAAACATCAGCCAACTTCCCTCAGAAACTGTATTTAACTATTCCATTTTCTCGGGCCAATAGAAATATTCCTCCAATCGTATAGCCCTATACATTCCCCCCAACATGATGGATGTATACAAGATGCATGGGTTTTAATTTATTCCCCAACCAGCCCACTTCCAATCCCTGAGTGCGGTAGTTCCCTGACTGCACAAGATATTAGCCTGCCGCCTTTGAAGATGCCGCTCGGTAGATCTACTTAGGGGTCTTTCTTCAAGGGGAAAACTTGAAGTCTATTTTCATGAAATTTGTATACAAAGCTCATGAAAATAGGCCGCTCTAAGATGCTCATCTGTTTGAGGTGATTCCCGTGGTATCGTCCATTATTCGAGGCAAATACATTATCTGCAAGGTGCTCAGCCGGACCGAGGTTGAAGTCATCTGTGACGGGGCGATCTTTCAGCAAGATGGCCAGATTGTCGCCATTGGCACCTACGAAGAGATCTCAGCTAAGTACGAAGCTGACGAGCTTTTAGGGTCTTCCGAAGACGTGGTGATGCCCGGATTTGTCAATAGTCATCACCACGTTGGACTCACCCCCCTTCAGCTCGGTTCTCCCGACCATCCCCTTGAACTTTGGTTTGCCAGTCGCATGGCAGCCCGCACGGTCGATCCCTACCTCGATACCCTATATTCTGCATTTGAAATGCTGGAGTCAGGGATCACAACGGTTCAGCACATCCACGGCTGGCGCAAGGGACCAGCCTCTAGCTGGCCATCCATCACAGAAAAAATTCTCAAGGCCTACGAAGACATTGGTATGCGGGTTTCGTACTGTTTTGCGGTCCGTGACCAAAACCGACTGGTCTATGAAGCCGACGAAGCCTTTGTCGAAAAACTGCCGCCCAGTATTGCCCCAGAGATTGGCGCTTACCTCAAAGACCAAGCGGTGCCCGTCCAAGACTATATGGATTTCTTTGACCATCTTTGGCAGCAGTGGAACAAAGGCGCTGACGGCAGAGTGCGCATTCAAATGGCCCCAGCTAACCTGCACTGGTGCTCCGACGAAGCCCTCATGTTGCAAAAGGAATATTCTGAAAAGTTTGGCGTGGGCATGCACATGCACCTGCTAGAAACGGCCTATCAGAAAGAATATGCCCACCGCCGCTCAGGCAAATCAGCCGTGCGCCACCTCTATGACCTGGGCTTTTTAGGCCCTCATTTAACCCTGGGCCACGGCGTTTGGCTGACCGAAGACGATATTGAACTGGTCAAAGAAACTGGCACCATGATCTGCCACAATGCCAGCTCTAACCTGCGATTGCAGAGTGGCATTGCCCCCCTGAACCACTTTGCAAAGCATGGCGTCAAGGTGGGTATTGGCCTCGACGAAGCCGGTATTAATGATGATCGCGACATGCTGCAGGAGATGCGCCTGGTGCTAAAGCTTCACCGCGTTCCCGGCATGGATGAGCTGGTGCCAACCTCGCCCCAGGTGTTTCAAATGGCCACTGAGCACGGCGCAGAAACCACCGGTTTTGCCGACTCAGTTGGCACCCTAGAGGTAGG
>DAIPYU010000173.1:0-3498 GCA_036782635.1 Nodosilinea sp. CTOTU7353
ACGACATTCAGCTTGGGAAGCTGACGTTCTACCACTGAACTACACCCGCAGAGGTGCCGCTGGGCAAGCGCGTTGCCAACGGACTCCTATTATACGGCTATTTGCTCAACGTATATTCCTTCGGCGAAGTTTCTGGGGCAGAGGGCGGGGTGGGGCCGCCGTCGCGGCCACGGAAGCGGGCAAACAGCTTGGCGATCGCACCATTCACCTGCTCAATGTAGGTAAACAGCACCGGCACCACCACCAGGGTCAGCAGCGTCGAGGTGGTAAAGCCGCCGATCACGGCGATCGCCATCGGGCTTCTCGTCTCGCCTCCCGCCCCCAGCTCCAGAGCAATGGGCACCATCCCCGCCATCGTCGAGATCGAGGTCATCAGAATGGGCCGCAGACGGGTCGTGCCCGCCTCCATCACCGCCATCTTACGAGACTTGCCCTGCTTCAGCGCCATCAGAGCATAGTCCACCAGCAGAATGGCGTTTTTAGTCACCAGGCCCATCAGCAGCACAATGCCGATCAGGGCAAACAGGCCCAGGGGCTTTTGGGTAATCAGCAGGGCCAGCAGCGCTCCGCCCACTGACAGGGGCAGTGCCGCCATAATCGCCATCGGGTAGATAAAGCTGTTGTACAGCAGCACCAGCACCGCAAAAATCATCAGCACCGCTGTTCCCAGGGCCAAAATAAAGCGGCTAAAAATATCCCGCATGATTTCGGCATCCCCGGCGGGCTGCTGGGTGACGCTGGCGGGCAGGTTTCGCATGGTGGGTAGCTCGTCAACCAGGGCTAGCCCCTGGCCCAGGGTGATGCCCGCCAGGTTGCCGCCTACGGTCACCTGGCGCGAGCGATCAAAGCGGTTGATCTGAGCCGGGCCGCTGCCAAAGCGCACGTCGGCCACGGCCGCCAGTGGCACCAGGCTGCCGTTGTGGCTGGGCACCCGCAGGGTTTGCAGCAGCTCTGGGTGGTCGCGAAAGACCGGATCGATCTGCACGCGAATGGGAATTTGGCGATCGCCCAGGTTAAAGTCAGCCAAATTTGCATCGGTGTCGCCTAGGGTGGCCAAAGAGGCCGTGCCTGCGATCGCCTGCACCGTCACCCCCAGGTCAGCGGCGCGCTCCATATCGGGCACAATCTGCACCTCGGGCCGCACCAGGCTAGCGCTAGAGCTGACATCCACCAGCCCCGGCACGCCGCGCATCTCCCGCGTCAGCGCGTCTGACACCTCCCGCAGGGCGATCGGGTCGTCGCTCTTGAGCACAACGCTCAAGTCTTTGCTCTCGCCCCCGGCCCCTCGGCTCTCAAAGGTGATGCGGGCACCGGGCACCCGCTGAAAAATATCGCGGGCCTGCTGCTCAAACTGGGCCTGAGATACATTGCGATCGCCCTCGGGCAGCAGCCGAGCATAGAGCGTCGCCTGGTTAACGCCGTCGTCACCGCCCTCGGTGGCCAGAACGGTGGACACCGCCGGATCGCCCAGCAGCTCGTCGCTCAGCTGGGTCGTCACCCGTCGGGTATCGGCCAGGGTGGCACCGGGGGGCAGCTCCACCGAGATGGTAGACAGACCCGAGTCGCTGCTGTCAAACAGGCTGGTGGGAATGTAGGGCACCAGCCGCAGGCTGCCGACAAAGAACACCAGCGCCAGGGCAACGGTCACCCCCCGGTGCCGCAGCGCCCAGCCCAGCAGACTGCGGTAGGGGCCACGGGGTGCCCTAGCGCTGCCATTCCCGTTGCCATTCCCGTTAAAAGATTCGCCGTGGCCGTCAAAGGTCTCAAACGACTCCCCTACCGCTGCGGGCTTACCCTTGAGCAGGTAGGCCGCCATCATTGGCGTCACCAGCCGGGCCACAATAGTCGAAAACACCGTCGCCGTCACCACCGTCACCCCAAAGGGCTGAAAAAACTGCCCCGGAATGCCCCCCATAAAAGCCACCGGCAAAAACACCGCCACAATGGTGGCCGTAGTGGTGACCACCGCCAGGCCCACCTCAGCGGTCGAGTCGAGAGCCGCCTGAAACGGGCGCTTGCCCATGTCAATGTGGCGCTCCACGTTCTCAATTTCGACGATCGCATCGTCAACCAGGTTGCCCACGGCCAGGGTCAGGGCCAGCAGGGTCATGCTGTTGAGGGTGTAGTCAAACCAGCCCAGCACCAGAAACGTGGGAATGATCGACAGGGGCAGGGCCGTAGCGGTCACCAGGGTGGCCCGCCAGTCGCGCAAAAACACGCCCACCACCACCACCGCCAGCAGGCAGCCCAAGATTAGCGCGTTAACTGACGCCTGGTACGAGGCGCGGATCTCGGTGGCGCGGGTAAAGATCAGCTCAATGTTCACGTCCTCCGGCAGGGTCTCATTCAGCCGCGCCACCGCCGCCTGCACCCCCTCTTCCACCGACACGAGAATGCTGCCGGTGCTGCGGTAGATCTGAAAGGCCACCACTGACTGGTTGCCGAGCTGGGCCGACTGCCGTGCTTCTTTAAAACCGCTTTCGACCGTGCCCAGACTGGTCAGGGGCACGGTGGTGCCGCTAGGCAGGGCAATGCGGGCCGCCTGAAAGGCCTCGACCGTGGGGGCGCTGCCCAGGGTGCGAAAGCTCTGCTCTTGGCCCCCCAGGGTGGCCCGCCCGCTGGGCAGGTTGATGTTCAGCGCGCGAATCTGGTCGTTTACCTGGGTGGCGGTGATGCCCAGGGCATCGAGCTGCTCCGGGTCAAGGTCCACGCGAATTTCGGGGTCCACACCGCCGACCCGGTCCACCCGCGCCACCCCCTCCACGGTGAGCACCTCCTGGCTAATGGTGCGGTCTACCAGGTCGCTGAGTTCTTCCACCGAGCGCTGGTCAGAATTCACCGCGTAGGTCATCACCACGCCGCCGCCAAACTCCAGCCGCCGAATTACCGGCTCCTGAATGCTGCCGGGCAGATCCTGGCGAATCCGGGTCACCGCGTCGCGCACGTCGTTGGTGGCCCGATCCACATCGGTGCCGAGAATGAAGGAAATCACCGTATTCGAGGATCCATCCCGCACCGTGGATCGGATCTCGTCGATGTCCCCCAGTCCGGCGACGGCATCCTCAATTTTGCGCGTCACCTGATTTTCCAGCTCCTCCGGCCCCGCCCCGGTCTGGGTCACGGTGACGGTAATCGCCGGAAACTCGATATTGGGGTTCTCGTCAATGCCCAACTGCCCAAAGGAGACCAGCCCCCCCAGGGTGAGCACCAGGAAGAGCACGATCACAGGAATCGGGCGACGAATTGACCAGCCGGAGAGATTCATGGAGAAGGGGTAGTTGGGTGGACGGGGGAGGGAAGGGCGGGTGGATTGGTGGCGTAGGGGCAGACCCACGTGTCTGCCCAAAACTTTTGACTAATGGGTTCCTTTAAGTAATGGGTGCCCTATGGAATCGGTGCATTGCTTCGCGGTGGGTTCGTCCCCTCCTGGGAGGGGTGCCCGGAGGGCGGGGTGGGTTCGTCCCCTCCTGGGAGGGGTGCCCGGAGGGCGGGGTGGGT
>DAIPYU010000173.1:3598-8221 GCA_036782635.1 Nodosilinea sp. CTOTU7353
AGGGCGGGGTGGGTTCGTCCCCTCCTGGGAGGGGTGCCCGGAGGGCGGGGTGGGTTCGTCCCCTCCTGGGAGGGGTGCCCGGAGGGCGGGGTGGGTCTGCGAGGACTAGGCTTGACCCACCCCTGCCCCTCCCAGGAGGGGATTTCCCCGACTAATTCATCGGTGCTAAGGATATTTCCATTTACTGAACAACCGTCACGACATCGCCGTCTTGTAGGAAACCGACGCCGGAAGTGACCACCTGTTCCCCGGATTGCAGGCCCTGGAGAACTTCCACGCGGGCGGCGGTGTCGCCGTTGGCGGCGATCCGGTTGCCCAGCTCTACGATGCGGGCAGTGACCACATCGCCATCGGTGAGCACAAACACCTGGGTGGTGCCATCGGGCTGGGGTTGCAGCGCCGTAGCGGGAATCGTCAGCCCCTGGCGAGAGCTGGTGGTGATGTCACCGCGCAGAAAAATGCCGGGCCGCAGCAGTTCGCTGGGGGGCAGCGACACATTCACCGTCGCCACCCGCGTCGCGGCATCGACCACCGGGTCGATGGACTGTACCGTCCCCTGAAGCTGGATGCGGCTGTCGGCGTTGGAAGTGACCTTGACCGGGGCACCGATCGCCACCTGGTCGAGCTGGGTCTGGGGCACCTCGGCGGCTAGCTCCAGCTGGTTGTTCTCAATCAGGGTCACAATCGGGCTGCCGGGGGCCGAGACATCGCCGACGGTGGCCAGGCGCTCGGCTACGGTGCCAGCCACGGGGGCGCGCACGGTGGTCTGGCTGAGCTGGGTTTGCAGGCGGTCGATGGCGGCCTGCTGCGATCGCACCCCCGCTTCGGCGCTCTGCACCTCGGCCCGCGACAGGCTGATCGACTCTTGGGCGGTGACGGCCTGGGTTTGCAGGCTGCCCAGCTCCTGCTGACTAATCGCGCCGCGATCGGCCAGGGCCTGGTTGCGGGCTAGGGTGGCCTGGGCCTCGGCCAAACTGGCCTGGGCCTGGGCCAAAGCCGCCCGCCGCTGGGTCACCTGGGCCTGGGAAACCGACAGCTGGGCCTGGGCCTGACGCAGGTCGGCCTGGAGGGTGGCGTCGTCGAGGGTGGTGATCGCCTGCCCGGCGCTCACCGCATCGCCCTCGCGCACCAAAATCTGGCGAATCTGCAAGCCGCTGGCCTGGGGCGCAATGGATAGCAGATCGGTGGCCTGAACACTGCCGTTGATCGCTAGGGTATCAGCCACGGTGGCCGGAGCGGCGGTGGCTACCGTGACGGTCTGGGTGGCCACCGCCGGGGGCGGCTCCGTGGCGTCTGGCGGAGCCGCCTCGCGCCCGCCCAAAATCTGGGTGCCCACCAGGGTGAGCAGCACCCCGGCCCCCACGCCCATCAGCACTGCCGGCCATCGGCGCGGTGCCCTCTGGCCCGCGATCGCTTCGCTATATTGATGAGATGAAGCTGTATTGTGCTCAACCGATGCACTAGCCGTGGCCTCTAGGGGATCGGAGGAATGGAGATTCTGCACAAGCACACCCTTGGGGACAACAACTGGAGTAGGTTACGAAATGTTTATTTTCCCATTATGACGTAAAGCCCGTCGTCCTTGGGAGCCCTTGATTTATCTAGGAAAGCAGCCACTAAGCCGGCCCTGCCGACCTCAGCTCATCGGCTTTGATGACTCGAATCACATCTTCAAATGAGGAAGTTTGGTCTAATAGCTAAATGCGCCAAGTCCAGTGCGGAATCTGTAGTTTGCCCCCAGAAGAGAGTTTGCCCACAGAAACCTTCCTCCTAGGCAAAACTTATTTCTGGACTTAGGTTTGGTGTATCTACCGCGTGGGCACCGTTTGCCCAGTCGTCACTGCTCACTGCTCACGCCAACGGCTCGACTTCACCACAGCAGGTTTTGGGACATGTTTAACGCCACCGAAATTCTCATCAGTGACTTTGTAGAAAAGCTGCGGGCCGGCTATCACCGCACCTACGGCGGCCAAAACCCCGACTACGAAGACATCATCGCCTGGGCGGGCGGCATGGCCCTAGAGAATATCGCCAACAGCGACGCCCTCTACCACAACGTTGAGCACACCGTGCTGGTGGCCCTGGTGGGCCAAGAGATTCTGCGGGGCAAGCACATCCGCGAGGGCGGCGTCACCTGCAAAGACTGGATGCACTTTATTATTTCCCTGGTCTGCCACGACATTGGCTACGTCAAGGGCGTCTGCCGCAGCGACCAAGACCGCAACCACCTCTACTCCACCGGCCAGGGCGACGATATGGTGCCGCTCAAGCCGGGCGCGTCAGACGCCGCCCTGACGCCCTACCACGTCGATCGGGGCAAGCGCTTTATTGAAGAACGCTTTGGCGGCAACCCGGTGATCGAGTCCAGCATTATCAAGCGCAACATCGAGCTGACCCGCTTTCCGGTGCCCAAGGAAGAAGACCACCAAGACACCCAGCACTTCCCTGGCCTGGTGCGCGCCGCCGACCTGATCGGCCAACTCAGCGACCCCCGCTATCTGAAAAAAATTGGGGCGCTGTACTACGAGTTTGAAGAAACCGGCCAAAACAAGTATCTCAAGTACGAGCACCCCGGCGATCTGCGGGCCAACTATCCCAAGTTTTACTGGAATGTGGTGCATCCCTACATTCAAGACGGGCTGCGATATCTGTCGCTCACCCAAGAAGGTAAGCAAATAATTGCTAACCTCTATTCAAATGTGTTTATGGTGGAGAACGAGCAAACCGTGATCCACACCTAACCCCCTTCTGCAATCGGCCTATGACCTGGTGGCGCAAGCTTAAGACCAATCGCCTGGCTCAGCTGGGCGCTATTCTGCTGATCGTGCTCTACGGCGTAGCCCTAGGAGCCGACTTTTTTGCCCCCTACAGCCCCTACGAGTCGCAGCTCAACGGGTCGCTGCTGCCACCCACCCAGGTCTACTGGCGCGACGCCACGACGGGAGGGTTCTTTCCCCACGTCTACCCCACCACCCAGGGGCCAGTAGATATTGAAACCGGGGAGCGAGAAATTATTGTCGATCGCACCCAGCCCTCGGCCCTGCGGATCTTTCACCGCAACGACCAGGGGCGGCTCACCCTGTTTGACACCGCTGGCCCCGCCCGCATCAACCTGCTGGGCACCGACGAGCAGGCCCGTGACCAGTTCAGTCGGCTGATCCACGGCAGTCGGGTCAGCCTCAGCGTGGGGCTGATTGGCATCGCCATCTCGTTTCCCCTGGGCATGCTGGTGGGGGGCATGGCGGGCTACTTCGGCGGCGCAGTCGATGGGGTGCTGATGCGCTTTGTCGAAGTGCTGATGACGATTCCGAGCATTTACCTGCTGGTGGCCCTGGCGGCGGTGCTGCCGGCGGGCATTTCGAGCACCCAGCGGTTTTTGCTGATTGTGCTGATTACGTCGCTGGTGGGCTGGGCCGGGCTGGCGCGGGTAATTCGCGGCCAGGTGCTGTCGATTAAAGAGCGAGAGTTTGTGCAGGCCACCAAGGTGATGGGCGGGCGATCGCTCTACATCATCACCCGCCACATCTTGCCCCAGACCGCCAGCTACGGCATTATTGCCGCCACCCTGGCGATTCCGGGCTTTATTTTGGCGGAGGCAACCCTGAGCTTTATCGGCCTCGGCATTCAGCAGCCCGACGCCTCCTGGGGCAACATGCTCACCCTGGCGACCAATGCGTCGATCTTGGTGCTGCAACCTTGGCTGGTGTGGCCCCCCGCCATTTTGATTGTGATTACGGCCCTGGCCTTTAACCTGCTGGGCGACGGCCTGCGCGATGCCCTCGACCCCCGCACCCTGAAGCCTTAGGTGATTTCTGGATAAGAACATACCCGCGTAGGATGGGCAAAGCTTGCGTGCCCATCGGTAGGCATTAATGCCGATGGGCACGGGCAAGACCCTTTGCCCATCCTACCTACTGCTAGGCAAGGCGACACCAGTTTTAGGCCAGCGATCATAGCCGCATAGAGTAGACAGGGCCAGCTCTGGTGAAGCAATTTTAGGGGCGATCTCTCAGATTTGCCGCTGGATCTTAAACTTCATCGTCCAAGGCTCAAAGCCGATATCCTTTCCAGAGGATTGTGAGCCGAGTGCCCCAATCTGCTCTAGCAAATGTTTGCTCAGAGCCAGGGAGTTCACTCCCTGGTGGTTGTGGCCAAAGTCCCTAGCTATTCTCCAGAAGTCGCCTAAGCCGCCGGAGTCTGCGCTGCAATTGGCTGCCCCAGATTAACTCTCCCAAAGGGAATACTCTCTCGTAAGAGCTATATCTTGCGCTACATGCTGCGCCTCTACCTAAAGGTTATGCTGCTGTCCGTTAGGCAACGGCGCAGTTGAGGAAACAGAGGCGATGGGGCTAATTGAGCTATTGGTATTGTTGGTTGTGGCAGCTATCTGTGGCGGCATTGGCCAGTCGCTGGCGGGTTATACGGCGGGGGGGTGTTTGACGTCCATTGTGGTGGGCTTTATTGGGGCCTACCTGGGCATTTTGATGGCCCGCAGCCTGGGCCTACCGGAGCTGTTTGCCCTCCAGATTGGCGGGCAGTCGTTTCCGATTATTTGGTCGATCATTGGTGCTACGGTGTTTACGCTAGTTTTGGCGTTTCTCAACCGTCTGTTTGTAGGGCGGC
>DAIPYU010000174.1:0-8209 GCA_036782635.1 Nodosilinea sp. CTOTU7353
GGTACAGAAACCCGGTTTCTTGGCTAAAACGCAAGTCCTGCCGTTATTCAGCGATGAAGAAACCGGGTTTTTAGCCATACAGCACTCACCCTGGTGCCCTAGCTCCGCCTGGGCACCCCGGTCTTGCGGCTCTGCCGCTCATTGGAGGAGGCAGAGCCTCCGACGAGCATTCCAATGCAAAGCACTGGAACGAGGGGCGGTTTGAAATCAGGTGGTGTATTCGGCGTTGATTTTGACGTAGTCATAGCTGAGGTCGCAGCCCCAGGCCTGGCCGCTGCCGGGGCCATCGCCAATGCTGACCCCAATGGCAACGGTGTCGGTTTTGAGGTATTCGCCCTGGGTGGCTGCCGTCAGGTAGGCGCTGGCGGCGGGGCGATCAAAGGTGAGGGGCTGGCCGTGCTCCATCAGCACCATGTCGCCCAGCTGCACCCGCAGGTCACTCTGGTCAAAGGCGACCCCGGCTCGCCCGGCGGCGGCGGCGATGCGGCCCCAGTTGGGATCATGGCCAAAGATCGCCGACTTCACCAGCGATGACCCGGCGATCGCCTTGGCCACCTGGCTGGCGGCGGCGGCGGTGACGGCCCCGGTGACGCTGACTTCGATTAGACAGGTGGCCCCCTCGCCGTCGCGGGCGACGCACTTGGCCAGGTATTGGCAGACGGCAGTGAGCATGGCCTCAAGCTGGTCGGCCTCGGCCCCCTCATCGGTGATGGCGGGGGTGCGCGACTCGCCGTTGGCCAGGGCGATCAGGGTGTCGTTGGTGCTGCTGTCGCCGTCGACGGTGATCTGGTTAAAGCTGCGGTCGGCGGCGCGGCGCAGCATGTCTTGCCACAGGGTGGGCGATACGGTGGCGTCGCAGGTGACAAAGGCCAGCATGGTAGCCATGTTGGGGTGAATCATGCCGGAGCCTTTGGCGATGCCGCCGATGCGCACGGGGCGGTCGTGGATGGTGGTTTCCATGGCGACGGCCTTGGTCACCAGGTCGGTGGTGACGATCGCCCCGGCGGCGGCCTCAGAACCGGCGGGCGACAGGCTGGCGACCAGGGAGGGGATGCCCGCCTTGAGCTGATCCATTTTGATTCGTTGGCCGATCACCCCGGTGGAGGCGATCAGCACCGCTTCGGGGGGCAGGTTGAGGGCAGTGCCCAGGGAAACGGCGCTTTCGACCGTATCGACCCAGCCCTGGTTGCCGGTGCAGGCGTTGGCTTGACCGGCGTTGACGAGAATGGCGCGGGCGCTGGGGCGAGCTTCGAGGCGCTGGCGGCAGTAGTCGACGCAGGCGGCGCGCACGTGGCTGGTGGTAAAGACCCCCGCGGCGATCGCGTCACATTCTGAATAGATTAACGCCAGGTCGGGGGCACCCGAGGGCTTTAGCCCGGCGACAATGCCCGCCGCCTGAAATCCTTTGGGGGCCGTGATGCCGCCGTCAATCGCCCGCCAGTCTGCCATGCTGTTGTTACCCCATAGGTCTGCCGGGGATTATACCAAGCTTCTGGGGGCTGCTTAGGGTAGGGAATGCTGCAAGAAGGCAAATTCTTCGACAATTTGCCCGCCGATCAGGTGTTCTTGAATGATGCGCTCGATCACTGCCGGGGTGGCGCTGTGGTACCAGACGCCGTCGGGGTAGACCAGCAAGATTGGGCCTTTGTGGCAAACGAGCAGGCAGTTGGCCTTGGTGCGAAAGATCGAGGTGGGGCGCTCGGCGGTGGGCCGATCTAGCCCCAATTCCTTTAAACGGTTTTTGAGGTAATCCCAGGCGACGATGCCGTCGGCTTTGTCGCAGCACTTGGGCTTGGTCTGGTCGGCGCAGATAAAAACATGGCGCTGAATAGTGTTGAGCGCCAGGGCATCTACACAGGCAGCCAGGGAAGCACAGGCGTCGGGGGCGTTACTCATCGGGGGTGATGGCAGGTTTGGTCGGGTCTGTGGACTCTACAGGTTCGGTGGCCGCTGCGGGTTCCACAGCCTTTGCCGGCCCAGTTTCAGCCGGCCCAGTTTCAGCCAGCCCAGTTTCAGCCGGCCCAGTTTTAGCAGACTCAGCACTGGCGACCGTGGCCTCGGGTACGGGCGCAGGGGCGGGATTGGGGTCTGGGGTCGTATCTGGGGTCGTAGATGATGGCAGCACCACTTCCTCGACCGGGGGCAGCTCCGGGCGCACCCGGCGAATGGGCAGGTTGGCGATCAGGGCGGTCATGCGCTGGTCGCTTTCTAGGGTAAATTCCAGATGCTCTTGGTCTAGCTCGACGTAGCGAGAGACCACCTCGAGAATTTCTCGGCGCATTTTTTCGACCACTTCGGGGGTGAGATCGGTGCGATCGTGGGCCAGCACAAATTGCAGCCGCTGTTTCACCTCGGCCCGGCTAGAGAGGTTGCGGTTGCGGTTAAATAGCTTGTCGAGAAGTTCGCTTAGCATCGGCACTGGCGGCTGGGTAAAAAAACATCAAACACCGAATTTATGCTCTTGAATGGGCTTTATGACTCGCTGAGACCGAGACCTAGCCCCGAAAAAATCGGCGCAGGCGGCTAAATAGATCGTCGTGGGTGGCGTTGAGGTCAATCAGGGGCACCTCTTCGCCCACCAGGCGACGAGCAATGTTGGTGAAGGCGACCCCCGCCAGCGACAGCTGCTTGTCGAGCACCAGCGGCTCGCCCCGGTTGGAGGCGACAATCACCCGCTCGTCGTCGGGCACTACCCCCAGCAGGGGCACGGCGAGAATATCGAGCACGTCGCGCACCGACATCATCTGGTCTTCTTGCACCATCTTGGGCTTGATGCGGTTGATCAGCAGCTTGGTAAATTTCACATCGTTGGCTTCGAGCAGGCCAATCACCCGGTCAGCGTCGCGCACGGCAGAAATTTCGGGGGTGGTGACGACGATCGCCTCTTTGGCCGGGGCGATCGCATTCTGAAAGCCCATCTCAATACCGGCTGGGCAGTCGATCAAAATAAAGTCGTGGCTGGGGGCCAGACCCGCCACCAGCGTTTTCATCTGCTCGGGGGTGATGGCTTCCTTGTTGCGGTTTTGGGCGGCGGCCAGCAGGCCGAGGGTGGGCTGGCGCTTGTCTTTGACCAGGGCTTTTTCTACCGTGCAGTCGCCTGCCAGCACGTCCAGCGCCGTGTAGACAATGCGGTTTTCTAGGCCCAGCAGCAGGTCGAGGTTGCGCAGGCCAAAGTCGGCATCGACCACGGCAACCCGCTGGTCACGCTGGGCCAGGGCCATGCCCAGGTTGGCGGTGCAGGTGCTCTTGCCGACACCCCCTTTGCCCGAGGTCATTACGATAATGCGAGTCATGGCCGAACCCAACTTTCCCTAAAGAACCAACTGCCTGACGAAAACAACCGTTAATGATACGCCATGGGCGCAGGCTGGGAACTGCGAATTTAGTCGATCTACAAGGTGCAGGGTTTAAGGTGCAAGGTTCACGGCAGTCCTTGAACCTTAAACCTTGCCCCCCCCTAACCCGTCACTTTTGGCTTGGCAGACTACTAAACCTTAAACGCATCGGTTAGCTGCGCTCCCTGGCCCAGGGTGGCATCGAAGTTTTGGCGGGCAAAGGCCTGGGCCTGGGCAATGCGGATGGCGTTGTCGCCCACGTAGGCTACCTCGGGCAGGTATTGGTTGCTGGGGCCATCGGGGGCGCGGGCTACCAGGTCGGCTAGGCGCAGCTGGGTGGGGTGCATTTGCAGAGCCATGATGCAGCGGCTGCGATCGCCCCCCGACCCTGCATGGGCGGTACCCCGCAGGCGGCCCCACACGAGAATGTCGCCCTCCGAAACGAGGGAACTACCGGGGTTGGCATCTCCCAGCACAATAATCGTGCCGGGGTGGCGAATCTCAACGCCGCCCCGCACCGTGGTTTGCAGGTACAGCGGCTCCGCCAGGGGCTGGCCGGGGGCCGGGGGCGACTGCACCAGGGTATCTTCTGCCGCCAGTTGATCGACCGAGTAGCCGGCGGTGACGGCGGCGATCGCGGTTTGGCGGCGGCTGGTGCTCACCCGCTTGAGGGCGAGCTGGGCGATGGAGAGCAGTTCTTCTAGCGCCTGGAGCTGGCGGACATCGAGCAGGCGATCGCGGGCGGCCAGATGCACTACCGTCTGGGACTGCCAAAATCTTTCTCCGCCGTTGAGCCGCTGCTTGAATTGCTGCAATAGTTCGCCCCAGGCCAGAGAACCAGATTCTGCCTCAGAGCCATTGGGCATGAGCAACACCAGGTGATCAGTTTCGCTGCGCAGCCGCAGCTGGGTGCGGGGATCAATTGGTGGGGGTGGGGGTGGCGAGGCCGGGGTGATGGGCGGAGGGTCGGCAGCTAAAGCCTCGGTTGCGGCTGGATTGGGTACAGCAGAGTCCGCTACCGCAGCAGGGATAGAGTCATCAGGAACCATAGAACCTTACAGGGACAGAACACTGACAGGGACAGAACACTGGCAGGGACAGAACACTGGGCGAGGGCCGATGCTGCCATATTAGATCACAGCGGCTAGATTCCAGCGGTTGGGATAGCGGCCCAGAGAAAGGTCGGTTCTCCCCTTGCGGTTTGCCCCAGGCTGTTGGTTATGATGGGGTCAAGTTCCACTACGGCGTTGGTGACTGCCAACAATGTTTGTCGATCTATGTTTGTTCCGAACGGGAGCCAAACCGCACCGGCGGCAGTAGACCGAGCTTGTACTCGGAAACTTTAAGCCAAGTGCTAAGGCACCCACCTGGTTTTCCCAGGTCGGAAACTGAGGTAAGACGGCGCTGCGGTGGAACCCTTAATTTTTTAGAAAAATAAACCTTCGACGTTCCCCTGTCCGGCTGGATGGGGGAATTGTTGTTTGAGCCTCGAAGGTAAGTTGCAAAAGTGTGATTTAGCTTACTTGAACGTTAGTATTGACAGCAGGGTTAGCCTGCGGCTAAGGATTGTCCTCTGGAGTCTGTCTCTGGGACAGTTGACCAGTTAGGCCTGATCGCAAGTCCAGACGCGGCGTTCTGCCTGGGGAGTTATGCCTGGGAAAAAGCTACTGATCGCGGGCTGGACTTGCATAGCTCAGAAGTTTGATGATGTGTGTTTTAAAGGCTTGGGCCGTTGAATTCGGTTGATTTTCCCGCCAGCGTGATTCGTTTAGAAAATGGACTGACCCTGATCCACCAAGAGATTGCGGCGACGCCCGTGGTGGTGGCCGATGTGTGGGTCAGGGCCGGGGCGGTGACAGAGCCGGCGGATTGGGCGGGCATGGCCCACTTTTTAGAGCACATGATTTTTAAGGGCACCGACCAGCTGCCGCCCGGCATCTTTGACTACGCCATTGAAACCCAGGGGGGCATGACCAACGCGGCTACTAGCCACGACTACGCCCACTTTTTTATCACCATTGCCGCCGACATGCTGCCCCAGACGCTGCCCTACCTGGCCGATCTGCTGCTGCACGCGGCAATTCCGGCCGATGAGTTTAGCCGCGAGCGTCAGGTGGTGCTCGAAGAAATTCGCCAGGCCCAAGATGACCCCGACTGGCTGGGCTACCAGGCCATGTCTGAGTCGGTGTACCAAGACCACCCCTACGGTCGCCCGGTGCTGGGCACCGCAGAAATTTTGCAGCGGAGATCGCCCGAAGAGATGCGCTGCTTTCACCAGGCCCACTACCAGCCCGACAAAATGACGGTGGTGATCACTGGCGGTATTGCCCTAGAGCCGACGGTGGCGATGGTGAAGCACGCCTTTCGCGGGTTTGCGTCGCCGCCGCCCTGTCCGGCGGCGGCGGTGGCACCCGTGCCGACGCTGCCGGGGGTGCGCCGCGAAATTCTCCATTTGCCGCGCCTAGAGCAGTCGCGGCTGACCATGGCCTGGCTCGGTCCCGGCATTGACCAGCTTGAAACTGCCTACGGTCTAGACCTGCTGGCGGCCATCTTGGCGGAGGGGCGCACCTCTCGGCTGGTGCGCGAGCTGAGGGAAGACCGCCAGCTGGTGCAGGACATTGGCGCTGGGTTTTCGATGCAGCGGGAGTGCAGCCTGTTCACCATTCAGGCCTGGCTCGATGGCGACGATGTCGACCGGGTGGAGGCAATTGTCTGCGATCGCATCAGCGAGCTGGCCGCCAAACCGATCTCCGACGCCGAAATGGCGCGGGCTAAGCGCCTGCTGTGCAACGACTACGCCTTCTCTACCGAAGCGCCGGGGCAGTTGGCTGGGCTGTACGGCTACTACAGCACCATTGCCGCCGCCGAGCGCTGCCTGGCCTACGTGCCCACCCTGCAACAGTACCAAGAAGCCGACCTCCGCCAGCTGGCGGCCCAGTACCTGACGCCGCTGCGCTACGTGTCTACGATTCTGCGCCCGGCCTGAGGCTCCCTGGGCAGACTATAGTTATTGTGGCCATTGCCTGCCAGCGCCCGCCGCCATGCTTCGTTTCGCGCCTGATTCTCTTCACCCCCTAATTTTTGCCCGTGACAGCCTCTCTTCTTCAAGCACCGCGCCTGCACCGCACTGTTTTAGCCAACGGCCTAACGGTTCTCGTGTTAGAAAACCCCGTCGCCGACATTATCTCGGCCCGCATGTTTATTCGGGCGGGCAGCGCCTCTGAAGCCCCCCACCAGGCGGGGCTAGCGAGCTTTCTCATGGGGTTGCTCACCAAGGGCACCGCGGCGCTGTCGTCGATGGCGATCGCCGAAACCGTCGAGTCGGTGGGGGCCAGCCTGGGCACCGATGCCGCCGCCGACTACAGCGTCATCAGCCTCAAAACCGTCTCCGCCGACTTTCCCGAGATTTTTGCTCTGGCCGCTACCCTGCTGCGTCAGCCCAGCTTCCCCACAGAAGAAATTGAGCTGGAGCGCAAGCTCACCCTGCAACAGATTCGCTCCATGCAGGAGCAGCCCTTCACCCTGGCCTTCAACCAGCTCCGCCAAGATATGTACGGCGAGCACCCCTACGCCCGGCCCGGCATCGGCACCGAAGCTACGGTGGAGGCGATTACCCAAGCCGATCTAGTTGACTTCCATCGCCAGCACATGCGCCCCGACAGTATGGTAATTACCATCGTCGGCCGCATCACCCCCGCTGCGGCCCTGGCCAAGGTAGAACAAGCTCTGGGCGACTGGCAGGTACCCGCTGCCTCACCCCCGACCGCCCTGGTGTTTCCGGCGGTGCTGACCACCCCCGCCTGCTCCATGGCGGCCCAAGAAACCAACCAGGCCATTGTCATGGTGGGCTACCCAGGGGCCTCGGTGAAGCACCCCGCCTATGCCGCCCTCAAGCTGATCAACACCTACCTGGGCAACGGTCTCTCTAGCCGCCTGTTTGTCGAACTGCGCGAAAAACGCGGTCTGGCCTACGATGTCTCGGCCTTTTACCCCACTCGCCTGGGGCCGTCTCAGTTTGTCGCCTACATTGGCACCGCTCCCGAAAACACCGCCACCGCCCTAGAGGGGCTGCGGTTTGAGGTCGAGCGTCTGCAAGAGACCGTGCTCTCTGACGAAGAGCTGCAATCGGCCAAAAACAAGCTGCTGGGCCAGTATGCCCTGGGCAAGCAGACCAACGCCCAAATCGCCCAACTGCTGGGCTGGTACGAAATCCTCGGCCTGGGGGTTGAGTACGACCAGGCGTTTCAAGACAGGGTGGCGGCGGTGACGGTGCTCGATGCTGAAGCCGTGGCCCAGGAGTTTTTCCATAACCCCTACATTTCGCTGCTGGGGCCAGAGGAGGCCGTGGGGCCGGTGGCGGCGGCTCAGGGGTGAGTGGGTGAGGTGAAGGGGTGAAGGGGTGAAGGGTGGATGGCATCACTTTCAGAGCCCATAAGTCACCAGAGACCGGCTGAGCGGGGTGAACTCTGGCAAATAGATATTCCCATCAACGGATATTTCCTTGCTAACTCAGTCTAAATCTGGCAGCTGATTGCGAGGCAACAGCACTTGAATGCTGCGGGGCTGGCTGGGCTGTCGAGAAATTAGACCTTGTTTTTCGAGGGTGAGTACCAAACTTATACCGGATTCTATTTGAATACACCCGCTTTGTAGGGGCGTAGCATGCTACGCCCCTACGGGGTTCCCGGTTATGAATCGAGGTTTACCAAATCGGATTTCGTATTAGACATCCTGACCTTTTATACCGAATCCGAATTCCATACCCCCGATTCCCAAAAGGCCAACCTGTAGGGGCGAACCGCTGTTCGCCCAGGGGTATCGGGGGTAGCCAAGCAGGATTTGGTATTAGCTCTTTACCGGGGCTTTGACAACTG
>DAIPYU010000175.1:0-4776 GCA_036782635.1 Nodosilinea sp. CTOTU7353
CATTCAGTTTGACGATGTTTCGCTGCGGTTTGCTGGGGGGGGCCGCCCGGCGGTCAACCGGGTCACCTGCCAGGTCAGCGCGGGCGAAATTGTGGTGATTTTAGGCCCCTCGGGCTGCGGCAAAACCACGCTGCTGAAGATGGTCAACCGCCTCTACGAACCCACCGGGGGCAATATCTTTCTCGACGGGGTGAATATTCGCAAGATCAAAGCCACCAATCTGCGGCAGCAGATTGGCTACGTGATTCAGCAGTCGGGGCTGTTTCCCCACATGACGGTGGCCAACAATGTGGCGGTAGTGCCCAAGCTGCTGGGCTGGGGCAAGCCCCAGATTCAGGCCCGCATTGATGAGCTGCTGGACTTGGTGAAGCTGCCGCCGGGAGAGTTTCGCGATCGCTACCCCGCCCAGCTCTCAGGCGGGCAGCAGCAGCGGGTGGGCATTGCCCGCGCCCTGGCGGGCAACCCCGGCATTATGCTGATGGATGAGCCCTTTGGGGCGATCGACGCCATCACCCGCACGGCGCTGCAGGACGAGATCTTGCGCCTCCAGGGCCAGCTAAAGAAAACCATTCTGTTTGTCTCCCACGATGTGGAAGAGGCGCTGCGGCTGGCCGATCGCATTCTGATCATGCGCCAGGGGGAGGTGGTGCAGTTTGACACCCCCTTTAACCTGCTCACCCAGCCCGCCGATGAATTTGTCCACACCCTGCTGGGGGCCGACGACATGGTGCGTCAGCTGGGCCTGCTGCGGGCCAGCTCGGCGATGATGGCGCTGCCGCCCAGCTACAACAACGGCCACAACCCCACCCTGGCTCACCACGACAGCCTGCGCGATGCCCTATCGCTGATGCTCAAGACCGGGGCACCGGCCCTGACCGTGCTAGAGGAGGGCAACCCAGTGGGGCTGCTCACCCTCGATCACATTCGCGAGTCGGCGGTGGCGGGGCCGGGGCAAGGAGAAAACGGACGATGAGCTACCTAATCAGCAACCCCGGCGATGTGTTTACCCTGCTGCTGCAACACCTGCGCATGACGGGGATTGCGCTGGGGGTGGCGATCGCCATCTCGGTGCCCCTGGCGCTGTTGGTCACCCGCCTGCGCTGGCTGGCGGTGCCGGTGCTGGGCAGTCTGGGGGTGCTCTACACGATCCCCAGCCTGGCGCTGATTATCTTTTTGGTGCCGCTGTTTGGCCTCAACGCCACCTCGGTGATCGTGGCCATGGTGCTCTACACCCAGGTAATTTTGGTGCGCAACCTGACGGTGGGCCTGGCGGGCATTAACCCCGCCGTGCTAGAAGCGGCGAGGGGCATGGGTATGAGCGTGGCCCAGCGGTGGTGGCGGGTGCAGGTGCCCCTGGTGCTGCCGGTGTTTTTGGCCGGGGTGAGAATTGCGGCGATAGTGGCGATTGCGATCGCCACGATTGGAGCCAAGTTCAACGCTGGGGGCCTGGGCAAGCTGCTGTTCGACGGCATTCAGACCAACCGCTACGACAAAATTGTGGCGGGGTCTGTGGCCGTCGCAGTTCTCGCGCTAGTGATTAATGGCCTGCTGCTGGCCCTAGAACGCCGGTACAGAAACCCGGTTTCTGGGTTAAAAGGCTAGTCATGTGGTTAGAGCAGCGACCCAGAAACCGGGTTTTCAGCCATACTGTACCGATGCTCTAGAGGGGTCTCAACGTAGGCCGTAAAAAAAGGAGCACCCCGAGGGGTGCTCCTTAACTTGTGATTCTGCCGTTAAGCAAGCGGGCAGCCTAGGGCAGCCACTCCAACGCCGCTTCATCTTTGGTGTTGGTGCGACGCGAGGGGGTAGCACGGTCGAAGGTCATGTGGATGGCGCGAGTTTGCTCGCCATCGGCCGCTACCGCCATAATTGGATAGTCGATGTTGCCGTCTTGGAACGACATCTGGAACCGGAAGGTGCCGTCGGAGTTGAGCTTGATCGGCTGACCGCCAATGGTGACGGTGGCGTCAGGCTCGGTAGCGCCGTAGACAATCAGCTCAGCGTCGGCCACCAGCCAAAACTTGCGGGGGCGAACCGGAGGCGCGGAGGCAGAGAAGCCCGCCCCAGACATGGTGAGACCCGCCCCAGACATGGTGAGTTCGCCAAAGGCCCCGACCCCTGACATGTTGGGCACTGCCGCCCCCGGCATTGCCCCCGGCACCGCCCATAGCCCCGCTCCGGAGGGAAAGACGTAGGAGCTGACGACCTTTTCTGGGGCCATAGAACCGGGCACGTAGGAACCCGGCACATGCTGCATTGAGCCAAACAGCGAGCCGGCCACCCGCTGCGCCTCTGCCGACTCGGTCATGGCATAAACGCTGTTGTGGATGGCTTTGGTGCTCTCAGCGGCGCGCTGGCTGGGGTGCTTGAGGGCGAGCACGGTCTGGCCGCGCAGGTCGGCCTGCCAGTCAACGGTGACGAAGTGGTCTTCGACCCATTCAGAGGGGTATACAGGAGGAATGTGAACGGGCAGCGATCGCGCCAGCACCAGCCAGCGGCCATCGTTGCAGAGGTAGCCGATCTCGGCCACATAGTCGCGATCGCTCACTGGAATCGGCAAATACCACTCCCGCGCCAATTCGTCGCATTCGTACTGCTGCAGGCTGTGGGGCGACTGGCTACTGAAGTCGATGTCGGTGACATCGTAGAAACGCAGCGCCAAACGCGACCCGCCCTGGCGGCGCAGTTCGTCCTTGAGGGTGTGGGGAATATCCCAGTAGGCGTAGGCCCACTGGGGATCGCGGGGCATGAGCACAATGCGGCTCTCGCCGTAGCCGCTGGGCAGGTCAGACAATCCCTCATCCACAGCGGCCAGAGTCTCGACCGCCAGCGGCGCAGGGGAGGCAGAGGCAGGGAATGCTGCCGCAACGGTGCTGGCCATAGCAGGTACCGCCGCAGGAGTTACCCGCTTGCTGCGCTTGGCGTCGATCACCTGAATGGCCGCAATTAGCTCGGTCTTACGCATCCGGCTATAGCGAGAGACTTCATACTCGCTGGCCACCTTGCGGAGCTGCCGCAGGGTCATTTCTTCCAGGGGTAGGCGGGGCGAAGACATAGCGCATTCTCCTCTAAAGACCAGTACAAAAGCAGACCAACAGCGGCAGACCCAAGGGCACGGCTCGCAGCAAAGCGGCAACACCTAACCCGCTCCGCTGGCTCAAATCAATACCGATCCCGACCCAACACTGCCCTGACCCAAGCAACGCCTTAGACTTTATCCCAACGTCCCTTCAGCGAGCACTGGGTTTGAGCGGGGATCAACCGTTGCTCCGTAGCATGACAAAAACAACCGCTGGGATCAATCCCCCCCGCAAGGCTTTTCTGGCAACCCTATCGAGCGGACAGGGGTTTGGGGATCAAAATATCATGATTTACTGACAAATTGATCCCTCTGCGTATGATTGCGTCAGGAGATTTTAATAAATAAATTGACCAGGGCTTGCTGGAAAAGCTCAGGATTTTGGCTGATCGAGCAGCATAGGGGCTTTCAGCAAGTGCTTCTACCCTTGACTTTTGGCTTGCTCATGCCAAGGCGCAGCGGCTGGGGCGCTGTGGACATTGCGACAGCTGCCGACGGTGATCTCAACCCGGCGGTCAGAGTCGGGCTGCCCTAGGTCGCGCTAGACTATGACGAAATGTAACGATACGAGAGGTCAGGCTGCTAGAAGTCTGACAGAAGCTTGGCTCTAGCCCGGTTGAGCTGGTGTAAGAACAGGAGCGCTGTAGCTTTAGTTGTGAATTTTTTCTCTCTATTGACCATTGCGATCGCCGTGAGCTTAGATAGCTTTGGTGTCGGCGTTGCCTACGGGGTTCGCCGTATTCGGGTACATCTGACTTCTCTGGCTATCATTACGGCCTGTACTGCCCTCACCCTGATGCTGGCAGTTTTTGCGGGCGAGGCCATTGCCGCGACCCTCTCGCCTGAGCTAACTCAAACTTTGGGGGGCGTGCTCTTAGTCGGCATTGGGGCGTTGGCCGTGCTAAACCAGCTCAAGACCCAGCTGGCGGCTCCCACCAAAAGTCGTAGCTCAGAGCCCCCGAGCTACCGCAATCCCGCTGACAAGATCTCTGCCTCCTCCGGAGGTAATCTTCTCAAGATAGCGCCGGCAATTCTTGATCGGCCTGACACCGCTGACTTTGATCGGTCTAAATCAATTTCCGCCAATGAGGCCTGCTTCCTGGGCCTAGCGGTTTCCCTCGACTCCTTTGTGGCGGGCATTGGCATTCGGCTGATGGGGTATTCGCCCTGGATGATTATCTTGACCATGGCGACCATGAGCAGCGTTTTCATATACGCAGGCATTCGCACCGGCATTTTGATCGCCGGTCGCCAGTGGTTTAAGCAGCTGCCCTATTTTCCCGGCACGCTGCTGATTGTGATTGGGCTACATAGGGTTTTCTAGCCCAGCAGCGCTCCCTAAACTATCGAGAGCGAGATACCGAGGGTGAAATGGTGAAATACTGATGGGCTGCAACTGCATTAGCTGCGATCACATAATTTGGCCCTAGGCACTGCCTTTAACCAAGCTCATATTGCAACTAGGGAACCAATTGAGCCAGCCTCTGTCGCATTACCCAGCCGTAACTCTCCCTTTTTATGCAACAACGCCGTAGCATTGCTATGCCTAGTATTTTCCTTTGCCCATGACCTATGACCCTGCTTCTGCTCCCGACGTCTCTGGGCCTGATGCCTCTGGGCCTGATGCCTCTGGGCCTGATGTCTCTGGGCCTGATGTCTCTGGGCCTGATGTCTCTGGGCCTGATGTCTCTGGGCCT
>DAIPYU010000175.1:4876-7894 GCA_036782635.1 Nodosilinea sp. CTOTU7353
CTCTGGGCCTGATGTCTCTGGGCCTGATGTCTCTGGGCCTGATGTCTCTGGGCCTGGCCCCAGGGGTAGCCGACTGATCAGTCGGCTGCTGCCGCCCGCCATTCGCCTATGGCTGCACACCCAGTTTGACCATATTGAGGGGCTAGAGTTTGCCATCGACGGTAAAGATCGACAGATCTTAGGAGGCTATCTGCCGGGGGTCAATCTGGCGGCACAACAGGTTGTGTACCTGGGACTACATGTCAGTCAGGCCCAGGTCAGCGCCGCAGATATTCGCGTGAATTTGCCCCAGGTGCTCAGGGGCAAGCCGCTGCGGCTGTTGCAGCCGTTTCCAGTAGAGGGGCGGGTGACGGTGCTGGCCGATGATTTGCGGGCGTCGCTGCGATCGCCGCTACTAGGTCAAGGCCTGCGAGACGTGCTGACGCAGCTGCTGGCCAGCGCTGAGGAGGTGATCCCTTTAGACCAGTGGCTCGGTGATGGTGAAGCCCATGCCACCGTAGATATTGAGCTGGATGCTGATCGCCTCACCCTCCGCTGGCCAAGAAAATCCCCTGCTGCAGAAACCCCAGAACCAGAGACCCCAGAACTAGAGACCCTAGAGCTAACAACAGGGCTGGCCATCAAGGAGGGGCGCTGGCTATGTCTGTGTCAGCCAGTGCTCAGGAGGCTGCCTGCCACAGGAGAGTCACCGTCGCCCATGACCCTGGCTGAAACCGCCTTTGACCTGGGGCCAGAGGTGGATATTCGCCAGCTCTCGGTCACCGCCCAGGGCATTGACCTGGAGGGAATGGTGCGGGTGATTCCCGCCGATTAGTTATCTACTCTTTGGCACTGGCTTTTTTCTCGGGCAGGTTGCGCGGGGGCACAGCCCGGCCTTTGTAGAATCGCTGTTCGAGTAGACCCAGACCCGCCCAGGCGGCGGCTGTACCCAACGGCAGCACCGACAGCAAGACGGCGGCTAGCCCGGTGAGCGATCCACTGGCCAGGGCCACGGGCACCAGCGACCAGCCCACGGCGCTTACCCCCAGCAGACCCCAGCGCAGGGCCTGGATGCGGCCCAGGGCGGTGCGACAGCTGCGGCAGTGCTGGGTGTGGGAGTGGTAGCGATCGAGCAGGGCCGTCTGACTCCACTCCGGCCCCAGGCGCTGGCCAGGGAAGGGATCGGCCTCAAAGTCGCTGACCCAGCTGCGAAAGGCCAGCACGTAGCGATCGGCCTGGGTGGGCAGGTAGCAGGCCTGGGGGTAGGGCCGCCTCGCTTTCTCTAGCTCGCGCTCTTGGATATGCAGAAAAATTTGGTCGTCTTCGAGCACCCCGTTGTTGCCGATGTGGCTGTACCAGCGGGGCGTCAGACCAATGACGGTAGCCGGAATTTTGGACGCAAACTTGAAGGGAAATCGGGCAAACAGCCGACATTCGCCCTTGCGAATGGGGGTAGCGTAGACCACGGTCATGGTGCGACCAAACTGCTTAGAGGTGAGGTCGTGGTACATCAGCGCCGGGGCGACAAAGGTGGTGTGCTGGGTGCCCAGCTTGCCCTTGCGGGGGCCTTCGGGCCAGAGGCCGCGAAAGCCCTGTTTGTCTGCTGTGAGCACCTCCATTTCCATGGGGGCAGCGTTTTCGCGCTTGCCGACGGTTTTGTGGTGGGTGTAGGGAATGTGGCTGGCGTCGAGCACGTTTTCGAGCAGGGTGAGAGCGTCGTAGGGCAGGTCGCGAAAGGTGTTGAGCACAACCCAGCCGTCGGGTTCTGCGTCCAATGGGCCAATGATTGGCACCTCAACCTGGGGAGCATTGGCGGTGTTGCCGGGGTAGACAAACAGCAGCCCCTGCCGAACGGCGGTGGGCAGCGACACCGCACAGGCCCGCGACGACCCGTTGCCCTGCCCACCCTCGGGCTGCTGGGGAATGTGGGTGCAGGCTCCGTCGCCGGCAAAGGCCCAGCCGTGGTAAGGGCACTCTAGCTCGCCGCTTTGATTGACCCGCCCCTCCGACAGGGGGGCGAGGCGGTGGGGGCATTTGTCTTCAAACACGCGCCAGACTTTGCCGTTGGGGTCCCACCAGATGACAATACCGCGATCTAGCAGGGTGAAGCGGGTGAGCTGCCCTGCTTCGAGATCGTCGAGGTAGGCGACGGGGTACCAGGCTTCAGCCCAGTCGAACCGGGCCGGGTCGGGGCCGCCGGCGGGAAGGGGGGCAGCACCCGTAGACTGAGGGGCGATCGCAAGTGACGTCATGGCTAGATCCTGGCGGTGAGCTGTTTACATTTTGCAACATTTCTGCCGACCTTGGTTTGGAGCAGCCCCGCTAATTGACCGAGGATTGGTAAAGCCATTTTGCCGAACTTTTCGTCGGGTCATTTCGTAAAGGCTAGACTGGGCCGATATCGGTACTAAATCTGCTGAGGCCCGGACTGCGCCCGGCAAATCGTCTGGATACCAATTGTTTTTCGCCCTACCGTACCTCAGAGTGACGCGCGACCTCCAGCCCCAGCCAGTTGGTGCTGCCCGACACCGACACCGCCGGAGCCATTCGCGTGGTGCAGATGGTGCGCCACCACCTGCAAACCCTGGCCCTGCCCCATAGGGCTAGCCCCAGTGGCAATACCATTACCCTCAGCTTTGGCATAGCCACCCAGGTGCCCGATTCTGACACCCCCGCCGAGAGCATTCTCGAAGCGGCAGACCAGGCTCTCTACGCGGCCAAAGCTGCCGGGCGCAACCAGTACCAGGTGTTTGGCCGTTAGCTTAGGCCAGTCAGCCCTGTCAAGCTGGGGCAGAGTTAGGGGGCAATCCTTCAGATTGACCGCTGAGCCTAGAACGCCGGTACAGTATTCGCTGCCCCTCGTTCCAGGGCTTAGAATGCTCGGCGGCGGCTCTGCCTCTTCCAGTGAGCGGCAGAGCCTCAAAACCGGGATGCCCAAGCGGAGCTAGGGCACCAGGATGAGCTGTTATTCAGATACTGTACCGATACTCTAACCTAGATTATTCACGACGGGTAAATAGATCACAGAAAAAAGAGCCT
>DAIPYU010000176.1:0-7775 GCA_036782635.1 Nodosilinea sp. CTOTU7353
AAGAGCTACATGGATATGATGAACTTTGGCACTTAATTTTGTCCACCTACTTACAACCTGCCCCAGGGCTGGGTGCGAGTCAGTGCCCGCACCCAGCGGCCAGCGGTGATTTTAACCCTGGCCAACGCCACCGAGACCCTCACCGCCGACGAAGCCAGCCGTCTGTTTGATCGCTTTTACCGGGGCGACCCCGCCCGCGCCGCCCAAACCGAAGGTCTGGGCCTGGGCCTGAGCCTGGCCCGAGAAATTGCCCGCGCCCACGGCGGCGACCTGGCGCTCACCCCCAGCGCCCCCGACACAGCCCAATTCTGCCTGCAACTGCCCGCCGCCCCATAGGCTCACCTCACCCAAGAACCAGCCAACCTACCCACCTACCCACCTACCCACCTACCCACCTACCCATCCACTCCCCACTCCCCACTCCCCACCCAGTTGCCGAGACCGCAGGCAAATATTAGAGCAATGTAAACAACTGTTAACAAAGGTATAGACTAAATTAAGGAATCTACCCCATCATTAGCTTTACCTGGGACTAGGGGTTTGTTGGTTTCTATCGCGTTCAAGCTCTATGTTGTTACGGCAAGCCAGTATGAGAAATGTGCTGAAGGTTTTGGTTATCTGTGTTGTCAGCCTGTGCGTCTGGCTGCCCATGGCCCCGGCCATGGCCTATGACAACCCCGAACTCTTGCCCGACAAAGAAACCTCTATCATTGACTTGGCCAGGTCGCTGAGCACGCGCCAAGAAGAGGATCTCGACTCTCAGCTCAACCAGTTTGCTACCGAAACCGGCTGGAAACTGCGGGTGCTAACCCAGTACGACCAGACTCCGGGCCGCGCTGTCAAAGACTTTTGGGGCCTTGACGATCGCAGCATCATGTTGGTCGCTGACCCACGCGGTGGCAACCTGCTCAACTTTAGCGTCGGCGACGCCGTCTACGACCTGCTGCCCCGCACCTTTTGGATTGAGCTGCAAACCCGCTACGGCAACCAGTTCTTTGTGCGCGAGAATGGTGAAGATAACTCAATCTTGAGCGCTCTAGAGTCGATTCAGGGCTGCCTGCGCCAGGGTGGCTGCAACGTTGTCCCAGGCCTGCCCCAGGAGCAGTGGATCTTGACGCTGATTACCTCTATTGTGGGTGGGGTAATCTGCGGCTTTGCCGCTCATCCCCGCAAGGAGGGGCAGGGGTTTGCCTGGCAGTGGGTGCTGATTTTTTCGCCCCTGTGGGGAATTTTGTTTCTCGCCTTTGGCATTGGCCCGGTGGTGACTCGCACCAGCGACTGGCTGCCCCTGACGCGCAACGTGGCAGGTTTCTTGATTGGGGCGCTGGTGGCCTACCTTACCCCGGCCCTGGGTGGTCAGGCCCCTAATTCTGAAACCTAAATGGACTAGATGTTCACGGTGTACGGTGTACGGTTCACGGCAGCCCTTGAACCGTACACCGCACACCCCACTCACCTTTAACTTGGCAAACCACTAGTTGATGTCTAGACCGGCTGAGCAATCATGGCGGCGTTGACTGTCGAGAGCAGCTGCTTGGGGTCAATGGGTTTGGCGATACAGCCGCTGGCCCCGGCTTCTAGAGCCTGGGCTACCCGGTGGTCATCTTCCATATCGAGCAGCGCTAAGATTTTGGGCCTAACGGGGCCTAGCGCCTGGTGCAGAACGGCCAGAATGTCGCTGCCGTCGTCGCTGGTGAGGGTGAGGCTGGTGATCACAGCGGCGGGCTGTAGTAGGTTGACCTGGTCAATGACTCGCGAACCGTCCACAACCCAGATCACCTGGTAGGCGGCGGCGGTGAGCATATCGCAGATTACGCTGGCGGTTTCTTCGTTGTCTTCGACCAGCACAATGCGCCCGACGGTGGGTTCAAGGGTGGGTACTAGCTCTGGCACTGCCAGGGTGGCCGCCTGCTGTTGGGGAATGCGCACCGTAAAGACTGAACCCACCCCCACCTCTGAGCTGACCTTAATTGAGCCGCCGTGCAGCTCGACGAGCTGTTTTGTGAGCGCTAGGCCCAGCCCTGTGCCCTGGTGCTCGCGCTGACGCACGTTTTCGAGCTGCTGAAATTTCTCAAACAGCAGCGGTTGGGCGGCGGCGGCAATGCCAATGCCGGTGTCTTTGACCTGAAAAACGGCGTCGTTTTGCTCGCGCCGCCCCTGGAGAGTGACCTGGCCCTCAGCGGGGGTAAACTTGACGGCGTTGCTGAGCAGGTTAGCTAAAATCTGTCGCACCCGCCTGAGGTCGGCCACAAAGGTGTCTTGGCCGTTGACCAGCTTGAGGTCAAGGGTCATCTCAATGTTGTTTTGGGTGGCCTCGTCGCGAAAGGCATCGACGCTCTGGCGGCACAGTGAGGTCAGGGAAAACGGGCGCACCTCTAGCATGGTGCGCCCGGCCTCAATTTTTGACATGTCAAGGATGTCGTTGATGATGCGCAGCAGCTGCTCGCCGCTGGCCTGAATGGTGGTGAGGTAGTCGCGCTGGCGGGGCGACAGCTCGCCCAGTGACCAGCGCAGCAGGGTAGCCGACATGCCGATGATGTAGGTCAGGGGGGTGCGCAGCTCGTGGCTCATGGTGGCGAGAAATTCGCTCTTGGCCCGGTTGGCGGCCTCGGCGGCCACCAGGGCATCGCGCAGGTCTTGGGTGCGCTCGATGACGCAGACTTCGAGGTTTTTGGTCTGCCCCTGGAGCTGGTGGTAGAGCTGGGCCTGGTTGATCGCGATCGCCAGGTGCTCGGCAATGTGCTGCAAAAGCTCGGTTTCCCAGGGCTGCCACTGGCGCTGGTCTTCACACTGGTGCACGATCAGCAGGCCCCAGAGCTGCTGACCCACCAAAATTGGGGCCACGGCCTTTGACTTGACCTGCATCTGGGTCAAAAAGGTGGTCATGCAGGGGGCGTGCTGGTAGGCCGTCGCCACGTCGTCGATGGCGATGGTTTCGCCCTGGCGATAGCGGGTGCCTCGGTGGGGGGCGTCGGGATGGCGCTCAAAGCACAGCCCTTCGGTGTAGTTGAGCACCGAGGCCAGGCGATCGCTCGACCGCGACTCGTAGGTGATAAAGCCCACGCCAGCGGTCGACTGCTGCGGCTGGTGCTCACCGGTGATGACGCTCGCCATCGGTTTGACGGCCATTGAGGGAGCCGGGTCAAACTGGTAGATCAGCAGGCGATCAGCCTGGAGAAACTGGCGCACTTCGGCCACGGTGGTTTCTAGAATTTCGGCTAGCTCTAGGCTGCCCTGGATTTTGGTGATCACCTGGTTGAGCAACAGCCGGCGCTCGTGCTGGCGATCAATCACCGACTGGTGCTCGTCTAGGTTGGCGCTGGCCTCGGCCCCGGCCCTTACCCAGGCCAGCATAAACTGGCCCAGGGCAGCCGCATCGGTCAGGGCTAGGTCTTTCTGGGCCAGGCCACGCTGGAGCAAGAATTCTGCCACAGCGGCGACCTCGGTGATGAGTCTGACCGCCACCGTTTGATCTTTTTGAGGTGATGACTGAGGTTGAGGTGATGACTGAGGTGTCGGCTGAGACGCAGACTGATCGACGGCCTCGATGGGGTGGATGCTCACCACCAGAGAAAGAGTCGGCCCCAGCAGGCACCAAAACCCGTCGTCAAATCGGTCGCCAGATCGGTCGCCAGACGAGTCTGTCTCGGTGAGCAAAGTCAGCTGGTGCTGCTGACAGTACTGACGCAAGAACTGCCCTAGCCAAACTAGGGCGGCTCTGGGCATCACCTGTGCGGTGCCATGGTCGAGAGATTCAGGCATCCTTAGATTTTGAGGCCGGGTGCGCCCATTGCGAGTTGGTTTTAGGCTTTTAATAAGATTGTTCTAGAGCGTCATCTAGAAAAAAATCAACAGACCCCATGGTAGCCCTCGTTTCAGCTCTGTCTGAATTACGCTAGAGTTCCTTCAGATTTCACCGTTGTTTAAACGCCACCTATGCATCGCTTAGCCGCTACCCCCGGCGGCTGGACGCCGGACACCGAGGGGGTAATTTTTGTAGAGCAAACCCCCGCCCCGCTAGTGTTACTCACCGCCGCCGACACCGAGATTCAAAGCCTGGCGCGGGCCAATTTTCCAGCCGATTTCCCCGGTCTGCGGGTGGCCAACCTGCTCCAGCTCCAGCAGCAGCTGGCCATCGATACCTACGCCGACGATGTGCTGCGGTCCGCGAAAATCATCATTCTGCGGCTGCTGGGGGGCCGCGCCTACTGGCCCTACGGCCTAGAGGTAGTGCGCGAGGTGGTGGCTGAGACCGGTGCCGCTTTGATCGTGCTGCCCGGCGACGATCGCCCCGCCCCCGACTTGATCAGTCACTCGACGGTGCCCCTGACCGTGGCCAACCAGCTGTGGCGCTACCTTAACCAGGGCGGCGTCGAGAATATGGCGAACGGGCTGCTGTGGGTGTGCGATCACATCCTATCCACCCAATACAATCCGCCGGAGCCGAGGGACATTCCCAAGGTTGGGGTGTATCCCTATGCCAGCTTGGCCCTCACCCCTAGCCCCTCTCCCCCCGGGATAGGGGAACCGGATGTGCCAACCGCCAAAATCGGGCTGATTTTCTACCGTGCCCACTATCTGGCGGGCAACACCGCGCCGATTGATGCCCTCTGTCAGGCCCTAGAGCAGCGGGGATTGGAGCTGGTGCCCCTGTTTGTGGCGTCGCTGCAAGACCCGGAGGTGCAGGCGGATTTGGTTACTCTGCTGCGACCCCAGGCTGGCGAGGGGGTGGACGTGCTGCTCAACACCACCAGCTTTTCGGTGGCCAAGCTGGACGGGGCAAAGCCAAATTTAGCCCTATGGGAGGCGCTGGATGTGCCCGTGCTGCAAGTGATTCTCAGCGGCGGCACCCGGGAGACCTGGGAGAGCCAGAGCCTGGGCCTCTCGCCTCGCGACATCGCCATGAATGTCGCCCTGCCGGAGGTAGACGGGCGAATCATCACCCGCGCGGTGTCGTTTAAGGCCGTCAACCAGCGCAGCGAGGCGCTGGAGACCGATGTGGTCACCTACGAGCCGGTGCCTGACCGGGTAGAGTTTGTCGCCGACTTGGCAGCCCGGTGGGCCAAGCTGCGGCGCACCCCGGTCGGCGATCGCCGCATCGCCCTGATTCTCGCCAACTACCCCAACCGCGACGGTCGTCTAGCCAACGGCGTCGGCCTCGACACGCCCCAGAGTGCGATCGCAGTCCTCCATGCCCTTGAAGCCGCTGGCTACACCCTCGACGACATCCCCGCCGACGGCGATGAGCTGATCCAACGCCTCACCGCTGGCGTCACCAACGACCCCGAAGGCCAGGATTTTCGACAAATCCACCAATCCCTACCCGTTGAGGATTATCTCCAGCACTTCGCCACCCTGCCCGTCGCCGTCCAAAACGGCATCACCGCCCGCTGGGGGCAAGGTGGGAGAGATGGAGAGATAGGGAGATGGGTAGAAAATCAAAACTCTCTTCTACCCACCCACCCATCCACCCATCCACCCGCCCACCCATCCACTCCCCCCTTCCCCATCCCCGGCCTCCAGCTCGGCAACATCTTCATCGGCATTCAGCCCAGCCGAGGCTACGACCGCGACCCCAGCCTCAACTACCACTCGCCAGACCTAGAACCCACCCCTGACTACCTGGCCTTTTACCAATGGCTGCGGCAGGAGTTTGGTGCCCAGGCCATGGTTCACCTGGGCAAGCACGGCAACCTCGAATGGCTGCCGGGCAAGGGCGTCGGCTTGTCGCAAGACTGCTACCCCGAAGCCGCCTTTGGCCCCATGCCCCACCTGTACCCCTTCATCGTCAACGACCCCGGCGAGGGTTCTCAGGCCAAGCGCCGCGCCCAGGCGGTAATTCTCGATCACCTAACGCCGCCCCTCACCCGCGCCGAACTCTACGGCCCCCTAGAGAAGCTAGAGGGCCTAGTGGACGAATACTACGAAGCCCAAAGCCTAGACCCCACACGATTACAACTGATCGGCGATCGCATCCTCACCCTCCTCACCGACACCAATCTCCTGGCAGATCTCTCCACCCACCCATCCGCCCACCTACCCACCTACCCACCTACCCACCTACCCACCTACCCATCCACCCCCGCCCTCCCCACCCTCCTCCCCACCCTCGACACCTACCTCTGCGACCTCAAAGAAGCCCAAATCCGCGACGGCCTACACATCTTTGGCCAATGCCCCGACGGCCGGCAGCTGCGGGATCTAGTGGTGGCGATCGCCCGCCACCCCGGCCCCGGTCGCCAGGGGCTGACCCGCGCCATCGCCGAATCCTGGGGCCTCGACCTCGACCCCCTCACCGCCGACCCCGGCGATCCCTTCGTCCCACCTACCCATCCACCCATCCACCCATCCACCCCCCTCCCCCCCTGCCGCATCTTGGGAGATGCGATCGCGTTTTTAGAGGAAGCAGCGGCCAGATTGGTAGAGAGTCTCCTCCCCGACCGGGAGGGGCAGGGGTGGGTCCATCCAGATTCCGAGCCCCACCCCGCCCTGTGGGCACCCCTCCCAGGAGGGGAGGCTGTGGCCACAGAACTCCAGTGGATTGAGCACACTCTGCTGCCCGCCCTCCTTCGCACCACCGACGAGATCGCCAACCTCCTGGCGGGCCTTGACGGGCGCTACGTGCCCAGCGGCCCGGCGGGTGCGCCCAGCCGCAACCGGCCCGACGTGCTGCCCACGGGGCGCAACTTTTTTTCCGTAGACATTCGCGCCATCCCCACCGAGAGCGCCTGGGATGTGGGGCGGCGGGCCGCTGAGGTGCTAGTCGAGCAGTACACCCAAGACCACGGCGACTACCCCCAGACCCTGGGCCTGTCGGTGTGGGGCACCTCCACCATGCGCACCGGGGGCGATGACATCGCCGAGGCCCTAGCGCTGATGGGGGTGCGCCCGGTGTGGGATGGCCCCTCGCGGCGGGTGGTGGATTTTGAGGTGCTGCCCCTGTCGGCCCTGGGTCGCCCCAGGGTCGATGTCACCCTGCGAATTTCGGGCTTCTTTCGCGATGCCTTTCCCAACTTGATCGATCTGTTTGATCAGGCGGTGGCGGCGGTGGCCGATCTGGAAGAACTTGCCGATCAGAATCCTTTGGCCGCGCGATCGCAACAAGAATCGACCCAGTGGCAGGCCCAGGGGTTGACGGCAGAGCAGGCGGGGGTGCGATCGCGCTACCGCATCTTTGGCTCTAAACCCGGTGCCTACGGCGCGGGCCTGCAAGGGCTGATCGAGTCGCAAAACTGGAGCAATGACGAAGATTTGGCCCGCGCCTACTTGAACTGGAGCGGCTACGCCTATGGCCGCGCCGCCCAGGGCCGCGCCGCCCCCGAAGCCTTTGCCCAGCGGCTGGAGCAAATGCAGGTGGTGCTGCACAACCAAGACAACCGTGAGCACGACCTGCTCGACTCTGACGACTACTACCAGTTTCAGGGGGGCATGACCGTGGCGGCCCGCAGCCTTCAGGGGCGATCGCCCGCTACCTACTTTGGCGACAATGCGGTGACGGCTAAGCCTAAGGTGCGATCGCTGGCCGCCGAGATCGCCAAGGTCTATCGCTCTCGGGTGGTCAACCCCAAGTGGATCGAGGGGGTAATGCGCCACGGCTATAAAGGAGCCTTTGAGATGGCCGCCACGGTGGATTATTTGTTTGCCTACGACGCCACCACCCACTGCGTCGCCGACCATATGTACGAGGGGGTGGCCAACGCCTACATTCTGGATCCTCAAGTGCAGGCCTTTGTGCAGAAATCAAACCCCTGGGCGCTGCGCGACATGGCCGAGCG
>DAIPYU010000177.1:0-5702 GCA_036782635.1 Nodosilinea sp. CTOTU7353
CCTCCAAAGGCTGGGCGCTGGAGCGCCACCAGGGCATTCCCACCCAGAGCGTGGAAGTGACGTTGAGTGGGTTTACTGAAGGGTGGTACAGCGCCTAGGCCGAGTGGTGGATTGGTCTGCTACTGGCTGCTGTCTAGCGATCGCCCCCGAGGTCAGCGCTGGATGGGGTAGCCTGTGCCACAATTAGCGCCGTGGGATGGAGGAATGGGATCGTGACGCAGCAGCCGGGCCTTGTTTGGATGGCAATTGCAGGCTTAGTTGGCGGCTGGGGCATCCCCGATCTGGCGGCCTTAGCCCAGGCCAATTCTCCGGTTTCAGGGGTGGGGCAGTCCGCTGCCCTCACCGACGATTTAGAGCTATACCTCGACCTCAACCGCGACCCTGAAGCAAACGGTGTTCCCCCGGTGCCCGTCAGCGAACCAGGGCTACCGCCCCGCCCAGGGCGACGCCCCACCCAGGTGCCAACGGGGCCACCGCTGCCCCCCTCCCAGCGGCCCAGAATCCTTCAGACTGATACCCCGGCCCCAGGGCCTACCTCACCCGGCCCTCAGTCAGGCGACCCGGCCGAGCAGATCGCCCCGGCGGTGATTGAGGTATCGCCAGTTGGGCGACCCCCCAGCCCGGTGGTGTTTTTAGCCATGCAGCAGGAGCTAAAAAACCTGATTGGCCGCTTTGAGAGCGCCCTGATCATGGCGAATTCTCGTGATGTATCCACAGTGCTGGCCTTGCCTGATCGCCCGCCCGAGACATTCACTGCTGCCGCCGAGCCGGTGAATGTCGCTGGCCGAGGTAAGCTGCTGCACCCCACCCTGGGCCAGGCTCAAACGTTGTTGAATGAATGGAATGGACTGCTGGCGGCGGGCAAGCACAGTGAGGTGCGCGATCGCTGGCTGGCAGCGCGATCGGCCCTGTGGGACAACTTCCCAGCGGAGCAGTCGGCGGCCCAGGGCGAAGTGCGGGCCATCTGGCTCGATCGCGGCACCATTGTCAGTGCTCGATCGCCCGCAGGGCTGGCCCAGGTATTTGACCGACTGGCCGCCGCTGGCATCAACACGGTTTTCTTTGAAACTATCAACGCGGGCTACCCCATCTACCCCAGCCAGGTCGCCCCCGAGCAAAACCCCCTCACCCGAGGCTGGGACCCCCTCGCTGCCGCCGTGGAGCTGGCCCACCAGCGGGGCATGACCCTACACGCCTGGGTGTGGGTGTTTGCGGCGGGCAACCAGCGCCACAACCGCCTGCTCAACCAGCCCGCCGACTACCCCGGCCCGGTGATCTCGCGGCACCCCAGCTGGGCCGCCTACGACAACAGCGGCAGCCTGATTCCCCGTGGGCAAGACAAGCCCTTTTTAGACCCGGCCAACCCCGAGGTGCGCAGCTACCTCACCCGGCTGATGACCGAAATCGTCACCCAGTACAACGTCGACGGACTGCACCTCGACTATATTCGCTACCCCTTTCAAGACCCTGGGGCCAACCGCACCTACGGCTACGGCGAAGTAGCCCGCTGGCGGTTCCAGAGTATTTCTGGGGTCGACCCGACTACCATCAGCCCCCGCCCGGTCGGTACCCTCGATCGCAACCAGCAGATTCAGCAGCAGGTGCTGTGGCAGCGCTGGACGGAGTTTCGCGTGCAGCAGGTGACCTCGTTTGTGGAGGGCATTTCTAGCACCCTCAAGCGGCAGCGCCCCGGCCTGGTGATGTCGGCGGCGGTGTTTGCCAACCCCGAGCACGAGCGGTTGCAGCGCATTCAGCAAGACTGGGGCACCTGGGCGCGGGCCAGCTACCTCGACTGGATTGTGCTGATGAGCTACGCCGCCGACACCAGCCGCTTTGAGCGCCTGGTGCAGCCCTGGCTAGTGAACGAATCCTTTGGTTCTGCCCTGGTGATACCGGGGATTCGACTGCTGAATCTGTCAAACGCCGCCACGGTGGATCAGATGCAGGCCAGCCGCGACCTGCCCACCCCCGGCTACGCCCTGTTTGCCGCCGCCGATCTAAATGCTGAGCTCAACACCGTGCTGGCCCAAACCCAGAGCGGCAGCCCCCCTGGCCCCGCCACCCCCTACGCCATGGCCGCCAGCCGCTACGAGGCCCTCCAGCGCGAGTGGAGCTGGCTGCTGACCCAGCAGCGCCTATGGATGGACCCTAATGCCCTAGAACCCTGGATTGGCCAGGTCAATGGCCTGGGCAGCGAGTTTGACGCCCTGGCCCAAGAGCCATCGCGCCGCAATCTAGCCAATGTCAGAGCTGGTTTAGCGCGGGTGCGCACACCGCTCAACCAAGGGGTGCTGGTGGATACGGCGAACAGCGGCTACCGGCTGCGATCGTGGCATTACCGATTGACGGCGATCGAGCAGCTGCTAGGACATGGGGAGAGGCATCACCGTTAGAGTGGACAGCCGGGATGGCTATCCCACAAGATTTTCCCAGAGTCCCCCAAGCCTTGAATTACCAACCTTCTTGTGGGATGGGCCTCTGGCCCGTCCGGCACGGCTGGCTTGGGATCATGAACAATCAATCCAGGTCAAGATTTTTATGATTCATGCAGGGTGGCTATGGGGGCATGGCTGAATTGAGGCATGAATTTAGTTAGGGGCAAACGGCGTTTGCCCCTACGAGAGGCATAACCTTTTGATTCATACCCCTGTTCAGCAACGCCTTGCTATGGGTTGAACGCGGGCATGAGCCGCAGTTGTTCAAACAGCTGTTCTACCAGGGCCATGTCTTTTACCCCAGGGCTTTGCTCAACGCCGCTGGATAGGTCAATGCCGTCGGGCCGCAGGGTCGAGAGGGCCGACGGCACATTCTCAGGGGTCAGCCCCCCGGCCAGCAGCCAGGGGCCGGCGGGCTTAAATGCCCCCAGGGCCTCCCAGTCAAGGGTCAGCCCCGTGCCGCCGAGCTGCTGCGGGTGGTAGGCATCGAGCAGTAGCGCCTCCACGTGGGGAATGTAGGCTTCAGCCCGGGCTAGATCGGCGGCTGTGCGCACGCGAATGGCTTTGATCAGCGCCACCCCCGGCAGCGCAGCCAACAGCTGCTGGCACTGCGCTGGAGTCTCTTGGCCGTGCAGCTGAAGGTGGCTGAGGTTGGCCTGGCGGGCCACGGTGCAGATCTCCGTCAGCGGCGCATCGACAAACACCCCCACCGTCGCCACCTTCACCCCCGCAGCGTCAAGCAACCGGGTCATGTCAGCCAGAGCCTCAGCAGCAATGTAGCGAGGCGACTGGGGCACGCAGATAAAGCCCAGATGGGTAGCGCCGTGACGGGCGATCGCGATCGCCTGTTGCGCTTGAGTAATGCCGCAAATTTTGACCCACATGTTAACTCTGTTGAACATTCTGTCAGGGGGTGTCAGGAGATTTTTATAATCCAGAGACAATAAATCTTGATCTTAAACCTCTAGCGGAGACATAACATCGATGTTTTCTACCCTGCTGCTGGCTCAAACTTTGCCCACCACCCCTGAGTGGTCGTACAAGGTGGCGCTGGTCATGATTGCCTGCAATCTATTTGTGCTGGCCATTGGTAAGTACGCCATTCAAAAGCCTGGGGTTGGCCCTGCCCTACCCGTCGGTTTGCCCCTAGTATTTGAGGGCTTTGGCCTGCCCGAGCTGCTGGCGATCGCCAGTCTGGGCCACATTCTTGGCGCAGGCATGATTTTGGGCATGGCCAACGCCGGGCTGTTGTAGATCCCTAAACCAGCGCTATCGCTGACCCGTTGATAGAATAAGACCATACCCCAGCTCGAATCGCCCCCAGACACATTACCGGGGGCATCGGCGTCTGGGTTGGCGTTAAGAGGTTAGGGCGATGCAATCCAGCTGGCGTATTGGGGCTATCTTAGGCATTCCCCTATTTATCGATAGTTCCTGGTTCATTATTTTGCTGCTGGTGACTGTGTCCTACGGGCTAGAACCCAGCTGGCACTCGGCCTGGGGCAACCTGGCCTGGGTGATGGGCTTTGCCCTGGCGCTGCTGTTGTTTGCCTCGGTGCTGCTCCACGAGCTGGGCCACAGCATCGCCGCCAAGATGCAGGGCATTGCGGTCAACTCGATCACGCTGTTTTTGTTTGGCGGCATTGCCTCCATCGACAAAGAGTCAAAAACCCCTGGTAATGCGTTCAAGGTGGCGATCGCTGGCCCTCTCGTTAGCTTTGGTCTATTTCTAGTCCTCACCGCTGTCTCCCTCGTCCCTGGGTTGCCCACGCCGGTGGCGGTGATCACGGGCAGCGTCGCCCAGGTCAACCTGGTGCTCACCCTGTTCAATATGATTCCCGGCCTGCCCCTCGACGGCGGTCAGGTGCTCAAAGCCTTGGTGTGGAAAGGCACCGGCAGCCGCATCAAGGGCATTCGCTGGGCGGCGCGCTCTGGCCAGATCTTGGGCTGGCTGGCGATCACTTTTGGTCTGGTAATGGCCCTGGCCTACCAGGCATTTTCAGGCTTTTGGATTGCAGCGATCGGCTGGTTTGCCCTGCGTAACGCCGCCTCCTACAACCAGGTCACCAACCTGCAAGAGGCGATGCTGGCCCTCACCGCCGTTGACGCCATGGTCCGCGATTTCAAAGTGGTCGATGCCGACATGTCGCTGCGGCAGTTTGCCGACACCTATCTGCTCGAAGAAAATCGCCCCCCCGCCTACTTCGCCGCCTCTGAGGGGCGCTATCGGGGCCTGGTCAGCATTGACGCCATGCGGGCCATCGAGCGCAGCCAGTGGGAATCCCTGCCCCTCAGCCACATCGCCAAGCCCCTGCTAGAGATTCCCTCGGTGCGAGAGAATACGCCCCTGACCGAGGCTATCGATCAGCTCGAAGCGCTCAACCTGCCCCGGCTGACGGTGCTCACCCCTGCCGATGCCGTGGCCGGCACGCTTGATCGGGGAGATGTGGTGCGGGTGATCGCCGATCGCCTCGGCCTGCGCATTTCCCCCGCCATGATTCAGCGCATCAAAGAAGACGGGCAGTACCCGCCGGGGTTGCAGCTGCCCTCCATCGCCAAATCGGTCATCGAAGAGGCGAGAGCGTAGGGAATAAATTAGGTGTCAGGTGTTGGGTTTCAGGTGTCAGGGGCAGCCCGAAACCCGAAACCTAAAACCTTTCTCCTACCCCATACCAAATTCTTCGACCAGCGCCTCGTCTGAGTCGTCGGCGATGGTGGCCACAATAGTCATCAGCCGCGAAATCTCGGCGGCAGAAATATCTTGAAGAATGCGGCTCGAAATCACCAGCACCTGATCGCCAGAGATGCCAAAGCGGGCCTCAAGGGTTTCGTTGCAGTTTTTCTCTAGCAGCAGCTTCGTCAGCCGAGGCTCATCCTTGGCGGGCAGCTTGAGCACTGGCGACCACACCGTCAGCGTGTCGGTCTCGGTTTCGCCTGTCAGCTGCACGTACACTTCTACGCTGCCGTACTTAAACCGCCACAGGTGGCCCTCGGTGGTCTGGCTAACCATAGCGCCATCACCCTGATCGAGACTAGAGATTACCGCCTCAATGGTGTCTAGGTAAGAGGCCTCCTCTAGGTCAGCGTCAGAGAGCGAGCTAGTGTAAGACAGTTCCCTATTCGTTGCGTCGTTAGCCATAACAGAGCCTTGGTAGCTATTGCCGAACAAACCTATGCCAGGGTCAGCCTGCAACATGCACAGTAACCCAGCAGTCTCTCCAACTGTATCCCCTAGTGCTAACCGTGACCATCCCCCCAGCGATTTCT
>DAIPYU010000177.1:5802-7707 GCA_036782635.1 Nodosilinea sp. CTOTU7353
GGCTTCGGCTTCAACTGGGTACTGAAACTGGTCTTCGAGGGTATCAAAGCCAAGGTCTTTCGCCTCGGGGACCTCGGTCGGCACCCCAAACCCGTTGATGGTGCAGGCCTGGCGGCGCTCTGGGCGCGACGAATAGCGACACAGGTGTTCGATAAAGTGGAACACCACCTTAGGGTCAGACCACTGCATCTCGGCCCGCTGCTTGAGAATAATCAGCGCTTCTTTGTCGTTCATGGGGCTGCGCCAGCCCTTGCGCTGACGGCAAGATACCCAGGCGTTGAGCACCTGAAAAATACGGGCCAGAGGGTTTTGAGGAATCGCCCGCAGGTGATATTGCTCAAGCACGTCGGCCACCTCATGCAGGCCAGAATCTTTGGCGAGCTGGGCACTGGCGGCAAACAGCACCTCCATTTGGTGCATGGCTTCGCCGTGGTCGCGGTACTCTTGCCGGAGGTATTGATCGTCGAGATAGATGGCCCCCAGGTTTTTGAAGTGGGCGGCTAAGAACAGGGTTTTTTTATCTCGATCACCCAGTCCAGCAATGGTGCCGTAGGCCAGACACAGATCGGCCAAAAAGATCGATTCTTCAAACAGCCAGGGCTGCCTGCGCTTGAGCAGGCTACGCAGCAGTTTAATAAAGCTATGAAAGCTTGGATAACTCATGGGTAAAAGGTTCCCTGAGAAGGCTTGCAGTCCACAGAACACAGCATCGCCAGATGGAGCTTTTTGCCCTGAACAAAGCAATAGCAGACAAGGCTGTCGCTGCCCGGTGGCTCTCGCCCAACTTAGTTTCGCCGAATCAGTGGAGCCAGGATGATTACTACCGTCGCCAATCAGGTGAGAAGGTTTTCGAAGTTAGCCCGTTGAGCGAAGATTAGAGTCCGGTGCGCTGCCGCAGTTTTTGCCCTTGGCAAGCAGTCATGCCCTAAGCTAATTGCCCAGCGCTACATTTCAGGGAACGTCTCAAGTCTAAAGCAAAATTATGACCTGGGCATGGTGCTATCGCCTTATCCAGATATTCCCTCAGGGAATGACCAGATTTAGCGAAGTCAACCAGTCGGCTAGGCCATTGAGAATCAGCTGCACGCCGATCGCCATCACAAACAACCCCAGCAGGCGGCTCATGGCCTGAATACCGCTGGCCCCCAAGACTTTGAGCAACAGCGTAGACGATCGCAGCGACAGAAAGATCACCAGCCCAATTAGAACGATAGAGGCGGCGATCGCCAGCAAATTTATCGCTGTAGACACTGAAAAATCTCCCCCGGCTTGGGCAGCAAGGCCGAGGGCCACGGCGATCGCCCCCGGCCCCGCCAAGAGGGGAATGGTCATAGGCATAAAGGCAATATCTTTATGCTCATTCAGCCGCAGGGCCGCGTCTTGGTTGTCAACGTCATTCAGCTTGGGGTCAGAGTTCATCGCCTTCCAGGCGGCATGAAACACCACCATACCCCCCGCGATCCGCACCACCGCCAGGGATATGCCAAAAAACCGCAGCACACTGCCCCCCACCAGCAGCGACCCCACCAGCAGCACCACCACATTGCGGGCAATGCGCCAGGCGTAACGGCGGCGCAGCGCCTCGGGCACCCCGGCGGTAAACACCAAAAACATCGGCACCGAGCCAATCGGGTCCACCACCGGAAACAGGGCCGCAAAGCTGCCCACCATAAAGTCAAAAAATACGCGCACTACTGCTCGCTTCGAGGGTTTAAGTTTGGTCTACTGCTGTTGAGCTTAGCCCTTTTCCCGACTGGAAAGGTTTACGGTACACGGTATACGGTTCAAGGACTGCCGTAAACCGCGAACCGTATACCGTAAACCTTTCACCGCATACCCGTTAGCACCTGTCCCAATATGGTTGGGCAAACGCTAGGCGATCGCCGGCAACACCTCCTGAAACAA
>DAIPYU010000178.1:0-2185 GCA_036782635.1 Nodosilinea sp. CTOTU7353
TGGCATCGGCATGGATCTCGACAATGCGTAGCACCTGCCACACGGGTTGTAGCGATTGGGCCTTGAGAGATTCATTAAATCGCACCCGCTTGCCAATCGGCACGGCAATCGGATCCGCCATCACGAAAGTTCCTCGACCCCGCTCTACGCCAACGATGCCTTCTTGCCGCAAAACCTCTATTGCCCGCCGCAGGGTGTGACGGTTTACCCCAAATCGCTCGCTGAGCTCGGCTTCTGTCGGTAAACGATCGCCGACTTTAAACACAGATTCTTGAATGTTGCGACGCAGCTGGCTGGCAATTTGTAAATACAGTGGCAGGGCTTCTTGATGCATGTTGAATAGGTGGGGCTTAAACAGAAGCAGTCAGCTAGAAAAGTTGCCTCCCGACGGGAGGGTAGCACAGGCCTGGTTTAGGGCGAGCAACGCCCTGACAGGTCTAACCTGGCACTTTAACTCAATGGTATGGGGGTTGCGTTCTATTTCATTATGACCCATAATTCATCTAGACATCTATACAAATTAAGTAGTCGTTAATCTTTGGTTAAGTGATGGTGGACACAGCCCCGGCCCAGTCAAGATCGCGATGGATGTCGGCCCTGGCTAAGGCACCTCTGGCGCTTCTAGAAGAGCGGGTCGCCACATTAGGGGCGCTGCCCGAATATCGCTTTTTGCGATCGCCCGAAGTGGGTTTGGCCATGGTGCGTGGACGCACGGAAGGTATGGGCCAGCCTTTCAACCTGGGAGAAATGACCTTAACCCGCTGTGTTATTCAGTTATCCCTAGCGGCTGGGGATCAGGCTGGAGACGATTCCGTCTCAGGCTTTGGCTATGTGGCGGGACGATCGCAGCGCCATGCCGAATTGGTCGCCGTTTGCGATGCTCTGCTACAACATCAAAGCTGGCAATCTCAGGTTCAAACTCAGGTGATTGAACCGCTACAGGTGGCGGCCTACGCCCAGCGGGCGGCTGAAACGGCTGAGGTAGACTCTACCCGCGTCAATTTCTTTACCCTGCTGCGAGGAGAGGCCTGAAGCGGAACAGTGCCGACGCTAGAACGTCCATATTTCCTCCACATTTCCTCCACATTTCCTTCTCTATGCTCACGACCCAACTCCCTGGCTTCAAAGATTCTGTCCATGGCTCTCAGCAGACCTTTCGAGCATTGCTAGATGCTTTGGCACGACCGGGTATGCTCCAAACAACCGCCCCCCTGACACCGCCGCAGGGGCTGAGCCCTGGCGGCGCAGCGGCCTGCTTGACACTGCTCGATTTGGAGACGATGGTATGGCTACAGCCGGGTATTTCAGCATCAGTCCAGGCTTGGCTGCAGTTTCACACCGGGTGCCGGTTCACGGCTCAGCCTCAAACTGCCGATTTTGCTGTGATTGATCAGATTGAGACCATGCCCAGGCTAGATGACTTTAATTGGGGTACGGCGGAGTATCCAGAGGCATCGACCTCTCTGCTGATTGAGCTGCCAACCCTAGAGGGAGCGGGGACAGCCACCCTACAAGGACCCGGAATTTTAGACACCATCCTCATCCAACCGCCTCTGCATAGTGACTTTTGGCAGCAGTGGCAGGCGATGACAACCCACTATCCCCTGGGTCTTGACGCCTGGTGTTTTGCCGATCGACAGGTGCTGGGCTTACCGCGCACGGCCCAGATCGCGGGTCGGCAGGAAGGGCCACGATGAATCTGTCGACCCATCTCAGGACGCCCACGCCTTCTATAAATCCCTGGGATGAATCCCTGGGGTTTTAGAAGCAGGGCTACAGTTTTTTAGTCGAGTTATTGATCGAGCTAAATTCCGGAGAGTTTTATGCCCTATGTTGCCGTCAAAGGTGGAGAACAGGCGATTCAAAACGCTGAAGCCTTGCTACAGGCTAAACGGCGCGGCGAATCGGCGGTGCCAGAGTTATCGCTAGAGCAAATCAAGCAGCAGATGCAGCTGGCCGTTAATCGGGTCATGGCTGAGGGCAGCCTGTACGACCCAGATTTGGCCGCCTTAGCCATCAAGCAGTCTTGGGGTGATTTAGTTGAGGCCGCCTTTTTACTCCGCGCCTACCGGACAACCTTACCCCGACTCTACTACAGCGAACCGGTCGAGACCGATCGCATGCACATTCAGCGGCGCATTTCGGCGATTTTCAAAGACGCCCCCGGCGGTCAAAAGCTTGGCCC
>DAIPYU010000178.1:2285-7668 GCA_036782635.1 Nodosilinea sp. CTOTU7353
ACCCAGCGGGGCTATGGCAAAAACCATCCCTTTGCAGGCGAGATTCGGGTGGGTGAAGTGGAGGTCGTGATCTGCCCAGAAGAACTGGGCTTTGAGGTTGCGATCGCCGACATCACCGTCACCGAAGTGCAGATGGTGAACCAGTTCAAAGGTAGCCAACAGATTCCGCCCCAGTTTACCCAGGGGTACGGCCTCACCTTTGGCTACAACGAGCGCAAGGCCATGGCCATGGCCCTAGTCGACCGAGCCTTGCAGGCTAAGGATTTAGGCGAAACCATTGACGGCCCGGCCCAGGATGAAGAGTTTGTTCTATTCCATGCCGATAACGTTGAGGCCCAGGGATTTGTCCAGCACCTCAAACTACCCCACTACATTGACTTTCAGGCCGAGCTAAACCTGATCCGCCAGCTGCGGCAGGACTACGACAGGGCTCAGGCCGAGCAGAACGACGTCGAGCCACCGGCTGCTCAGGCTGCGGATGCTCAACCCTCCAGCCCCGGCCACCCCTCACCCACCCCGAACGGAGCTCCAACCGACACCCCACAGGTTCATCGCTCATCCCCTGAGGCCCACGCTCCGTCAGAGGCACTTCTATGAATATTCTCTTCGTCTGCTCTGGAAATACCTGCCGGAGTCCGCTAGCAGAGGCTTTGATGCGGCATAAAGTCTTATTTCTATCGGCAGTCCATGCCCCAGAAATCCAGATCAAGTCTGCCGGCACCTCTGCCACCCCGAACCAACCGATGGCATTGGCGATGGAACTCATCCTGCAAGAGCGAGGCATTGACAGTACCCATCACTCACAACGTTGGACCTGGGAGCTGCTAGCCTGGGCCGATGTGATCTTGACCATGACCCAAGCCCAGAAAACGTTCTTGCAATCCCAGGTGCCCCCCTTTGTAAGCAAACTGGCCACCCTGAATAACTATGCTGGCAACCGGGTTGAACCAGATATTGACGACCCCTATGGCTGCGATTTAGACAGCTATCGCCAATGCGCTCGCCAAATCGAAACCGCCTGTGATGGCCTGCTTAGGAGACTTCTGAAAAAGAGTTTCCCTAATGGTGGGCAGTGCCCACCCTACAGCGGCTACAGTCGCTTGATTGAAACTGGTATCTTCTTTCCTGGAAATCTCCTTAGCAAACTCCAAATTCTCCAAATAACTCCTAGCCACTAACCCATTCCTCATGACCCTTTCGCCCCATTCTTCCAGTTCCCCTGTTTCCCATGTTTCCCCTGAACCTGGCTTTAACTTCGCCTACCTAGACGAACAGACGAAGCGTGCCATCCGCCGCGCCACCCTCAAGGCTGTGGCAATTCCGGGACACCAGATTCCTTTTAGCTCTCGGGAAATGCCTATGGCCTACGGCTGGGGCACCGGGGGAATGCAGGTCACCGCCTCTGTGATTGGCCAGACAGACACCCTGAAGGTGATTGATCAGGGCGCTGACGATACCACCAACGCCGTCAATATCCGTCGGTTCTTTCGTAAGGTGTGCGGTATCAACACCACCGAACGCACTGAGGAGGCCACGCTGATTCAAACTCGTCACCGGATTCCTGAAACGCCGCTGCGGGAGGGGCAAATCATGGTCTATCAGGTGCCTATGCCCGAGCCGCTGTACTTTATCGAGCCCTCTCGCACCGCAGCGAATAAAATGCACGCGCTGGAAGAATACGGCCCGATGTATGTGCGGCTGTACGAAGACATCACCCGCTATGGCCACATTGCCATAGCCTATGACTATCCGGTGATGGTGCACGATCGCTACTTGATGAAACCCAGCCCGATTCCCCGGTTTGACAATCCTAAACTGCACATGAGCCCCGCCCTACAGCTATTTGGGGCGGGGCGAGAAAAGCGGATTTATGCCCTGCCCCCCTACACCAAGGTCAAAAGCCTTGATTTTGAGGATTACCCCTTCACCGTTGAGACCTGGGATCACCCCTGCGAATTTTGTGGCGCGACCGACACCTATCTCGATGAGGTGGTCACCGATGACCAGGGTGGCCGCCTGTGGATTTGCTCTGATACAGACGCCTGCAACCAGCGCCAGCAAACCAATCTTTTGTCGGCCCCCAATTAAATTAAAAATCAACGCAGTACCATGCACCCACTCTTAACTATCGACAACCTCAGCAAGACCTACGATTCGCTGCGCGCCTGCGATCGCATCTCCTTCGATCTCTACCCTGGCCAAGTCCTAGGCATCATTGGCGAATCTGGATCGGGAAAAAGTACGTTACTCAATGCCATTGCCGGTCACATTCCAGTGGATGCGGGGGAGATTACCTACTGCGATCGCAGCGGTCAGCCCATCAACCTGCGCACCCTGCCGGACGTTCACCACCGCAAGCTGATGAAAACCGAATGGGGGTTTGTGCAGCAAAATCCTCGGGATGGTCTGCGCATGACCGTCACCGCCGGAGCCAATATTGGTGAACGTTTGCTCGATGTGGGAGAACGCCACTACGGCCATATTCGCTCCGAAGCCATCGAGTGGCTGAGCCAGGTAGAGATTCCCCACAGCCGCATGGATGACTTCCCCAGTACCTTTTCTGGCGGCATGCAACAGCGGCTGCAGCTTGCCCGCATTCTGGTGACGCAGCCGAGGCTAGTTTTGATGGATGAGCCCACCGGCGGGTTAGATGTTTCGGTGCAGGCCAAACTGCTGGACTTGATGCGATCGCTGGTGCGGACGCTCCATCTCAGCGTCATCTTGGTGACCCACGATATTGGTGTCGTCAGGCTTTTGGCCCATCGGCTGATGGTGATGCAAAACGGCCAGGTGGTCGAAACTGGGTTGACCGACCAGGTGCTCGATGACCCCCACCATCCCTACACGCAGCAGTTGGTGAGTGCCACCCTCACGCCCTAGGGAACCTGCCGCCTGCTGTTCTACTGTTATTGACACGCTAAACCATGACCCAATCGCTGTTGTCGAATCATTCCCACTCGCCAGTTTCGCCGCCCACCGGGGCCATGCTCCGGGCCGATAAGCTCTACAAAAGCTTCGTTCTGCATCATCAAGGTAGTGTTTGTATTCCAGTTTTAGCGGGGGTTTCCCTGACGGTGCAGGCGGGTGAGTGTGTGGCTCTCCAGGGGCCATCGGGCTCAGGCAAATCGACGTTGATGCGATCACTGTACGCCAACTACCGCATTGACAAGGGCTCGATCTGGGTGAACCATCAAGGCGACTGGGTTGACTTGCCCCAGCTCCCCCCCCACCAACTGCTAGACGTACGGCAGCACACCATCGGTTATGTCAGCCAATTTCTCAGGGTGATTCCCCGCGTACCAGCGCTGGAGGTGGCCGTAGAACCCCTGCTAGAGCTGGGCATAGACCCCGAGATCGCCGACGACAAAATTCGTAGTCTTTTCACTCAGCTAAACCTACCTGAACGACTATGGCCGCTGTCTCCCACCACATTTTCCGGTGGAGAAAAGCAGCGGGTCAATATTGCTCGGGCCTTTGCCGTCAACTACCCAATTTTGCTGTTAGATGAGCCGACCTCGGCCCTAGACGCCGTCAATCGCAACGTCGTGATGCAGCTGATTGAAGCCCGCAAAGTCCAGGGCTGTGCCATGGTCGGCATTTTTCATGATGACGAAGTCAGAGAACGGGTCTGCGATCGCGTCCTCCAGTTTTAAAAGCCTCAGAACCCCGATAACGTCTCGTTAATCTTGATCCGATATAAGTATAGATGTCTAGATATGTTTGATGTCAACCTGTCCCTACGGCCTATCCCATGACCGAAACTATTTTCACCAACTACCGCTTACAACTGCCTGAGGAAGAGGTTCTCGGTACGCTAGTCGTACGGGATGGCATCATTGCCGAGGTACAGCCCGGCGTGGTTGCCCAAGGGCACAACGGTGACGGCGATTATTTGCTGCCCGGCCTAGTCGAACTGCACACCGATAACTTTGAGCAGCGGCTGTCGCCCCGACCCAAGGTGCGTTGGCCGATGGCTGTGGCGGCGGTATACCACGATCGGGATCTAGCGGCGGCTGGCATTACCACGGTCTGCGATGCGATCGCCGTCGGTGACATCACCCCAACATCGATGCGCATGACCCAGTTTGACCCGATGATCAACACGATTCATCAAGGCCAAATTGACGGGCGCTTTGCGGTCGATCATCGGCTGCACCTGCGTTGTGAACTGGCTTACGAGCAAGTACATGAGGTGGCGGCGACCTATGCCAATCACCCTCTACTGTCGCTCATCTCGCTGATGGATCACACCCCCGGTCAGCGGCAGTTTGCCCAGGTAGAAAAGTACAAAGAGTATTACCAAGGCAAACACGGCGTGGCCTCTGAGGAAATGGAAGGCTTCATTCAAGCCCGCTTAGACGCCCAGCAGCGCCATGCTGATGAAAACCGCCGCAAGCTGGTAGAACTCACCCAGAAGCATCAAATTTGCCTCGCCAGTCATGACGACGCCACCCCCGAGCATGTGCAGGAGGCGTTACAGGACGGAGCCGAAATTGCTGAGTTTCCCACTACCCTTGATGCCGCTAAAGCAGCTCATCAGCAGGGCCTACAGGTGTTAATGGGGGCACCAAATCTGATTCTGGGCCAGTCTCACTCTGGCAACGTTTCCGCCATGGAGTTGATCGAGCGAGATTTAGTCGATATTATCTCGTCTGACTATGTGCCCCAGAGTTTGTTGCAGGCCATGTTCTTGATCGCTCAGCAGCAGCCTTTATACAAAGCCATGGCGCTGTTTACCTTGAACCCAGCCAAAGCCATTGGCCTGGATGGCGATCGCGGCAGCCTCGAAGTCGGCAAACGCGCTGACTTTGTCACGGTTCACCACGACGGCGTTGTTCCCCGCTTCACCGCTGTCCACCGTCAGGGCCAGCGCATCGCCTAGAAACGAATTTCCGATTACTTTTCTCTCCCGCCCTTCTGCCATGAAACAGCCCCTATCTGTACCCAAACTTGCTTTACAAGGCGCAACGGTGTTGACGCCGACCGGATGGCTAGAAGCAGCCACGGTGCTGATTGAAGACGGAAAATTTGTGGCTGTCGATCAAGCAGCCTCGCCCAGCGGTTATGGTGCGATCGATGTCACCGGCCTGCACCTGCTTCCCGGCATTGTGGATATTCACGGGGATGCTTTTGAACGGATGATTTGCCCTCGGCCTGGAGTAAACCTACCATTGGATATGGCCCTAGTGGAAAATGATCTGGCTTTGCTTGGCGCTGGAATTACGACATTCTTCTACTCCATTACCGACTCCTTTGAGCCGGGGCTGCGCAGTCGAGAGATGGCCCGTCAGCTGATTGACCGCATTTCGGCCCCTGATCATGGGCTGCGAGTCGATAGTCGCATTCACATTCGCCACGAACAAGCCAACACCGCTGATTATGA
>DAIPYU010000179.1:0-7656 GCA_036782635.1 Nodosilinea sp. CTOTU7353
GAGTAAGAGCTGCTCTATACCTTGGTGACAATTCGAGAACGTTTAGCTGGGGTGGCGGCGATCACTCTCCCAAATGAACTCCGCTATGGGGTATCAAAACTGTACCTTAACCGGCATGGATTCCGACTTTGAGCTGCGCCCTAGCTCCGGGGGTTATAGAGGCCTTCTTTTTGGAGTTTTTCCGATGCGAATTTGAGGAAGGGCTCGGTTTTGCCTTTGTTATGGGTTTTGAGGGAGTCCTCCCCGAGGGACTGATTGAAGGCTTCAATCTCATCGTCGAGGTCAGTAGTAATGGCCTTAATCGCGGCTGCATGAACGCCCACCGCCTTGAGTAACGCCCCCGAGAACTTAACCGTCGCATCGGGATGCTCCTGCGCCCACTGTCGTGCCAGCTCAAGCAGCCGCACTCCGCGCTGATAGGGCTTAGTGCCCTGCGCCTTGTCGTGGTCGACAGCAGCAGGCCGAGCCGGACTAGGCGCAGCCGATGCCGCTGGTTGCGCAGCCTCCTTGACCTTGCCCTCGCCCTCGCCCTCGCCCTCCCGGTCAAAATCGAAGGCAAAGAATCGCTGGGCGGCCTGAAGTTGATTGGGGTCAGCGGCGATCGCCTTCAACTCGTCGAGCATCGCCACTAGTCGCGCATGTTCGCCCTGAAGCGCCTTGAGTTCTGAATCATCGCCCGACCCCCCACCGCCAGAGCGAGCCAACCGGTCAATCGTCGTCGCCTGGGCCGCGATTGTCTGGGCCTGAGTGGAGATCGTCGCCGCCTGGGTTGAGATCGTCGCCCAAACCGGGTCACCCCCCTTCGACTCACTCGGTGTCATCGTCTTTGCAGGAAGAGAATCAGCCACCATCAGTGCTCCTTGGGTTTCTATAAACGGTTGTGCAACCGGTGCATCCAGCTCCTCAGGCGGCAGCGGAATCGGGCCACTCGCCGCCAGCTTCACCCCCCGCGCCGTCAGGGGCTTCCCATTACGCGTCAGATAATACTGGTAGTAATGCCCCGTCACTGAGGCATTGCCAGAGGCCGTATCATCCAACAGCACATGGCCGAGCAGATGCTGAGCCAGCCGCTGCTCCGCCATATTGGCCGGGCAAAAGTAGTGGAGTGCGATCGGCACATAGACCGCCCGGCAACGATGAATGGAGATATTAGTAAACCCCTTAGGCGTCGGCAGCACCTGATCGAGCACCTTGACCACCCGACGATTCACCCGAGCATTCAGCGCCTCCATCCTGGGGTCATCCGAGGCGACCCCGTCTAAGTCATGAATGTCAGCCGTCGCCCTGAGCTTTTCCACCGCCAGCAAGACATCCTGGGCGGGCACCAGGGTCAGCAAGTCATAGGCCGCCTTCGCCGCCTTCTGCTGCCCCGTAAAGCGCAGTAAGTAGGGATGCCCCTGGGGAATCAACTGAGCCATCTCCCCCCCATGGGGTTGGAGCTGCCCGAGACTGACGACCTCCGTATGGCGTCGTCCGGTCACTGCTGCGATCGCAATGATTAAGTCGATCGGGTCATTGGAGGCCAACAGGAGATTGATTTTGCCCATGTAGGCATCGAGGTCAACCGGCTGGCGATCGTCCTGGCGAGCATTGGCATTTTGGGTGGTAGCGGCTCTGAGCTGGGCCTGCACCTCAATCGGGTAGGTAAACCCGTCTAAGGCATAGTGTCGCGCCTCAGAACCGCTGCTGGGCTCCCCTGGCAGCGGATTGCGCTTCGTCCACCGCCGAGGGTACGAGTTTTTGCTATTGAGGGTAATACGCCCCGCCTCAATCGCGGCCTTAATCGCCTTTGTATAGCGCGGGAAATAGACCGAATTGATACTGCTACGGGGATAGGCCCTCTCCAATAGCGCTTGCTCCGCCGCACAGAGCCGATCAATTGCCGCCTTCGTGTCGGTGCCGAGGGCATTCATCTCTACCAGCTGGGCCACGAGGATAGAAATTAGCTCATCCAACTCTTTCTTGGTCAGTTTGGTGCGATCGCCCTTCTCGATCCGCTGTTCCATCGCGGTGACGATTTCGGCACGGGTGGTATCGAAGGTTTGAGCTAGAGAGGCCATAGCTATGGACAGTTAAACGGTACCGGCATCGTCCATGATGTTCAATTATAGCAGTCAATAAATTTATAGCGGTATACGAAGACCCATGTTACGCGCCCAGCCCAGAACCTTGAGTACAATCCGGTATTCGCCCACGGCAGGAAACGTGATGTCTGCCCCAGGGATATTTTGAGACTGCTCGGGGGATATCGCCTGTAGGGTAGGCTGCATGACCGGAGCCGCTCCCGACTGGTTGGTGGCATAGACGGCGATGGCATTCGCCCAGAGGTATCGGGGGTATTCAAGCAGGATTTAGTATAAGGCTTGGGTAGCTGATTAGCCGGCCCAGGTTGAGCAGCCGGTGGAACCCAATCTGCTGCCAGCGACTGGGTGCAGTTGCAGACTGAGACAAGGAAAAGGCAACTGTAATTGGCCCGCACATGCCCAGGCATTGTCCAAAACTGCCCAGGAATCCTAGGCTGGCCATGAGTAACAGGTTGAGCATACCGGCGTTGCGGCACTAAGGGATTCGCGTCGAAATAAGGTACCAGAAAGGGTAGATACTCTAGGCTAGATTCCCGCCCCACGTCTTCGCGGGGGCAGGCTCTGCGCGGGAATGACGCTGGGACTTTATTTATTGGCTAGTCCCTAAGAGGGCGGTTTTGAGGTTGACACCAGGCCAGGCCGGGTGGCTGGCGACGGCCTGTCTGTTGATGTGGTGCGTGAGATGTGGTGCGTGAGATGTGGTGCGTGAGATGTGGTGCGTGATGAAGCCAGCAATTCTAAATTAAGGTTTAACCGGGCTGATGGGTTAAACCGCCGTTGGTTTGAGGCAGCAGTTGCTCCATTTGCTGGAGCAGGTCTTTCATTTTAAAGGGTTTGTTGAGCCAGCCGTTGGCGAGGGGCCGCACCGCCTGGGCCTCTGGAGAGTGGGTCAGGCGGGCGGTGACGACTAGCACGGGGCAGGTGATGTGCTGCGATCGCAGTTCCTGCAACACCTGCTGTCCGCTCATTCCCGGCAGCCCCAGATCGAGCAGCACTAAGTTAAATGTATTACTCAAGACCGCCTCTAGGGCAGCGTTGCCGTTGCTGACCACCGCAGTGTCATACCCAGCGTTGTGCAGCCCTTTTTGCATAAACGCGGCAATTTTTGCCTCATCTTCGACAATCAAAACGTGATACATGCACGATTCCCAGGCTGGTGCTGGGCTCCCCCCACAGCTACCCTCCCATAGAACACCAACACTCTAAGGGGCGTCTAAGCCAGAGATGAAATTGTTCTTAGACTTTGACCCCACCCCTTCCCGGTCGAGAATTTCCTGGAACCTATCGGGTAAAGCGATAGCCCATGCCGCGCACGGTCTCAATGGCGTGGCTGCCCAGCTTTTTGCGCAGGTAGCCCACGTACACATCCACCACGTTTGACCCCGGCTCGTAGTCGTAGCCCCAGACTACATCTAAGAGGTGCTGGCGGCTGAGCACCTGGTCGGCATTGCGCATAAAGGTTTCGAGCAGGGTAAACTCGCGGGCCGACAGGTCGACGGGCTGCCCCCCTAGCCGCAGCCGCCGGGTGCGCAGATCTAGAGCCATATCGCCCTGGGTCAGCACCGTGGGGCTGGGGGCCTCGGCGGGGGTACTCGGGTTGCGCAGGCGAGCGCGAATGCGGACCAGCAGTTCTTCAAAGCGAAAGGGTTTGGTCAGGTAGTCGTCGGCCCCGAGATCAAAGCCCGCCACCTTGTCGTCAATGCCGCTGCGGGCGGTGAGAATGATCACCGGAGCCTGAAAGCCCTGGCCGCGCAGATCTTTGAGCACCTCCAGGCCGTTTTGCCCCGGCAGGCCCAGGTCGAGCAGCAGCAGATCGACATTGCCGTCGAGGGCGATCGCCGTCGCATCGGCCCCGTTGCTGGCCGGGGTGGTGGTGTAGCCGCTGGCCTGCAGCCCCTTTTCTAAGAAGGTGGTGATGCGCGGCTCGTCTTCGACAATGAGAATGTGGGTCATGCGGCCCGCTCCTGTTGGGGAAGATCTAGGGGAATGACCAGGGTGAAGGTGGAGCCTACCCCCGGCTGGCTGACCAGCTCAATGGTGCCCTGGTGGCTGTCGACAACGGTTTTGACAATGGCCAGACCGAGACCGGCCCCCTCTGACTTGCGGTAGGTGTTGGCAGCGCGGGCAAAGCGGTCAAAAATGCGGGCCTGGTCGGCGGGGGCAATGCCCTCGCCCTTGTCGCGCACCCAAAAGCGGACGTTGCCGCCCAGGGTGGTAGCCCCCAGCTTAATGGTGTCGGTGGGTTGGGTGTGCTGGGCGGCGTTGCGGGCCAGGTTGAGCAGGGCTCCGGTCAGGCGCTGGCGATCGCCCACCATTACCCCCCGGCCCCGGCTGCCCAACTGCCACTGGCGATCAGCCAGCACTGAGACCTTGGCAAACACCTCTTGGGTGAAGTCGGCCACGTTGATGGTTTCGAGCTGCAAAAAGTTGGGCTGCTCCGCCTGGGCCAGCAGCAGCAGGTCGTTGGCAAAGCGGCCCATGCGGTCGATCTCATCCATCACCAGAGCCAGGGTGGTGGCCCGTTCATCGGGGTCGTCGCCCATCACCTCCAGGTGGCCCTGGATGATGGTGAGGGGGGTAAACAGCTCGTGACCAGCGTCGTTGATAAAGTTGCGCTGGCTCTCGAAGGCGCTCTGCACCCGGTTCATCATGGCGTTAAAGGTAGTGGCCAGCTCTGCCAGCTCCCCGGAGCCAGCCACCTCTAGACGGCGCGAGAGATCGGCTTCGTTGATCGAGCGGGCGGTAACGGCCAACTGCTGCACCGGCTTGAGCAACTGCTGGCTAGCCAGCCAGGCCAGCAAAAACGAGAGCAGCACCACCCCGATGGCCACCTTGATAAACACGTAGACGCTGGCTAAGGCTTCAGCCCGCTCTCCGGCAGAGAGGTGGGCCGCGACAAAGACCCCTCGGGGAATATCGTTGGTTTCAAGCACGTAGGTTTTATAGAGCACGCTGCCTACCTTGGGGTCGGCAACGGTGACTCTGCCATCGGTGCTGTCCGTTAGGGTGGCCCACTGCTGTCCTAGCCCAGACTCTGGACGAATCACCTCTGGTAGCGCACCAGGGTTAGCGCGAAAAAACTTGCCGTTTAAGAAGACCAGGTGGTGGTTGTCGTCTTCGGGAATTGTCTCTGAGAGAAAAGTTTTGACAAAGGCTTCTAGCTCTGCGTCGCTCTCAGGGGTGACGGCATCCCAAGCCCGGTAGGTGTCCTCAAACTCGTCTAGTTCTTCTTCAAGATCGGCCTGCACTCGCTGATCTACATGCCAAAACAGCAGGGCGCGAAAGATCGGCACCGCCACCCCCACCGCCGCCAGCATGGTGAGAGCGTAGAGCAGCAAAATGCGGGTGCGGGTCTCGCCCATCAAGCGCTGCCAGGTGCCTTTGAGGGGTAGAGACGAGGATAGGGCGGGTAGAGAAGCAGAACTTTTCAAGGCTGTAGCACTGTAAAAAAGCACGGTAAAAAGATTGTGAAGCCGTAGCCTAAGCTGTTGTGAAAGCATAGATTTGCAGGTTTTATGGTGGCAAATATATATGCCTTCGGTGTACCTTTACCAGTCTTCAGAGTGATTGCGATTGTCCTGGCTGACCGCTAGTCTGTAATGACGCAACAGAAGGCAAAAGGTGTCGGGCAAGATGCCCTCCAGCAGGGATCATCGCGTTGTCTACTGTGGCTGATTCTGTTCTCCAGCCGAGCCGAGCGGGCCGTGGACATTTGCGCAACTGGCCCAGGGCCATCGAGACAATGTTGTTAAGTTAAGAAATTTCTCATGTTGAGTTCATGATTCCTCATTAAGTGGGTCTCATAAATGCTTCATGCAGGCCTTACACAGGTCGGGCAAGGTAGTGATCAGTTGACCGCAATCAGCTGACGCTACCCTGTCTGGAGAACGCCATCATGCGTGTACTGGTCTATTCCCACGATGCCTTTGGGCTGGGCAACATTCGCCGCATGGTGGCGATTTGCGACTACCTGCTGAAGGCGCTGCCGGGTCTGTCTATTTTGGTGGTGTCTGGCTCTCCGGCGCTGCACCAGCTGCGACTGCCCGCTGGGCTCGACTACATCAAGCTGCCCTGCCTGGGGCGCGATGAAGCGGGCAACCTGGGCGTGCGCTTTTTGAATACTGAGGTGGCGGAGACAGTGCAGCTGCGATCGCAGCTGATCCGCACCGTAGCCGCCCACTTCCAGCCCGATGCGGTGCTGGTCGATAAGAAACCTGACGGCCTCAAGGGCGAACTCCAGGCCACCCTAGACGACATGCAGCGCTACCGCCCCGACACCCGGAAAATTTTGCTGCTGCGCGACATTCTCGACAGCCCGGAAGCTACCGTGGCCCAGTGGCAACACCACAACTACTACACCACCGCCGAAACTCACTATGACCAGGTGTGGATCGTAGGCAGTCCCGACATTTTCGACGCGCCGACGGCGTACCAGTTTCCGCCTGCACTGCGGGCCAAGACCCGGTTCACCGGCTACGTCCGCCGGGGATGCGGCCAGCGCAGTGCATCAGAGGTGCGCCAGACCCTGGGGCTGAGCGTTACCGACCCGCTGGTACTGGTCACCCCCGGCGGCGGCGGCGACGGCGACCACCTGCTGACTACCTATCTGCAAACCCTAGCTCTGCTGCCCCCAGACGCCAAGCCCACCAGCCTGATAATTGGTGGCCCAGAGCTGCCCGCCGACAAAAAGCCCGCCCTGATGGCGCAGATAGAGGCCAATCCCCACACCCACTGGCTCGACTACACCGACGACCTGGCCAGCTACATGGTGGCCGCCGATGCGGTGGTGTCGATGGGGGGCTACAACACCATCTGCGAAATTCTCTCGCTGGGCAAGCGGGCGATCGTGGTGCCCCGCACCGCACCCGTGCAGGAGCAGTGGATACGGGCAGAACGCATGGCCGAGATGGGCCTGTTTCAAGCAATTCACCCCGACCAGCTGACCCCCGAGGGGTTGAGGCAGGCGCTGCTGTCTCAGCTCGCCGCCACTACCCGACCGCCCTCGACTCAGCTCGATATGGACGCTCTGCCCCGCATTACCAACCTGCTGCTGGGGCTGCTTCGCCCCGAGCCCAGCTGTTTTGAGCTACCGATTCGCTCCCGTTCGTTTCCTAACGTTGAGGTCGCCGTCTGATGAAAAAGCAAAAGCTGCTGTTTTATTGCCAACACATTTTGGGCATTGGCCACCTGATTCGCAGTATGGAAATTGTGCGCGGACTGCTGGCCGACTTTGAGGTTTGCTTTGTCAATGGCGGTCGGGTGGTGGAAGATTTTCCGATTCCCGCTGGGGTGCGAGTGGTGAACCTGCCAGCGATCGCCACCGATACTGAATTTCAAGCCCTGCGGGCGATCGACCCTGACCAAGATTTAGAAGCTGTCTTCGTCACCCGCACATCCATTTTGCTGGATTTAGTTGATCGCTTTCAGCCCGACCTGCTGGTGATTGAGCTGTTTCCCTTTGGGCGGCGGCGCTTTTCCACGGAGCTGGTTCCCTGCATCGAACAGGCAAAGGCCAGCGGCGCAAAGGTGGTGTGCAGCCTGCGCGACATTGTGGTCACCAAGCAAGACCAGG
>DAIPYU010000180.1:0-2609 GCA_036782635.1 Nodosilinea sp. CTOTU7353
GAGCTGAATGCCCAGTATGCTGATTTACCAGGTGATTTCTCAGATTTGGCGTTGGTGACGATTTCTGAACGCTGCAATATTGCCGCTATTGCCACGCTAGACAAAGACTTCGACATCTATCGCCGTTACCGCAAACAACCCTTTGAAAGAGTGTTTCGCCCGTGATGGCAGAACCCGGTTGTCTAACGGGCTGGGCTAGAGATCCCAGGGTTCTGCGGGGGCGGCTGGGTGGTGCAGGGGCTATACCTAGAGAACCCTGGGATCTGGGACGCTAGGCACTGGCGGCGGCGAAGCGTTGCTGCACCTCGGTGGGGGTGGTGCCAAGGCACTGGGCGACGGTGGTGAGCAGGGTATCGTCTTGGGTGGTTTGGTACAGGCGGGCAAAGCTACGCATCACAATCGCTCTGTTATGTTCGTCGCCATACTCAACATAAATCTCTAGTGACTGCTTGTAGTGAGCCTGCGCCTGCGCGTACTCCCGCAGTTCTTGCGCCACGATGCCCAACTGGTGGTAGGTGCCCGCTTGGCTGTAGCGGTCGTTGAATTCGATATAGATATCGAGGGCCTGCTGATAGTGCGATCGCGCCTGCTCATACTCCCGCAGTAGATAGGACACATTGCCCAACTGGTGGTAAATACTGGTAAGACCGCCCTTGATTATATTTTCAGATACTTTTTGAAGCTGAGATGTAATATCCAGGATATTCTTGTAGGTTGATCTAGCCTTTTCATAATTTTGGGTAGACATATAGCAATAGGCCAGTCTATCCAGGGTCATAACAATCTCAAGACCAACTTTTCCGACACGAACATCTAGTGGATAGGTTTTCTGCACCTTGCAGACAAATTCTGCAAGGTGTGTTGCACCTTGAATATCTTGAGTTAGGCGCAGGAAGTCAAATAAGCAGAAAAAAGTATTGATGCTTTGTTGCTTCTCAAGACACATTTTCAACGCCGCATAAAGATTCTCATACTCCAACCGACAGAACAGTAGCCCCAGTTGCCGCTGGTTGGGGTCTTTGGAGGCCATCCACTGCTGGTAGTTACCTGCCAAGCCCTGGTAGTGGGCCTTAAAGCCGTCGTAAAGGGCATCGCGGGTGGCGGCATCCAGGTCATTCAGCTTCGTGCGAAGGAAGTAGGGAAAGATAGGCTGAAACGTCAGCAATCGTTCCCCCCCTTTCTCAAGGGGGGCTAGGGGGGATCCATCAATGTTGATACCCGACAGTAGGCCCCAGTTAATCGCCTCCTGCACCGCCCCATCGAATTGGCTGAAGTCGTAATCCGCAAAGGGTTCTCGCTGTTGGAGCTGTTTGCCGTAGTTCTCTAAATCGGCCCGGTCGATGAAGCCATTAAACGGGGCCAAACACACCAGCAGCTTTTGCGCCTGGGGCGACAGATTGCTGTGAGAATAGTCCACACATTTCAGGATGTTGTTCGTCCTATCATCGCCGCCCACGTTCAAACCCACATCCGCCGCATTTAGCGCCGCCAAAATTTCCGTTGGGCTTTGCCGCGTCAGGTTGGCCAGCACCACCTCCATCGCCAGGGGGTAGCCCGCCAGCAGCCCCATCAGCCGTTTAAAGTCGGCATCTACCCGCAGGGCGGCAATGCGCTGGGGGTCTTGCACCTAGGCCGCCAAGATTTTTTCTGCTAGTTCCGTGCGGGCCTCTGGGTCCAGGCCGCCCAGGGCGTAGACATTGGCCTTGCCCTCGTGGGTGTAGGCCGCCGCCAGCCAGCCCTCGTCGCTGCGCGACCCCAGCACCACCTTGGTTTTGCCCCCCACCAGCCGCTGCAAAAACTGCTTCAGGGTCTCCCGTTCCGCCTCGGGCAGCGTGTTTTGAATCGCCAGCGCCTGCCCCGTCACCGACTCCAGATTGTCGAGCATCAGGGCGTAGGGCTGGGCACGCAGGTGGTCGGCCACATCTTCCAGTTGGGCGGCGGGGGGCATGGCCTCGAAGGCGGCAAAGGCGTCGGGGTCGGGGTAAAGAGCCTTGCCGATGGTGCGGAGAATGGCCTGCACGGTGTAGGCCGCCTGGTCATAGCCAAAGTAGAACGCCTCCTTGACGAAGTGGGTGGTCTGCCACCAGTCGCGCAGGTAGTTCAGCAGGGTGGTTTTGCCCGTGCCGCCCATGCCCTGCACCAGCAGCACATTGTGCCGCAGCAGCCCCTTCTCCAGCTTCAAAATCTCTAGATCCCGCCCTACAAAGCCGTAGGTAGGAGCCTCGAAGCGGTAGCGTTGGGCACGTTGGCTCAGGTACTCGGCCTTTTCGCCGGGGGCAAACTCCCGCAGCTTCAGGTCTACCGGGCCATTGGCATAGACCACGGGCAGCAGCCAGTCCTCCAGGGGCACCCGTTGGTTAAAGTACACTCGCCGCTCTTTGCGGTTATACAGCTCCTTGCGGCTCAGCCGAATCGCTTCGGGGATGCCCTTTTGGGCAAATAGCTCGGCGTAGAGCTTTTCCATCATCACCTGGGCGGCGGTCACCGTCACCGAGTAGCCCATCGCCACCACCATTTGCACGCCAGCCGCCATCAGCCGACTGCCCAAACTGGTCTCAGTATTTTGGAGCAATTCTGTCCCCGACCGGGAGGAGTCGGGGTGGGTCTCC
>DAIPYU010000180.1:2709-7546 GCA_036782635.1 Nodosilinea sp. CTOTU7353
GTCCCCTCCTCGGAGGGGTAGGGGTGGGTCTCTGCCTCCGTCCCCTCCTCGGAGGGGTAGGGGTGGGTCTGCCCGTATGCTGCCTTCACCTGCTTCGCCGACTGGCAGGCATTCAAAATGTAGATCGGGATTCCCTTTGCCGTCAGCAGCGCCGCCAGTTCTTCCGCCTCCACCGGGTCGGCCTTACCTTTCTCATCCCCCTCAAAGAACAAAAACGCCTTTTGCCCGCTGTAGCGCTCCATCTCTGGGCGACCGTAGCGGGCGCGGTACAGATAGCGGTCGTTGGTCACCCCGCCCTCAAACTGGTCGTAGGTCATCAGCCCGCCGTGGGCGTCGAAGTGGACGATGTGGTACTGTCCGGCTTTGCCCTCCAGGTGCTGTGAAAGCGCCTCGTAGGTGCCAGGGCGCAAAATTTCCACCTTTACCCGCAACTGCGCCTGGTGGATGGCCTCGATCAGCGGGCGCGAGATGGTGCGATAGCCCACGTCAGATTCTTCATTCGGGCGGGCGGTGACCACCAGCAGGTTGATCACCGGGCTGGGGTGCAGGGCCAGGGTAGGGGTGCCCCCGGCGCGGAACCGCTTGCGGGTGAAGATTGCCTCGGTGGCCAGGGGGGTGGGGTGGTCGGGGTCCTTCAGCGCCTCCCAGTGCAGGGCTTGAAAGTCGGGGGAATCGCCTTCAATCTCAATCTGGAGCTGGCTGATGCCGCTGCTGCAAGCCTTGGTGTAGTCGGCGTAGACGCGGCGATCGCCAAAGATTTGCTCAAACAGGCTTTCGCCGTAGGTCTGCACGCTGGCCCCTGCCCGCTGAGCAATCACCTGGTTGTCGAAGGGAAAGCGAATCCACTGCTCAAAGTAAAACTCTAGCTCCCGCTCTTGCTGCTCGGTGAAGGGGTCGCCGATGGTGACGGAGTACTGGGTCTGCCCGTCAATGATGACAGTGGCGGCAAAGCCCACCTCAGTGATTTGCTGGTGGCGAAGGGTGATGGTGGGCATGGTGACCAGCGGCAAGATTTTCTCTATATTGGCCCAAAAGCCTTGCCCAGTCACCCACACACTTAATCATTTACCCACTTACTCCTCCGGCGGCAGCTCCGGCGGCGATGCGGCTTCGGCGTCGATCAGGTTGGCCTTTGATTTCTTCAGGTCTTTCCACAGCCGCTTGATTTCGTCGTAGGCATCATCGGCGGACATTTTGCCGCCGGTCTCCAGGTTGCAGACAAACGACACCCGCTGGGCAAACTCCTGCAGGTTGGCGTTAAAGGCCAGCTGCTGCGGCGTAAACTCGCCCCAATATTTGCTGCGAGGGAAGAGAAAGTTGTTTCTGGGCGATGGTTCGTTGTCTGTCATGGCACCACCTGTTGGAAGGGCTAGCTTTTACCTTACAGGCTCTTACTTTAAAGGTGGGCAGGTTTTTGCGGATTGTCGCCCCTGAAGGCCAAAGATGTTGTTTAAAATATTTGTCATCACCCTGTCCACCGGCCCGTGACCACCACCCAGCCGACAGAGGAGATCGCCTACCCCCTCGGTTAGGCGATCTCTGGTGCGGTCACCCCCAAGGCCACTTCCCTAGGGCGATCGCAAAGAAACTTGACGATCAGACCTCACAAACCCGTGGGGCTGTCGTTTAGATTAAGTTAACTAATAGATTTAGTTAACGAATTAAGGATGAATGGGTACAGTGAAGTCATTCCTCGCCCAGCATTTGACCCTGTGAAGCTCCGCTGTCTCTGCCCCTGCTCTTGGCCCCCGTTCTTGCCGTCTTGCCGTGCGATCTAAACTATTTTGCGTTAGCGGGCTTCGTCGCCTTAAAAAACTGCTGGCTCCGTTGCCGCGAGGTAGCTTTGCCCTGGTGACGCTGCTGGCGGGTAGCCTAGTCCTGACGCCCCCGGCCCCGGCGGCAGAGTCGGTGACGGTGCGGCTGGGGCGGTTTTCTCAGACTGTCAGCCTTGACGATTTGCAGCACTTTGCCACCACGGGCGAGGTGCCGGGGTCGCTGCGGCTGTACCGGCCCTTGCTCACCACCGGCCTGCAAGAGGCGCTCCAGGGCGAAATCAGCCTGGAACCTGAGGTCGGTCAGGTGATTTTAGACGAAATTTTGCGCAGCCCCAGCGGTGCCCAGCTGCTCGATACCCTGCGGGCGATCGCCCCTAACCTGGCGGCAGAAGACCTGCGAGTCACCCTAGAACAGGTCTCAGCTGCTGAGTCGGGGCTGACCCTGCTGGGCATTTTGCAGGCCATGCCCCCCGACACCCTTGAGATCAACGTGGGCACCCTCCTGAGCCTGGCCTCTCAGTTTCGCCTGGCCCAGATGGAAAGCAAAGCCCTGAGCCGAGTGCTGCGCCAGGCCCCCGAGCCAGAGGCCCCCGAGCCAGAGGCCCCCGAGCCAGAGGACTCTGAACCGCTGCCGCTGTCGGGCACTGACCCCTTCACCGCTGGGTCTTCCCAGGTGGAGCGCTGGGAGCTGGTGCTGCGCGACCACAGCCGTGATCGCAGCATTCCCGTCGATATCTATTGGAGCAAAGACACCCACGGCCCCCTAGTGGTGATCTCCCACGGATTTGGGGCCGACCGCAGGTTTTTTGCCTATCTGGCCAAGCACCTGGCCTCCCACGGGCTGACGGTGGTGTCGGTAGAGCACCCCGGCAGCAACGTCTCGGCCCTGCTCTCGCTACCCCCAGACGACATTCTCCCAGATGACATTGCCCTCGAAGACCTAGCCGAGGCTGCCGCCCAGAGCCGCGTTTTGCCCGCCACCGAGTTTCTAGATCGCCCCCGCGACATCACCTACGTGCTGGATCGCCTAGAGAAGCTCAATCGCCATTCCTACAGCCTGCGCGATCGCCTCAACACTGAGCAAGTGAGCTTCATTGGCCATTCTCTGGGGGGCTACACGGGCCTGGCCCTGGCCGGGGCGGCACTCGATCTGCGATCGCTGGAGTCATACTGCCAGACCCTCAACCCGGTCAATCTCTCCCCGGCCGACTGGCTTCAGTGCGCCGCCCTCGACCTGCCGGTCAAGTACGCCAACCTGCGCGACGACCGCATTACCCAGCTAATGGTGGCCAACCCCCTGACCGGCCTACTGTTTGGCGAAGCGGGGCTGAGCCGGGTGCGGGTGCCCACCCTAATGCTGGCCGGCACCCACGACACCGTCACCCCCATGGCCAGCCAGCAGCTGCGCCCCTTTATGCAGCTGTCTGGCACCAAGCACCTATTGACCATGCTGGGCGGGTCTCACCTGAGCGTGGGCGACCCCAACAACCTCAACGCCGACCTGGCCCGCATTCCCTTTATGCCTGAGTTACCCGATGCCACCACGACCTCCCTGCGGGCCTTTGTGCAGGGGGTCAGCTTGAGCTTTGTGATGCAGCAAACCGACGAAGCCGAGGACTACGCCTCGGCCCTTGACCCCAGCAGCGTCACGGATTTTTCGACCACTACGCTGTCCATGCGTCTGACCCAGACGGTGCCCGATGGCCTGGCCAGCTGGCCCCGGCTACACCAAACTCTGCACCGCCAGGCTGGGCTGGGCAGTTATCTGCCCTCACTCCTGCATCTGGAGGCCAAGGCCATTCAAGATCAGTTTCAGGCGGTGCAGCGCCAGATGGTGACCTATCTACGCACCACTCCCCCGTCGCTGACGGCGGTGTATTTGCCCTTCTTAATGCCCACTGCGCCGATGCAAGCCCACCGCAGCAAACCCAACCAGGCGACGCCCTAGTCTTCTGCGGCATAAATCAGCCAACCGTCCCTTAAACCTGACATCTAGCACCTGACACCCCAGTAGGGATGTCCTATTTCTGCGAGCCAGTACTAGGCCTCATCCTTTGGCCCCATAGTGTAGCCATCGGGCATGGTTGCGCCGTGCACATCGGTGCGCCGTAGGTTGGTGTAGTCGAGTTTGGCGTTGATCATCACCGCGTCGGTGAGGTCGGCCCCGCTCAGGTTTGACCAACTCAGGCGAGTGCGGTAGAGGGTCGCGCCGCGCAGGTTGGCCCCCCGCAGCGAGCTCCAGCTCAGGTTGGCCCCCCGCAGATTGGCCGCCGACAGGTTGGCGTTGACCAGGTTGGTGCTGGTGAGCTTGGCCCGACTCAGGTCGGCCTCTTGAAAGTCGGCTCCCTCTAGGGTGGCTCCGGTAAATATTGTCCCTACCAAGATGGCGTTTTTGAGAATGGCGCGGTTCATCAGCGCGCTGGTCAGGTTGGCTTGTTCTAGATTGGCGTGGCTGAGGTTGGCGGCCAGCAGCCGGCCCCGACTCAGGCTGGCCTCGCTCAGCACCGCCCCTTCCAGGGTGGCATGGTCGAGCACGGCCTCGTTGAGGTTGGTCTCGCGCAGGATAGCCTCGCTGAGGTCGGCCCGCACCAGGTTGGCGCTGCGCATGCCCGCTTCGCTGAGGTCGGCCCGCACCAGACGACCATCGGCGATGTCGGCCCCAATCAGGTTGGCTAAGATCAGCGTGGCCTGCTCAAAATCGACGTCGGTGAGCTTGGCCTCGCGAAAGTTGGCCCCCACCAGGGTGGCCCCGCGAAAGCTGGTGTTTTGCAGATTAGACTGCCGAAAGTTAGCTCCGCTAAGGTTTTGCTGACTGAGGTCAGCGCCGATCAGCTGAATACCGCGAAAGTCTCGTTCACCGACGGCGTAACGTTCTAGCAGGCTCCCGGCGGTAATTTCCTCAGACGCGTCTAGGGGCTGAGAGCTGGGGGGAGGGGTTTCCAAGGACATGCCTCAAGGGTGACGATGATGGAGAGGAACAGTGCGATCGCCGAGGTGAGCCCACAGGGTTGCCGCCGAATGCTCTAGGATAACCAGAAGTCTGGCTTTGGTAAATGCTGGTA
>DAIPYU010000181.1:0-7412 GCA_036782635.1 Nodosilinea sp. CTOTU7353
CCCCCCTTCCCCTTTACTGAGCGATCAGTTCGGCCAGGGTTTGGCCTAGTTCTTGTAGGTCGACGGGTTTGGTCAGATGGCGCTGAAACCCAGCGGCCAGGGCGCGATCGCGGTTTTTGTCGCCCGCGTAGGCGGTCAGGGCGATCGCTGGGGTGCTCCCCCCCTCGGCCTCAGGGCGCTGCCGCAGCGCCCTAATCAGCATGTAGCCGTCTTGGTCGGGCATACCGATGTCGCTGATCACCACATCGGGGTGATGCTGCTCGACCAGTTGCAGACCCGCCTGGGCCGAACTGGCCGTGAGCACCTCCATATCGTAGTTTTGTAGCGAGATCGTCAGCAGATCTAGCGAATCACGATCGTCGTCGATCACCAGGGCGATGCGCCCCGCCAGCCCGGCGGTGCTGAGGGCTCTGTCAGGCTCGGGCGGCAGCAGTGCCGCCTCGTGCACAGGCAGCCGCACCGCAAAGGTCGAACCTTCACCTGGGCCGGGGCTAATCGCCACCACCTCGCCGCCGTGCTGCTCGGTGAGATAGCGCACAATCGCCAGGCCCAGGCCCAAACCTCCATGGCGACGGCTGCTGCTGCTGTCGGCCTGGCGAAAGCTCTCAAACACGTGGGGCAGAAAATCGGCGCTGAGGCCCTGGCCGGTGTCGTGCACCTCCACCACTGCATAGTGATGATCTTGACACAGCCTGACCACCACCTCACCCCCCTCAGGGGTGAACTTAATGGCGTTGGCCAAAAGGTTCCAGACAATTTGCTGGAGCCGGTTGTAGTCACCTGCGACTGGCCCCACATCTGGCTCAAAGTCGGCCCGCAGGTCAATAGCCTTGGCCTGGGCAGAGAGCTGCACCGTCTCTAGGGCAGCGTTGATCACGCTGACCAGGTTGACGGTCTGAATGTCGAGCCGCAGCTCGCCCCGCAAAATCCGCGAGACATCGAGCAGGTCTTCGATCAGCTCCGCCTGGGTTTTGGCGTTGCGCTCGATGGTTTCGATGGCGCGGGCGCGGGTGATTTCGTCTAGGGGACGCGATCGCATCAGCGCCAGCCAGCCCAAAATCGGGTTGAGCGGCGTTCTCAGCTCGTGGGAGAGCGTGGCTAAAAATTCGTCTTTGATCCGGTTGGCGGCCTCGGCCTCAGAGCGGGCCAAGCGCTCTTGGGCCAGGGCGCGATCGCGCTCCGCCAAGGCCATCCGCTGGTCATGGATATCGGTCGACGAGCCAAACCAGCGCTGCACCTGACCCCGGTCATCGAGCAGCGGAAACGCCCGCACCAGATGCCAACGATATTGACCATCCGCTGCCCGCTGCGGTCTGGCCTCTAGGGTCAACGGCTGGGCGGTTTGCAGCGCCTCGGCCCAGGCTGCCTGAGAGCGATCTCGCTCGTCTGGGTGCACCACCGAGAGCCAGCCCCCCGCCAGGCTCTCGGTCATGGTCAGCTGAGTGTAGTCGTACCAGCGCTGGTTAAAATACTCCAGCTGGCCGTCGGGTTGGGCCGTCCAAAACAGCTGTGGCATCGAGTTGGCCAGGGTGCGAAAGTGTAGCTCACTGCTGCGCAGGGCGGCCTCGGCCTGCTTTTGCTCAGTCACGTCGTAGTTAATTTCTAAAATGGCATCGGCTTTGCCGTCGGGGTTTTGTTGTAGAGTCCAGCGGCTGTTCATCACCACCTCTTTGCCCTGGCGGGTCGTCTGCCTCAGTTCTCCAGTCCAGTGGCCCTGCTGCAAAATCACCTGATGAATGGTCTCTAGGGGGTCGGGCAGCACCGTCTTGAGCAAGTCTGAGGCCGACCGCCCCATCGCCTCCGCCGCCGACCAGCCATAGCGACGGACCGCCCCTTGGTTCCAGTAGGTGATCGTGGCGCTCTCTAGGTCTCGAATGATGATGCTGTCGTTAGCCAGATTCAGCATTTGCATCTGCTGCTCAAGCTGGCGGGCGTCGTTTTTTTGGTCGGTCAGATCGCGAAAATAGATGGCCAACCCATTGACCATCGGGTTCATGTGCATTTCAAACAGCCGCTCGGGGTACACCACCCCCGGTGTCTCGACCACCACCGGCTTTCGGCTCGCCATCGCCCGCCTAAAGGTTGCCCCCATAGTGGTGCCGTTTAGCTCAGGCAGCACCTCCCAGATTGATTGGCCGATTAGAGCGTCGAGGGGGCGCTTGAGCAAGCGCTGGGCCTGGGGATTGACGTAGATAAACCGCCACTGCAAATCTAAAGCATAAAACCCCTCGGTAATGCTTTCTAAAATGGCGGTGATCCACTGGTTGGTGTGGCTGAGCGATCGCTCACTGGCTTGCAGCTCTAAATAACTGTTGGTCAAGCGCTGTCGAGTGGTACGCCAGGGACCAACCATGGCGCTAATGGCAAAACCCTGAAACACAAATACCACCAGCCGCACGGCGACAGGGGTTCTCAGCGCAAAGCTGTAAGCAGGCATCATAAACAGGTACCAGGCAATTAAGGCCGAGAGCAGCGTAGCCAGCAGCCCCGCCTCAATATCTCCCCACCAGGCAGCCACAACCACCGCCCCAAAAAACAGCAGAAATGGGGTTACGACCATGCTTGATATAGGATTGAGCAGCCCCATCAGCAGCAGGGCTGTAACCACGCTGAGCACCGCAATGCCATAGGCCATAGGTCGCAAGCGAAGTCGGTTGAAAATCATCACAATTGCCTGTCAGCAGCGTTTAAACCCGTCAGCTCAATCCCAACCCGCTGGCCTAGCTTCTCTACCTCACCGATTTAACTCAGCAGATTTGACTCAACAACCCAACACCTCTAGCCGAGGGTCTAATGTTTTGGCCTGAGCCCAGCAGGAGTCTAAAACGGCTTCAATACTGGCCTGGGCTCCACCAGCCACAACCACCAGAGAGTTCACTCCCTGGCCCATAGCAAAAGTCTGCTAAAGCAGACTGGGATAGTCAGCCTTTGATCCTCTTCAGGAAATCATTTCCCAGAAGTCACCTTAGTCCTGACACAAGTGCGGGCGCAATGGCGCAATCAGCCGCGTGAAAAAAGCCGCGTGAAAACTGCGCGGCACTCTAAAACCAGCCCTACCATGCACTAGGCAGCAGCCCCAGAGCTGTTTGCCAGAGCTATTTAACCGAGGCTTTCCACCAACTAAGCGCCGATTAGGCTAGACATCTACCTTCGGATAATTTAATTTAAGTGGTCAAACTTTTTCAATCATGTATCTGAAGGTATAGATTTGAAATCTTACCTCAGCTCAACCAGGACATTTGATTGAGATCCCATTTATAGATCTCATTGCAGAAGCGGTTGAGGGGGTAGCGCTACTCCGTTTGCCCAAGGATTTCTCTTGTCTCGAACTCAGGTTGGAAGATTAAGTCGCTAGAGAAACCAGGCTATATTAGATGGCAATCATCTTCCCTTATGGCCTCATTTCGTTGTGATAGGCTTCCCCGACTCCTCCCAACGACTCCAGCTGGCTCAGCGGCTTTCGGCTTTGCCGGGGCCACAGCTTGACCAAGTCATTTTTGCGCTCAAGCCCGCGCCGGGGAATGTTCCAACCGCGTCAGCGCCTCCTGCCGATCGGGTGATGGCTTTGCTCACCTGGGCCGAAAGCGCGATCGGCTGCGGGCTAGAGAAGGTGGAAGAAGTGCTTGGGTCAATACTGGCTCGACCTGACGACAGCGCATCCGCTTCAGAATATAAGGCTCGGGTATTCATCAGCTATCGATCGCAAGAGCCCGATGTCAGCCTGGCCCAAGCCTTCCACGACCAGCTACAGGCCGCAGGCCATGAACCGTTCATGGCGGCAGAGAGCATCGACTGGGGAGAAAACTGGGTCAACCGCATTGACCAGGAGCTGAAGCGTTGCGATTACTTCTTGCTGTTGCTGTCTGAGCGATCGGCCACCAGCGACATGGTAGCGGGGGAAGTCCGAACGGCTAAGCGTCTGCGAGACCAGCTGGGTAAGCCGGTGATCTTGCCGGTGCGGGTGAACCTGCCCCTAGATGACCCGCTTAACGCTGAGCTGCGGAGCGTGTTGCAGACCATACAGCAAAAAACCTGGCAGGGGCCAGCAGATACGGCGGCTTTGGTGCAGGATTTTCTCGCGTTGATCAATGCTGGTGACGCCCCGGCCCCGGCAACAGAAAGCGATGGGCCTGAGATCATCCCTCCCTCCCATCAACGGCCACCCCTGCCAGTGGCAGATTTGGAGCTGCCCAGCGGCACCATGCCGCTAGACTCTAAGTTCTACATTCGGCGCGAACCCTGGGATACTCGCTGTCTTCAAGAGATTGAGCATCGGGGTGGGTTGGTGCGGGTCAAAGCCCCTCGCCAAATGGGCAAGACTTCCCTGCTGGCCCGGATTCGCGACCGGGCTACCGAACTTGGCTACCAAACGGTGACAGTAGACTTTCTAGAGACCGATGAGCGCACCTTTACCGATTCCAGCCTATTTCTTAAACGCCTGTGTGCGTTAGTCAGCCGCAAGTTGGGCTTTTCTCCCCGCCAGGTGACAGAATTTTGGGATGAGGAACTGTTTGGCCCCAAGGAGAACTGTACTGACTTTTTTGAAGAGCACATTCTCTCGAAGATCGACAGGTCTTTATTTTTGGGCCTGGATGAGCTGGATCGGCTGTTTCCTTACGAAGCAGTGTCAAAGGAATTTCTGACCCTGCTGCGCTCGTGGAATGAGAAGGCCAAGGTGGATAGTACCTGGGCCAAGTTCAAGCTGGCGATCGCCCACTCCACAGAGTCCTACGTAGTCTTAGAAAGCAATGTATCGCCCTTTAACGTGGGTCTGGCGGTGGAGTTGCCGGAGTTTAGGTCGGCTCAGGTGTTGGATTTGGTGGATAAGCATGGCCTGAATTGGAGCGAAGCAGAGGTTGAGGCTTTGATGGCCATGGTGGGGGGGCACCCGTATTTGATCCGGCTGGCGTTATATCACATTGCTCAGCAAGACTTGACTCTGGCTCAATTGCTCCAAGCAGCCCCCACGGATGCCGGAATTTTTGGCGAGCACCTGCGGCGACATCTGTGGAATCTACAGCAGCATCCTGAGTTGGCCAAGGCTTTTGAGCAGGTGATCATGTCTGGGAACCCGGTGACGCTGAAATCGATGCTGGCGTTTAAGCTAAATGGCATGGGTTTGGTTAACCTTCAGGGCAACGATGTGGTGCTGCGCCATGAGAGCCTCTATCGGCCCTATTTTCACTCGCGATTGAGGATGACGCTATGAGCGCAGATCCCAGTGCGTTCTACAAAGTGGGCGGTGCGTTGCCGCAGGATGTGCCGTCTTATGTGACGCGGAAGAGCGATCGCGACCTCTACGAAGCGCTGCAAGCGGGGGAATTTTGCTACGTTTTGAACTCTCGCCAGATGGGCAAGACCAGCCTGATGGTGAGAACCCTGGCCAAGTTGCAGGCCGACGGCTGGGCCGGTATCATCATCGACTTTTCGGCCAAAGATAGCCAGGTCAATAAGCCTGCTCAGTGGTACGACGGCATTATCAACCAGCTCAATCGGCGGTTTGGCCTGCTGGAGCGTTCAGCCTTTCGGAGCTGGCTGAAGGAGCGAGATTTTATCGCCCCAGTTGAACGGTTGGAAGAATTCATCGAGACGGTGCTGCTGCCCAGCACTGAGCGCCCCATTGTTGTTTTCATTGATGAAATCGACAGCACCCTGGGCCTACCCTTTACCGACGACTTTTTTGCCCTGATTCGCGCTTGTTACAACAAACGGGCGGAGAACCCTGACTATGAACGGCTGACCTTTGCCCTGCTGGGGGTTGCCGCCCCCTCTGAGCTAATTGGAGATGCCAAGCGTACCCCTTTTAACATTGGCGAAAGCATTGACCTAAAGGGCTTTGAGTTTGAAGAGGCGTTGCCGCTGGCGGCTGGATTGGCAGGCAAAGCAGAACAACCCGAAGCCATTTTGCGGGAGATTTTGCACTGGACAGGCGGACAGCCGTTTCTGACCCAGCGCTTGTGTCAGCTGGTGGCAGACTCCAATGCTGAAATCTCTGCGGGTAACGAAGCGACCCAAGTTCAGCAGTTGGTGACCTCTCGCCTAATTGAGAACTGGGAATCTCAAGACCACCAAGAACACCTGAAAACGATTCGCAAGCGGCTGCTGGATGATGAGCAGACAGCCGGGTATTTGCTGGAGCTGTATCGATCGATTCGGCAAGCGGGCGATCTGCCCGCAGAGAACCAACCGGAAGAACGAGAGCTACAGCTTTCAGGCCTGGTGGTAAAGCGCGATCGCCAGTTGCGGGTATATAACCCCATCTATGTCGCGGTTTTTGACGAAGACTGGATTAACGCCGAACTTCAAAAGCTGCGACCCTACTCAGAGAGCTTTCGCGCCTGGGTTGCCTCTGGCAAGATGGACAGCTCTCGGCTGTTGAGGGGTGGAGCATTAGTAGAGGCAGAGCAGTGGGCTGAGGAGAAAGCTACCCTGAGTGCTGAGGATCGGGAATTTTTGGCGGCCAGTCGTGCCCGACAGCGAGAAGAAGAAATTGTTGCCAAGGAACAGGAAGCTGAACTGGCACGGGAGAAGCAGGCACGGGAAGCCGCCGAAGCCGCTAAGCAGATTCAGGCAGAAGCAAATCGGCAGGCTCAGCAGAAGATTCGTCGTGGGAGTTTGGTGTTGGGCGGGGCGCTGGTCGCTGCCCTGGTTTTGGGAGGATTGGCGGTGGATTCAGGCATTCAGTTGCGTGAAGCAACTCAGGAGCGTGAAGAGGCAAAAGAAGAGTTAGCCCAAATTCAACAAGAAAAAGAACAAGTTGCTCAAGATCTGACTCAAGCTCGCGATGAATTTGCTGCGGCGAACGAAAAACTTGCCCAAAGTCAGGAGACTCTAAACACCGTTGAAGCCCAGCGCCAAGCCGTGTTTGACCGACTCAAACAAACCGAGCAGGAGGCCGAGGGACAGCAGACATTACTGGCGCAGCTTGAGCAAAACTTGGCCGATGCTGATACTGCCGTAGCCCAGGCGAAACGAGCGGAACAAGACGCTCGAAAACAAGCTGGCCAAGCGCAGGCCGACTTAGCTCAGGCACAAGAAGCTGTGCTAGCCATCAACGCCCATATTGCTACGGTGAATGAACTCTCCAGCCTAGTGGGCGAACTATATGGGTATCACAAGCCAAGGCTAGACAACCGCAAGCCAGAAGCCGCCAGAGATGCGGAAGAACAGATTGGTTTGTCGTTTACCGACTTTACAGGCAATAGCCCTGAATTGAAACAAGCGCTATTAAATAGCAGTATTGCCCTGGCTCACCTCCACCTCATTTCTACGGAGGATGCCCAGGAAGGGGCACAAGAGCAGCTTAATAAAGCGGAAACACAAATTGAGAAAAGCGTTCAGTTGATCGAGGCCAATCCGAAGGTATTTAATGCATCGGCATCTGGACGAGCGATCGCCTTCTTTACCTATGC
>DAIPYU010000182.1:0-7319 GCA_036782635.1 Nodosilinea sp. CTOTU7353
TGACAAACATCAGGCATTAAAGGCAGTAGATCAGGCAAACGATTACTGAGTGCCACCAAAACTACTACAGCCACCCCAGCTTGGCGTAAATTTTGCTGATAACGTAGATTTTGGTCTGTAGTCAGTAGAATAGTGAACCCTGATTGGTGCATGAGGGTCAGCAGTTCGCCATTTTTTCTACCTGACCACCCCATTTCAACAACGGTACTGACATCGTAATCAGCCAGTTCCCGCTTTAATGGGCGAGGCGCACATTCATCCAGCAGGATTCGCATAGGTCATCAGCATTTCTTTTGCCAATTCCAAAGCGGCAATCGCTTGTTTCCGGCTCACACTGGGGAAATGATCCAAAAACACGTTTAGAGAGTCTCCGGCCTCAAGGTAATCTAGCAACGTTTTGACTGGCACGCGAGTACCAACAAAAACAGGAGTTCCTCCTAGAATGTCAGGATCGCTTTGAACAACGCGGGGTGTTAGTGCCATAGCTGTTTGATTGCCCAACTTTAAGCCGTTACGCTGATCATAGTGTGGTTTATCTATCTCCGGCATTTGTCCCCGTCAAGACATAACCTCTACGGATTGACCCTGGCTAACCGTCGCCTTTACGGCCTCGATCGCCCACAGGGTCGCCTCTGGGGTCGCCGGTAGGGCTAACGGCACGTAGTCGGCGTTACCAAAGGCGGCCACCGCCGCGCGGATTGCCTCCCGCACCGACATGGCCAGCATAAAGGGCGGCTCGCCCACCGCTTTGCTGCCGTAGATCACGCCATCCTGGGCGGCGCGCTCTAACATATGTACGGTAAATTGCTCAGGCACTTCGCTGATGGTGGGAATTTTGTAGGTGCTGGGGGCAAAGGTACGCAGGCGGCCTTCGCCGTCCCACACCAGTTCTTCCATGGTTAGCCAGCCCATGCCCTGTACAAAGGCTCCTTCGATCTGGCCTTTGTCCACTAGAGGATTGAGGGATTCGCCGACGTCGTGGACGATGTCGACCTGACGCAGCTTGAAGGTGCCGGTGAAGCCATCGACTTCGACCTCAGAGACGGCGGCCCCGTAAGCGAAGTAGTAGAAGGGGCGACCCTTGCCCAGCTTTGGATCCCAAAAGATGTTGGGGGTGCGGTAGAAGCCGGTGGCGGAGAGGCTGATGCGTTCGCTGTAGGTTTGCTGCACCACTTCGTCGAAGGCGATGCGGGCGCTGGGGTAGGTGCGGCAGTAGATCCAGTCGTCGGCGAAGATCATGTCTTCGGGGGCGTCGAGATTTAGCATACGCACGGCGACGGCGGCCATGCGATCGCGCAGGGTCTCACAGGCATTTTTCACCGCCTGGCCGTTGAGGTCAGAGCCGCTGGAGGCGGCGGTGGCGGAGGTGTTGGGCACCTTGTCGGTGCTGGTGTGCATCATGCGAATGCGATCGCTCTTGACCCCCAGCGCCCTAGCCGCCACCTGGATCATTTTGGTGTGCAGGCCCTGGCCCATCTCGGTGCCGCCGTGGTTGAGCTGAATGCTGCCGTCGGTGTAGATCAGCACCAGCGCCCCGGCCTGGTTGTAGGTGACTTTGTTGAAGGAAATACCGAACTTGACTGGGGTGATGGCCAGGCCGCACTTGCGGTAGGGGCTGGTTTCGTTGAAAGCGGCGATCGCCGCCCGGCGAGTCATATAATCGGCTCCTTGCTTGGCTTCCTGCCAGACCCGAGCGATGCGGTTATCGACAATGTCTTGGTCGTAGTGGGTGCGGTTGGTGTCGCCCTCGCCGTGGTAAAAGTTGCGCTCGCGCACCACATCGGTTGGCAGATTGAGGGTGCGGGCAATGCGATCGCACACCTCCTCAATCACAATCATCCCCTGGGGACCGCCAAAGCCGCGATAGGCGGTGTTCGACACCCGGTTGGTCTTGGCGATTCGCCCCTCCACTACCAGGTGAGGCACGTAGTAGGCGTTGTCGACGTGGAGCATGGCCCGGCCCAGCACCGGGGGCGACAGATCGAGGCTCCAGCCGCCGTCAGCGGTCAGCACCGTCTTCATTGCGGTGAGGGTGCCGTCACTGTTAAAGCCCACCTCGTACTGGCCGAGAAAACCGTGGCGCTTGCCGGTGATCAGCATGTCGTGGTGGCGACGCAGGCGCACCCGCGCTGGTCTGCCGGTTTTGTAGGTGGCCAGGGCCGCCGCCGAAGCAAAGGGGTTGGCTTGGGATTCTTTGCCGCCAAAGCCGCCGCCCATGCGCAGGCAGGTGCAGACCACTCGGTTTTTGGGCAGGCCCAAAATGCGGGCAACCACCTCCTGGGTTTCGGTGGGGTGCTGGGTCGAGGTGTAGAGCTGCAGGTTGCCCTCGCCATCGGGGATGGCCCAGCTGACTTGGGTTTCGAGGTAGAAGTGGTCTTGGCCGCCGATTTCGACTTCGCCCACGAAGGTGTGCTCGGCGGTGGCCAGAGCGGCATCGGGGTCGCCCCGGCGAATGAACTGGGGGGCGCTATGGTAGCTGTCGGCAGCGATCGCATCCTTCACCGTCTTAATCGCGGGCAGCGGCTCATACTCCACCACAATTTTGGCAGCGGCGTCTCGGGCAGCGGCTTCGGTTTCACCCACGGCCCAAGCTACTACCTGGCCGTAGTAGCTAACCTCATCGGTGGGCAGCAGCACCTCGTCGTGGACGATCACCCCAGTGTTGTTTTCGCCGGGCACGTCGTCGGCAGTGAGCACGGTAACGCAGCCCTCGACCTCAAGCGCTAGGGCAATGTCCAGCTTGGTGATCGTGGCTTTGGTGTGGGGAGACATCACCGGATACAGCGACAGCATCCCCGCTGGCTCGCGCTGGTCGTCGGTGTAGACGGCCGTGCCACTGACGTGGGCAACGGCGCTTTCGTGGCTTTTAGGCTTACCGACTGGGCTCATGGGGTACCTCGCTGGGGATTTGGATTGGGGATTTTGGATTTCCCTTTGGGCAGGGGGTGGTTGGAAAGGTAGGGTGGGCACTGCCCACCACAATCCTTGAGCAGGATCACGAAGCTGACGGTGCACAGCATGGGATGGGCGATCACACGGTTGGGGCGGTGGGCATTGCCCACCCTACAAAGACCGGCTGGCCCCAACAGAGGGCGTTAATGGTGTGCAGCAAATCACACGTCGCATTCGTCTCGGCCTGATCGGTTGGTTTTGCCCCTCAACCGTAGGGTGCATCCGCGCAGCGATGCACCGTAGCAGATGTTCATAGTTAAAAAAATTCCACAAAGAATTTCTCAAACAAATTCACCACCAGCCGCTTACGGTACTCAGCGCTACCTCGCAAATCTGTCAACGGGGTGAATGCCTCTTGCAGCAGGGGCTTCACAGCTTGCACTGTTGCCATTGTCCAGGGCTTACCGACCAGAAAGTTTTCGGCTGCGATCGCCCTGGCCGGAGTTGCCGCCACCCCGCCATAGCCCAGTCGCGCCTTGAGAATCTGGTTATCCCCATCCACATCGACCACAAAGGCGGCGGCCACAATGCTGATGTCGTCGGTACCGCGCTTGCCAATTTTATAAGCCTGGGCCAGGCGGCGCGCCGTCCCCGGTGTCGACGCTTTGGGAATTTGCACCGACACAATTACCTCGCCCGGTTGCAGCTCGGTCTGGCGGTAGCCAGTGAAAAAGTCCGCCAGGGGCAGGGTGCGCTCTCCAGCTGCCCCGGCCAGCTTCAGCCCGGCCTCCAGCGACAGGAGCACCGGGGGCAGGTCGCCAATGGGAGAAGCCGTGCCAATATTGCCGCCCAGGGTGGCTCGGTTCCTCACCTGGCGGGCGGCAAACCAGTGAATCATCTCATCTAGGCTGGGAAACACCCCGTGCAGGTTGGTCTCAATATGGCTGAGGGGCACCGCCGCACCAATTTCGACCAACTCATCGGTTTGGTGAATCTGATTGAGCTCCGCCACCGCCTCTAGAGAAATCAGCATCGGGTACTGCTGCCGGTGCCAGCTCATCTCCAGTCCCAGGTCCGTGGCCCCAGCCACCAGGGTGGCATCGGGGTGCTGCAAGAGTTCCAGCACGTCTGACAGCTGGGTCGGTCGGTAGAACCGCTCACTGTGGCCGTTGTTTTGGGTGGTATAGGCTAGGGGCACAAGTTCTGTCGAGGCCGAGACCAGCTGCTCGGAGAATTGATCCTGAGCTGCGGCATCGGCCACCATCTGAGCGGCGCGGCGGATCGGGATGTAGCCCGTGCAGCGGCAGAGGTTGCCCTCCACCGAGAGGTCGTCGGGGGTGCCGTCGTAGTAGGCGGCAAACAAGCTCATGATGAAGCCGGGGGTGCAGTAGCCGCACTGGGAACCGCCAGTTTTGACCATCGCCGCCTGCACCGGGTGGAGCTGGTCGGCGGTGACGGGTTCTTTGACAAAGGCAGCTTTGGGAATGTGGCAGTTAGTAATACCTTCTGCCGTTAGCACCTGCCGTCCCGCCACCGCCCCCAGGGGAATTAGGCAGCTATTCACCGCCTGGTAGTGGGGTTGTCCATCGGCCCCTTCGCCAATCAGGGCCACGGTGCAGGCACCGCAGTCGCCATCGCCGCATCCCTCTTTGGTGCCCGCCCGCCCGCTGAGGCGTAGATACTCTAGCAACGTCATGGCAGGAGAAACCTGGCTAACAGAGAGAGGTTCGCCGTTGATGGTGAAGCTGAGTTGAACGTTGAGTTGTTGAGTCACGAAGGTTTACTGCATTGAGAAACACAATCCCATAGGCAATCTAGTGTTCAACCTGGCTGCGATTTGGTAAGCCAGATAACAATTTGGCTAAAGTTTAATTTCATCTTGCGGCGTTCACCAGAGCAGCATGGCGTTTGAGTCGCTCCGCGAACGATATAGAAAAGCAACAAGTAGCGTTGTCTAGGGAGCGCAATTAAACGTGCCATAGCCCGAGGTCGCTAACTGAGGGTATCCCGCGTCAACCAGGGCTTGATCGCGAATTCGGCAAGAATCACACCGCCCGCAGGGCTCTGCACCGCCCTGGTAGCACGACCAGGTTTGCTCAATCGGCACCCCCAGCTTCACCGCCCGGCGCACAATATCCGCTTTAGAATCCATGACTAAAGGGGCAACCAGTTTGGGCGCGTGACCCTCTAGCCCGGCCTTAGACGAGAGCTGCGCCAGTTGCTGAAATGCCGCAAGATAATCAGGCCGACAGTCGGGATAGCCGGAATAATCTACCGCGTTGATGCCCAGGTAAATAGCTTCGGCTCCCTTGGCCTCGGCCAGGGCCAGGGCTAGAGCAATAAACACCGTGTTGCGCCCTGGCACGTAGGTGGAGGGAATACCCGCCTCAATGCCATCCTGAGGTAGCGTTTGGCTCAGGTCGGTGAGGGAAGATGCTCCCCACTGGGCCAGGTTGACGTCGATGAAGTGGTGATCGGCGATCGCAAAATGACCCGCCACCGCCCTAGCCGCTTCTAGCTCTCGCTGGTGCCGCTGGCCATAGTTAAACGACAGGGCAATCACCCCGTAGCCGTCGGCGATCGCCTGGGCCGCAGCAGTGGCCGAATCGAGGCCGCCGGAGAGCAGGACAATGGCTGTGGGATGGGGCATGGGGGGGAGGGGTGTGCGGTGTACGGTTTGCGGTTTGCGGTTTGCGGGTTTTGGGTATTAGGTTTGCGGTGTACGGTTCACGGTTCAGCCGTACACTGTACACCGCCTGCCGTGAACCGCAAACCGCCTCCCTTAAATCCCGAGAATGACGCGGGCTACGTTGAGATAGATCAGCACTCCGAGCACGTCTACTGCCGTGGTGATAAATGGGGCCGACATCAGCGCCGGGTCAAACTTGAGGGCTTTAAACAGAAACGGTAGTGCCGACCCTGCCAGGGATGCCAGGATTGAAATGCCCACCAGACTTAGCCCCACCGACAGGGCCACCCCCCAATTGCCCTGGGGCCAGTAGGCCCAGAGGGTGACGGCGACGCCCAGCAGTACCCCGAGTATTGCCCCAGCCAGGGTTTCTCGCCAGATAATCTTGACCATTTGAGATGACCGCACTTCATCGGTGTTGAGGCCGCGAATAACGACCGTGGACGACTGCGCCCCCACATTGCCCCCGGCGTCGATCAGCAATGGAATAAAAGCTACCAGCAACACCACCTCTTCTAGCAGGGCCTCTTGGCTTTGAATGACCGCAATGGTGCCGGTGTTGGCTACCAGCACGATGAACAGCCACACCACGCGCTTGCGGGCCACGGTGATCAGGTTGGTTTGAAAGTAGTTTTCGCCGCCGCTCTGGACGCCGCCAGCGGTGTAGATGTCTTCGGTGCCCTCGGCTTCTAGCACATCCATCAGGTCGTCAATGGTGACAATACCCACCAGACGCTGCTCGCGGTCAACCACAGGCAGCGCCAAGAAGTCGTAGCGCTGAATCATCCGCGCCGCTTCCTCTTGGTCGGTGTCGGTGTGTACATAGACGATTTCTCGCTGCATTAGGTCTTGCAGGGTGCGCTCAGGCTGGGCCACCACCAGGTCGCGCAGCGAGAGCGCACCAATTAAATGACGAGAATTGTCGAGCACATAGAGGGTGTAGATGGTTTCTGAGGTTTCGGCCAGATGGCGAATGCGATCAAGGGCCTGCTCGACGGTGAGGGTTTCGCGCAGGGCGACAAACTCCGAGGTCATGATTCGCCCAGCGCTGTCTGGGGGGTAGCCCAGCAGCAGGGCCGTGGCCTCGCGCTCGGCGGGGCTGAGCTGCTGGGTAAGCCGCTTCACCACCTTGGCGGGCAGTTCGTCAAATAGGCGGGCGCGATCGTCGGGTGACATGCGGTCAATGATCGCTAGCACCTCGGGGGTTTTGAAATCTTCTAGCAGCGACTGCTGTACCCGAGGCGACAGATATTCATAAACCTCAATGGCTTCGTCTTTGGGCAGCAGGCGAAAGGCCACTGCCTGAAGGGTTTCAGGTAGCTCGTCAATGCAGTCAGCCACATCGGCCGACTGCATCGGAATTAGCATGGCCCGCACCGCGTCAAAGCGTTGGGTCTCTAGCATGGTCTGCAACTGCTCTTGGGCGGCCTCGAATGCCACAGCTTCCCTCTAATTCTTTTGCCCGGTAGCTAGAATAGCCCACTTTTACCTTAACGTTTGCCCCAGACAGCAGCCCCAGACAGCAGCCCCAGACAGCGGCCCCCTCCAGCCGCCTCCAGGTTAATTCTGGTTTCGGGGTGGTCGGGGCAACGGGTTTAGCCTTTACCGTAGAATTAGCGCCACCTAGCACCTTGGTCGTGGAGTTCAAGCCTGCGATCGCACTCTGTCCCCCTACTTCTGGCCATACATCCACTCTACCGATAGAGGGATCGGCTTAGGGCAATGCACTAAGGTAATA
>DAIPYU010000183.1:0-7294 GCA_036782635.1 Nodosilinea sp. CTOTU7353
AACGACCGCATCAGCTACTACGCCTTTACCGCCACCCCCAAAGCCAAAACCCTAGAGCTGTTTGGCCGCCCGCCCAACCCCCAGCAGCCCGCCAGCGCCGACAACAAGCCCGAACCCTTCCACCTCTACTCCATGCGGCAGGCGATTGAGGAGGGCTTCATTCTCGATGTGCTGCTGAACTACACCACCTACGCCACCGCCTGGAAGATCGCCCATCCCAACGGCGACGACGAAGAAGTTGATTCTAAAAAAGCCCGCACCAAGCTGGCCCGCTGGGTGCGGCTGCACCCCTACAACATCAGCCAAAAAGTCGAGGTGATAGTCGAGCACTTCCGAGAGCATGTGCGCCACCTGCTCAATGGGCAGGCTAAGGCCATGGTGGTCACCAGCAGCCGTCAAGAGGCGGTGCGTTACCAGCTGGCGCTCAAAGCCTACGTCAAAGAGAAAGGCTATACCGATGTGCATCCCCTGGTGGCCTTTTCGGGCAGCGTGCCCCCCGATGATGTCATCCCCGAAGAAGTCACCGAAACCAGCAGCCTGCTCAATGCCGGGCTGAACGGGCGCGACCTGGCCAAAGCCTTCGACACCGCCGACTTCAACATCATGATCGTCGCCAACAAATACCAGACCGGCTTCGATCAGCCCAAGCTCTGCGCGATGTATGTCGATAAGAAACTGCACGGCGTGGACTGCGTGCAAACCCTGTCGCGCCTCAACCGCACCTTTCCCGGCAAAGCTACCTTCATCCTCGACTTTTTCAACGAGGCCCAAGACATCCTCGAAGCCTTTTTGCCTTACTACACCAAAGCCGAACTGGCCGATGTCTCTGACCCGCAGATCATCTACGACCTGCAAAGCAAACTTGACGACGAAGGCATTTACCACTGGCAGGAAGTCGAGGCCTTTGCCCTGGCCTTCTTTAACCCCAAGGCTGCCAACGCCAATCTCAAATACTATTGCCAGCCCGCCGTAGACCGCTTTAAGCAGCGCTACACCGCTGCCGAAGCCGCCCGCCGCCAGGCCCTAGAGCAGAAACGCACCGTCCAGGGCAACAGCGCCAGCCTCAAACAAGCCGACCACGAGCTAAGCGCAGCGGGCGAACAGATCGACCAGCTTGACCTGTTCAAAAAGAATCTCCAGAGCTTTGTGCGGCTCTACGAGTTTCTATCGCAGATCGTCGATTACGAAGACCCAGAACTAGAGCAGCTCTGCGTCTATGCCAAGCACCTCCACCCCCTGCTGCGGCGCGATCGCCTAGAGCAAGAGGATGTAGACATCTCAGAACTGGAGCTGACCCACTATCGTCTCACCAAGCGGGCCGAGCAGCAGCTGCGGCTGGCCGAAAATGAAGGGGAGTATCCGCTGAAGCCGGGAAGCGATATTGGCACCGGCAAAGCCCACGACCCCGAGAAACAGCGCCTGTCGGAAATCATTCAGGCCTTGAACGATCTGTTTGGCGCAGAGGTCGGCGACGACGACCAGCTACAGTTTCTCCACACTATTGCCGAGCGCATCAGCCGCCAAGATGACGTGATGGCCCAGGTCAATAACCACGCCCCAGACCAGGTGATGCACGGCCTGTTTCCGAAACGGGTGGTTGATACGGTGCTCGACGCGATGACCGACCACGAAAAGCTTTCGCTAGAAGTGCTGGATAACGAGGACTCTGGGCGTCAGTTTGCCCTGCTGGTGCTGAAGATTTTGACCGCCGCTAAGGGGCTAGGCAAGGGTTTAGGCGCTGATGAGCAATCAGCAGGGTAGGGGGTGGGTGCGATCGCCACCGAGGCCTACTTGCTTGTTCTGATCACATTCCTTGCCCATGGGGGCCGCTACCGCTGTTAGCTCGTTTTCTAGAGTTCAAAAATGCCTACCTACATTTACAAGATTGAGCCCTATGGCGTGATCGTCACCCTAGATGCGGATGACAGCAATGATGCCCAGTCCATCCGCTACGAAGGCGACCCTCAGATCGTGGATATGGTGAGGCATCAACTCTCTAGTGCCTACGGAGCATTTGGGCACAGCTTCTGCCCTGACGGCGATACCCCTACAGACCTTGATGCTGCGCTGTTTTCAGTCTTTGGCCCCGACCGGGTCGAACGGTTGGGCGCAACCCCTGATTATGACCCTGGTATTCCAGACGGGGCTATGACGTAGGTAGTAAGTGGATTTACAACTTCGAAATCGCCTCCACCTTCTCCTCCTCCGATACATCGAGATATCGTTGCAACGCCGCCATTGACGACCACCCGCCCAAGTCTTGGATCGCCTTCAGCCGCACCCCCGCCTTATCGAGCCGCGTCGCCCAGGTGCGCCGGTTGCTGTGGGTGCTGTAGCCCCGCAGACCCAGACGGTCGCAGGCCTTGCGCAACGCCAAATCACAAGCCTGCCGGGTAATCGGCTGTTCTCCACTCCGACCCGGAAACAGATACCCCCGGCTCGGTAAATCTGCCGCCGCCAGCACCACCTTGAGCTGAGGGTGAATCGGCACCGCCCGCGTCCGCTTTGTCTTCGTCGTCGCCTTGCGCAGCACCAGCGTCTCCCCCACCACGTCCTCCGCCCGCAGCTGTCGCGCCTCACTGACCCGGCAGCCGGTGTAGTAGCAGATGGAAAAGAGCGATCGCATTTTCGGGCTGAGTTCCCCCATCACCTGCTCAAAGAGGTCCGCTGTCCAAATTTCCGCCTGGTCATGGCGATCTTGCTTCGGCACCGACTCACCTCAGAACTGGATCCAAATTAGTCTTGAAAACCTTAACTTGCTCTTTTTGTAATTTCAGCAAGTACAGTTTATCGACATACCAAGGGTTTCAGCGATTTAGGGCGGAAAGAGACAAAAACAGTGGGGCTTGTTGGGAATTAACCCCCATTGTTGAGAATGAAATACTGTTAGGATTTTGGATCCAAGGGGTCGATTAGACAATACTAGTCTCCACGGGTAGGATGCGATGCTTCTGTCGGTCACTCTCTGTTAAGGGGTTGAGTGAGTAATCGTACAGAAAGTTACGCTAAGGCTGCCGCCCGAGCACGCCGGGGTCATGGTGTAGGGGGCGGCTGGGGCGATTAACGGCGGAGGATGACGTCATCAGGCCAAGACACAAAAAATAGACTAGCGATGCCTGATAGGGCTACGCTCAAAAAATTACACTCCTACGACGCCTCAGCCCTCGGTACTGATCCAAGGGCTTTTTTGTAGGCCCCAAAGTAGCAAAGCTGCAATTTTGGCCCATTCAGTTCACTTGTATTGGCTGGCTAGCTGCGCGCGCAGGCAACTATTCAACGGCGGCATCAGGGTTAGAGCTGATTGCCTGACAAAAGTTTGCCTGGATGCTACTCAAAGCCCCTCATAGCAAGGGTTTGAGACAATCGAGAGCGTTTTATAGCTTCATCTCGCCTGTAATGCTTGTCAGTCAAGGGGTTCAAGGGTTAGTGATCTATTTTTTGTCAGTCAACCAGGGATTAGAGACTTAGATTTTTCACCAGATAATTTTATTGGCGACACATTTTTAGAAAAGTAGCCTAACCTCAGTCCAGGCGGCTGATTTCACCCATTTCTAGCAATAAGCCTAGCTGAGGAGTCAGGCTATTCGTTGTTGGCATAGGAGCCTCTATGCCTTGCCGACAGAGCTGTACAGCCTTAGCGTAACTTTCTGTACGATTGCTCACTCAACCCCGAACCCCTGTTGCAGTTGGCCAAAACCTGCTTCGACCAGGGCAATCCGTCGCTGAGGTCTTGGAGGTCCTGATGCCCGCATAGCCTCGTTAACGCTGCTTCAAAAGTGGACTCCTTGGGCTAACCTTCCAAGTCGTGTCCTAGAGCCGTTCATACGTGGCATGCTTGATCCATAGTTCAGGGCCGAGAGCTTGGTATCGATTAGCTCCTAATTCTGTGCCGATCTTTTCCCAAGAGTGACTGTACCTGGAGCCTGAATCTACGGGTAAAACAGGGACAGATTCACCGCCGCCAATATCCCATCAAATACCGCTCGGGAAAAGGTATAGAGACTATGGCATCGCTGCATCAGCCGGTTTGGACATTACCTGTGGAAGCGGTCTATGACTCGCTGGCCACTACGCCCCAAGGACTCTCTAGTCGGGAGGCGGCCCAGCGCCTAGAGCAATTTGGGGCCAATGAGCTGCCCACCCCCACCAGCCGACCCCTGTGGCTAAAGTTTACTGATCAGCTCACCCACTTCATGGCGCTGCTGTTGTGGGTGGCGGGCAGCCTGGCTTTTGTGGCCCGCACCCCGGCCCTAGGCTGGGCCGTTTGGGCCGTGATTTTGATCAACGCTATTTTTAGCTTTTGGCAAGAGTTTCAGGCTGAGCGGGCCCTGGCGGCGCTGAAGCAGGTGCTGCCCATGCAGGTCAAGGTCTACCGCGATCGCACTCTCCAGCAGCTCCCAGCGCGGGAGCTGGTGCGGGGCGACGTGATCGAGCTGGAGGAAGGCGATCGCATTTCTGCTGATGCCCGCCTTGTGTCAGCGGAGAACTTTTCTGCCGATGTCTCGGTGCTGACCGGCGAATCGCTGCCCGTCGCCCGCAACGCTCACCCCGTGCGGCTACGGCAGGCGGTGGCGGTGCGGGCAGGCAAACCCCTGCCCCACCCTGGCGAACACCCCCTGCAAGAGGCGGTCAATCCCGCCGAAATTGCCAACCTGGTGCTGGCGGGGGGCACCGTGGCAGCGGGTCGAGCGGTGGCCGTGGTCTACGCCACTGGTGCCCAAACCGAATTTGGCCAGGTGGCCCACCTCACCGCCGTGGTCAAACGCGAGCCCAGCACCCTCGAAATTCAAGTGGCGCGAATCGTGCGGATCATCACCGCGATCGCCATCACCATGGGCATTCTCGTGTTTTTGCTCAGCTACGTGCTGATCGGCATGGAGGTGACGGAGAGCTTCATTTTTGCGATCGGCATTATTGTCGCCAACGTGCCCGAGGGGCTGCTGCCCACCGTCACCCTGGCCCTGGCCCTGGGGGTGCAGCGCATGGCCAAGCAAAACGCCCTGGTGCGGAGGCTGTCTGCGGTCGAAACCCTGAGCGCCACCTCCGTGATCTGCACCGACAAAACCGGCACCCTGACCAAAAACGAAATGACGGTGCGCTACCTCTGGGTGCCCTGGCAGTCTGAGATGGCTGAAGCCAAGGGTCATTCGGCGGTAGGTACCTCCGAGATTTCGCCCTCCCTGATTGAGGTGACGGGGGTGGGCTACGACCCCACCTCTGGCACCGTGCACCTGCCCGCCGATCTCACCGCCGCCTGGCAGGTGCGCCTGCTGCTGATTGGGGCCTGCCTCTGCTCCAATGCCCGGCTGGTGCACCCGTCACCTAGCCGCTGGCAAGAGATTGGCGACCCCACCGAAGCCGCCCTGCTGGTGGCCGCCGCCAAGGGCGAACTCGACTTGGCCACGCTGCAACAGCAGCTGCCCCGCCTGCGAGAAATGCCCTTCGACTCTCGCCGCCGCATGATGACCGTGGTGCTCGACTGGCGATCATCCGACCTGTGGCCCGATGCCCTGCCCCAGGTGGCGATCACCAAGGGTGCCCCCCTAGAGGTGCTGCGCCACTGCCAGTGGATTTTGCGCGACGGCAGGGTGCAGGCCCTGACCAAGGCCGAGAGTGATGCGGTGATTGCCGCCAATGATGAGCTAGCCAGCCAGGGCTTTCGGGTGCTAGGGCTGGCTGCCCGGCGGGGCGATCAGGCATTTTTGACCCTGCCTACTCAAGATCTAGAGCAAGAGCTGATTTTCATCGGGCTGGTGGCCATGTTTGACCCACCCCGAGATGGCATCGCCGAGGCGATCGCCCAGTGCCACAGCGCTGGCATTAAAGTCACCATGGTGACCGGTGACTATGGGCTGACCGCCGAGGCGATCGCCCGCAAAATTGGTCTGGTGGGCCACCGCCCCAGCGCTCCCCACGACCAGGTGCGGGTGGTGACGGGTGACGGCATGGGGCACCTGTCTGACGCCCAACTGCGCCAGGTGCTGACCTATCGCTCATCGCTGGTGTTTGCCCGCATGTCGCCCGAGCACAAGCTGCGCCTGGTGCAGACCTACAAAGACATGGGCGAAATCGTCGCCGTGACGGGGGATGGCGTCAACGATGCCCCGGCCCTGCGCGCCGCCCACGTGGGCATTGCCATGGGCCAAAACGGCACCGATGTGGCCCGAGAAGCCGCCGATATCGTGCTCACCGACGACAACTTTGCCACTATTGTCAGCGCCATCGAGCAGGGGCGCGCCATCTACCAAAATATCCGCAAGTTTATGACCTACATTCTGGCGTCTAACACCCCAGAGATCACGCCGTTTTTGGCCATGGCGGTGTTCAAAATTCCACCAGCGCTGACCATTTTGCAAATTTTGGCGGTGGACTTGGGCACCGACATGGTGCCCGCCCTCGCCCTAGGGGCAGAACCCCCAGAAACAGGCCTGATGAGCCGCCCGCCCCGGCCTAAAAATGCGTTTCTGCTCGACCGATCGCTGCTGTTCAGGGCCTACGGGTTTTTAGGGGTCATAGAAGCCGTGCTGTCAATGCTGGGATTTGCCCTGGTTTGGTGGAGCCATGGCTATAATCTGGCTGACCTGCAGGCGGTGACACCCATGATTTTGGCCCGAACCGCCGACCCTGCGGTAACGGCGATCTATTGGCAGGCCACGACGATGGCTCTGGCAGCGATCGTGGCCTGCCAAATTGGCAACCTGTTTGCCTGCCGATCAGAATGGGTTTCGGCCTTTCGACTTCAATGGTTCAACAACCGCCTGCTGTGGATTGGCATCGGGGTCGAAGGCATTACCCTGCTAGTTTTGATTTACGTCCCATTTTTGAGGAATGTGTTTACCACCGCCCCCCTCACCCGCTGGCAGTGGCTGCTGTTACTCGCTTGCCCACCGCTCGTGCTGGGGGTCGAAGAGCTGCGAAAAGCTGTGTTTCACAGATGGCCTTCGGCGATGCCGTTAAAATAGCTCAATCACTAACGGCCTGATGGTTACAGCAGCTCAGTTTGTGCAACAACCCTGGCACGACTCCAGACCAGCGCCTTGTGACGCTTTACAAGCTGAACTAACCTTATGAATCCGATACTTTGGCGTTTTTGAGGCGAGCCTCACGATTGGGGTAGAGCCCATCCTTGTTATAGTGTAGCGACCGTTTTGGGATGAGATTTTCCCTATGGTGTAGTAAGGAAATCGAGCAGTAAAACCAGTCCCATAGAACACTTCAAGAGCAGCAAAGTTGCCCAGGCTAGTTGCCCGCGCCGCAACCCCTCCACGACTACATATCCTGCGGAAACTCTCTC
>DAIPYU010000184.1:0-7246 GCA_036782635.1 Nodosilinea sp. CTOTU7353
CTGGGGTGGCGCTTTCCGGTTTGCCTGCCAGGTTGATCGCCGCGCAGCCCAGCTTGTAGGCAAACTCCACGGTGCGCCCGGCCCCCAGGGCATCGTAAAAGCCCACGGCAAACTCAATGGCGGCGGTGTCGCCCACGGCCTTGGTCATGCCCACCACGTAGGGCACATGCTCGGCGATCGCTTCGGCCTGCACCACTGAGTAGCAGCCGTTGAGCACCACGCAGTGAATCGGGTTTGGCTCGGTGGGGTCGGCAAAGAGAGCAAACAGATTGGCCAGGGCCGCGCCAGAGACGAGTTGGGTCTGTCCGGTTTCGGTTTCAAACACCAGCCCTTCGGCCCCCTCACCATGGCCCGAAAAGTGGACGATCTGCGGGGTTTCTTCGAGCATGGCCCGCTGAATGTCGCGGGGGCGCACGGCGAGGCGCTGGGCAAAGGCAAACTGGTCGCGGTGCTTGGCGCGGCGCAGCCCCTCTTCAATATCGCGCAGCTCTTGGTCGAGCCGCAGGCGGCTAGTGTCTTGGGGGTTGGCCGCCAGAATGAGGATTTTTTGCATGGAGGGCTGAGACAACTTCTCTAACTATAGTCTCAGCCCCCCCAATGGCCAAAATTGACCCACCCCGCCCTGCGGGCACCCCTCCAAGGAGGGGACGGCGGGCTAATTTCCCCAGGAATGGGTAATCTTTCCCTGACCGGGCGGGGCAGGGGTGGGTCAATCCTGGCAACGGAGACTTATCTAATAGAGCTAGCTTGCTCTATGTCGCGAATTGACCCACCCCGCCCTGCGGGCACCCCTCCGAGGAGGGGACGGCGGGCTAATTTCCCCAAAACTGGCGAAAATCTTCGTCTTGGTCGCTGAGCTGCGCCCAGGGGGCACCCCACTGCCGCACAATCTCGGTCAGGCGATCGCAGGCCGGGCGTTCGGTAGCGTAGTGACCCGCGTCGATTAGTACGAGATTGCGATCGCGCCCTTCCTGAAACTGGTGAAATTTGCAGTCTGAGGTCAGATACGCCTGGGCCCCAGTCTTGGCCACCGCCCCCAGATAGCTGGCCCCGCTGCCCCCCAGCACCGCCACCCGGCTGATAGTTTGCTCTAGGTCAGCGGCAGGGGAATAGATCAGACGCGGCGGCGAGAGCTTGGCCTGAATCAGATCGAGCAGGTCTTGCAGACTGAGGGCGGGGCTGAGGTCGCCCACGCGCCCGTAGCCTAAACCCGCCTGGGTGGGCACCACAGGCTCTGCATTTTGCAGGTGCAGCAGCTGGGCCAGTAGGTCGGCGGTGCCGTCGGCCACCTGGTCGAAGTTGGTGTGGGCGGTGTAAATGCCGATGTTGTGGGCGATCGCCTGACGCACCATATCCCCCACCGGGTCGCCCTGGGTGACGGTCTTGAGCGGGCTAAAGATCAGCGGGTGGTGGGCCAAAATCAGGTTGATGCCAATGCCCTGCTCTCGCAGTTTGAGGGCTTCGGCCATCACCGCTAGGGTGGGGGTGAGGCACACCAGCACCTGGGCCGGTTGGTCGAGCACGCCGGGCTGCACCTGCCAGCCGCAGTTGTCCCAGCTTTCTTGCCAGGCGGGGTTGGCCCAGGCTTCGAGTTTGGAGATCAGATCTGCGATCGCAAGGGCCATAGAGTCAAAAATGCTAGGTGAAGAACTACATAGAGTGGCCATACCGCCCAGTTCCTGAGTTTCTGGGTTGGCCCCATCAACGCTGCATTGCGTTGTGGATTGCGATAGGGAGCAGGCCTTAAAAAAACCGCTGGTCGAGGCAGCCAGCACCGAGAGCAATCTCTCTCAGTTTACCGTGCTACCCCCTGACCAACGGCGCAGGAACGTAGGTTGAAATGTCAGATTCACCAAGTCCAGCTCGAAGGCAAAACTCCGCTTCTAGCTGGGATGAGGGTTAGCCAAACAAATTGGTCAAACCAATTAATTAACGATATTGCTCAGGGCGTCTTTGATTTTGTCCACGGGCGCGGTGGCCTGTCCAGAGTTGGCGGGGTGGTTCATCTGGCTGGTATCAGCATTTTTCTGCACTTCGTTAAGGCCCTTGTTGGCGCGATCGCGCACCTTATCGCCCTTGAGCGCATTCTCAGGCTGCACAGACTTTGCGGCTTCGTTGTAGATGCCATTGAGCGGGGCGGTGCCCTGGTCGGGGCGGCCGGGGGTGCTGCTATTGGCTAGGGCGGCGGGGGTAGAGGTTAACAGCACTAGGACGCAGGCGAAGGCGATCGCCACAGTGCGTAGCCAAGCCATAGCTGTGGCAAAAACGGTGTTCATACTCAGTCTCCAAAATCGGATGGGGGAATTCTGCCCTGGCGATTGAAGAACTGCGCAGAGCATCCATCGGCCAAGACCCCATAGTTTTACCGATTTAAGCCCCCCCACTGAATCACTCTAGAGGGGTAGGGGTAGGGCAGAGATTTTGCCCAAAGCAGAGTGTCTTTAGACGTAGAGCCGCCAGCAAAGGGCTGTAACCGGCTTAGAACGGCTAAAGACACTCTGCGGATATTTCCTACTTAGCCTTCACCAAAAACTTCTCAGGAATTTGGGTGTACTCGCCAACAATCTGACGAAACTCTTCGCCATCCACGGTTTCGCGCTCTAGCAGCACATCCACCAGGTGATCCATCAGCACGCGGTTTTCGCGCAGCAGGGTGCGGGCGCGCTCTAGGCAAGACAGGGCAATACCGCGTACCTGGGCATCGATCTTGCTGGCCATTTCCTCAGACACCTCTTTGCGGGGCATCAGGTTGCGGCCTAAAAACACCTCGTTATCCATGCTCTCTAGGGCCACGGGGCCAAGCTCAGACATGCCGTAGAGCGTCACCATCTGGCGGGCCATGTTGCTCACCTGCTGAATGTCGCCGCTGGCGCCGGTGGAGGTTTCTTCGTCACCAAAGACTTCGGCCTCGGCGGCAAAGCCCCCTAGGGCCACAGTAATGCGATCAACCAGCCAGTTACGGGTGTAGAGGCCGCTGTCGATGATGTCTTCGTTGGGCAGCGACTGGGTAAAGCCTTCAATGCCGCCCGATCGCGGGATGATCGTCACCTTGTTGAGCTCGTCAGAGTGGGTTAGCAGGGTGGTGATCAGGGCGTGGCCCACCTCGTGGTAAGCAGTCATGCGCTTGCGGCTGCTGTCGAGCAGCGGGGTGAGGCTGAGGCCAATGGTGAGACGGTCGATCGCATCTTCAATCTCGACCATGCCCATGGCCTCTTTACGGCGACGAGCGGTGAGAATCGCCGCCTCGTTGAGCAGGTTGGCCAGCTCTGCCCCCGAAAAGCCTGGGGTGCGCCGGGCCACCGCCTCTAGGGAAACCTCTGGCTCAATTTTTTTGTTGCGGGCGTGCACTTCTAAAATCGACAGCCGCCCTTTGTAGGTGGGTAGGTCGACTACCACCTGGCGGTCAAAGCGGCCCGGACGCAGCAGCGCTAGGTCGAGCACGTCTACCCGGTTGGTGGCGGCGATCACGATAATGCCGCTGTTGCCCTCGAAGCCATCCATCTCGGTGAGCAGCTGGTTGAGGGTCTGCTCACGCTCGTCGTTGCCGCCGCCGATGCCCGCGCCCCGCTGGCGACCCACCGCGTCAATCTCGTCGATAAAGACAATGCAGGGGGCGCTTTCTTTGGCCTTGCGAAACAGGTCGCGCACCCGCGACGCGCCCACACCCACAAACATCTCCACAAATTCAGAGCCAGAGATCGAGAAGAAGGGCACCCCGGCCTCTCCGGCGATCGCCTTGGCCAGCAGAGTCTTACCGGTACCCGGCTGACCAATCAGCAGCACCCCCTTAGGAATGCGCGCCCCAATGGCGGTAAATTTCTCCGGGCTTTTGAGGAAGGTGACCACCTCCTGCAATTCTTCCTTGGCTTCTTCGATGCCCGCCACATCGTCAAACACCACGCCAGTTTTGGCTTCCATTTGAAAGCGGGCCTTAGACTTGCCAAAGCTCATGGCGTTGCCCGCCCCCGACGCCGATCGCCGCAGCAGCATCAGCAGACCAAAGATCAAAATCAGCGCCAGCAGCGAGTTGGTCGCCAGCCAGGCCAGCGCCCCGTTGCCCGACGAGTCGCGAATTTCCACATCGACATCGTTGGCCCGCAGGCGGCGAATTAGCTCGGCGTTGCGCTCGCCCGCAAACAAGGCCACTTGCTCAGGAGGCGCATCTTCAGCGGCACCGTCCAGGGTGACGTAGGCAATGCCCCGCACTTCGTCTAGCTCCACCGCCGCGACCTGACCCTGTTCAATGCGCTGTAAAAACTGGCCGTAGGTCAGCTCTTCGGTTTCGGCCTGGGCGAGGGCGGGGGGCAGCGGCATGAGACTCTGGAGCAAGACCCAGCCAACGGTCATGAGGCCCGTGGCGGTGACGCCAGCACGAGAACCTACAGAGGCTTGCTTACCAGAAGAGCGCATGGTCATAGATGTTTAAACTCAGCGAGATTGTGCCCGAGGCTAGTATCACCAGATACCGCATGGGCTGTTGTCTAGTCTAACTCCCCCACCCTGAAATGACCGCCAGCATAGATAGTTTTCAGCAATTGTAAGTTCAGAATCTGACAGTTTTTCAGTCCCTGGATGAAGCGGCTGTGACTGCCGCTGCTGCCTTGAACCGACGGCGACAACGGTCGATTGAATCAACGGTTCAGCAATATCGCTTGTCCTGACATCACAGCAGGCCGATGGGCTACTGAGTTGAGCAATTACGTTTTCCCTGTCCACCAAGGGCTAAGCCCTTTCTGACTACCTGAGCGACTGCCTGAGCCTCACCTTGCCTGCTCTACCGCTAGGTTTTACTTTAGTATGGGTGTACCAAAGGAGTGCTACCATGCTCGACCTGATGAAGCTGACCCGGCAGATGCAGGGCATTAGCCAGCATCTGAGTCTGGAGGCCGCCGCCGCCCAGGATCGGGTGGTGGCGGCGCGGGGGCTATTGGCCATCGCCACCCGCCGCCAAAATGAGCTGGTGACTATGGCTGAGACCTGGGGCGATCGCGCTCCCTTTACCGCCGCCCAGCCGACAGAACCCCTCACCACCCGTACCCTGATCGCCGCCGCCCCCGAGGCCCACACCGTGATCGCCACCGACGGGTCGCAGATTTCCCCCAGCCATCACGAGATTGCCTACTGCTATTTGATCAACACTGGTCGGGTGGTGCTCCACTACGGCCAGAGTCGATTTCCGCTGCTCGATAGCCTGCCCGAGGTGGTCTACCGGGCCGAAGACCTCTACCTGTCGCAACCGTGGGGCATTAGCACCGAAGAGTGGATGGGCCACCGCCGTACCGTGGCCGAGGCCGTGGTGCTAGCGGAACTGGGGGAAGCCGTTCAGGACTCTCTACTGTCCGAACATTCTGCCGATAATTCTGGCAGTGGTTCTAAAGGGGGGCCAGTACCCGTGCTGGCCCTGGTCGATGGGTCGCTGATCTACTGGTTTCTGGAGGCCCTGCCGGGGGAGGCGCGCGATCGCATCCTCCCCCCCATGCTCGACGCCTGGGAGCGGCTGCGGCGGCAGGGCATTCCCCTGGTGGGTTACCTCAGCGCCAGCCGCAGCGGTGAGGCGATGAATTTTCTCAGGTTGGCGGCCTGCCCCTTCCCGGTGCCCGACTGCCAAACCCACTGCAGCGGTGACGGGGGCAGCGATGAGAACAGCAGCGGCGGCAGCCGGGCCGACCGCGCTCCCTGCGGTCGCTTTTTGCCCCTGCGGGACGCCACCTTTTGGGCCACGGAGCTGGCACCGGGGGAGCGCAGCCCCTTTTGGCGCAGCACCGCCAGCATTCTCGACCTCTACGGCGACCACCGGGTGTATTTTTGCTACCTCAACGTCGGCCCCGAGGTGGCGCGGGTCGAGGTGCCCCAGTGGGTAATGGCCGACGTTGCCCTCTGCGATATGGCGCTGAGCATGGTGCTGACCCAGGTGCAAAAGGGCTACGGGTACCCGGTGACGCTAGCTGAGGCCCACAACCAGGCGGTGGTCAAAGGGGGCGATCGCACTCGCTTTTTTGCCCTGCTAGAGCAGGAAATGATCCGCGCCGGGTTAAAAAACGTGGGCACCTCCTACAAAGAGGCCCGCAAACGCGGCAGCATCGCCTAAAGTTTAGTTTTCGGAATAGGATGCTGGCAGGGTGTAGTCGACGGAGGGTTACGGGCTGGTCAACGTTTGAGCCTGTTTTCACCCTTGCCGATGACCGATAGCAGCTATGTCGATGCGTACCTTGACCATGCCTCCCGAATCTCTGCCCCAGGGCGACTCGGCTGACGATACTTCTGCCTTTGAGCTGGTGGATATGGCTACCGCCCTAAATCGTGCCGCCGCCGCTCAACCCGCTGCGGATGCTAGCGGTACTGCTGCATCTCAGACTCCTAAGTGGGCCTGCACTCGGGTGCTGACGGGCCACAGCAGCTGGGTGCGATCAGTTGCCGTCAGCGCCGACGGCAACTTTATTATCAGCGGCAGCGGCGATAAGACCGTGCGGGTGTGGAACCTGGCCACCGGCCACACCATGCAAACCATTGATGGCCACCAGGCCTGGGTGCGGGCTGTGGCCGTCAGCCCCGATCGCACCTGCTTTGCCAGCGTCACCAACGACAACACCATTCAGCTGTGGGAGCTGGCCACCGGACGGCCCCTAGGCCAGCTGGAGGGCCACACCAGCTGGGTGCGGGCCGTGGCCTTTAGCCCCAACGGCAAATATCTCTTTAGCGGTGGCCAAGACCACACAATTTGCGCGTGGCGACTCAGGGATCAAGTCCTCGTGCATCAGTTTAATGGCCATACCCACTGGGTGCGCTCCATCGCCGTCAGCCCCGATGGCAGCACCCTGATCAGCGGCAGCCAAGACCAAACCATTCGCCTGTATCGCCTCAAGGGCAAGGGCACCAACCATGTGCTGAGCGGCCACACAGGCGAAGTGCTGGCGGTGGCGGCCAGCCCCAACAACTGGCTGCTGGCCAGCGCCAGCGCCGACTGCACCGTGCGCTTTTGGAAGCTCAACAGCGGCCGCGAAACCACCTGCTTTAAGGCCCATCCGGCCCCGGTCAACAGCCTGGCCTTTAGCCCCGACGGCAACCTGCTGGCCACCGCCAGCAACGACAGCACCATTCGCCTGTGGGATATGGAGCGAGGTCGTTTGGTGGCGGTGCTAACGGGCCATGAGGGTTGGGTGTGGGGGGTAGATTTTGCCCCCGATGGGAAAACTTTGGTCAGCGCCGGGTGGGATGGCACGGTACGGGTGTGGCAAGAGCAGTAGAG
>DAIPYU010000185.1:0-7227 GCA_036782635.1 Nodosilinea sp. CTOTU7353
CCATCTCCCCATCTCCCCATCTCCCCATCCCCACCATGAGCATCATCAAACAAGTCATTCTCAACGCCGACGAAGAACTCCGCTACCCCACCCCAGGGGAGCTAAAAATGATTCAAACCTTCTGCAAGTCTGGATCAGCCCGCATCCAAGTGGTTAAAAACCTGGAGGAAAAGGCTCCCAAAATTGTCGAGAAAGGTATTCGACAATTTTGGAAAGTCTGCCCTAGAACCCCCAGCAACTCTGGCAGTCGGCTCAAGACCGCGTCGGCTAAGCGAGATGTCGGTTGGTACATTCGTCTGATCAGCTACTGCCTGATCGCAGGCAACGGCCAACCCCTGCAAGAAATTGGCCTCACCGGCATGAAAGAACTCTATGCCAACGTGGGTATTCCCTTAGCCAACATTTTGCAGTTTATGAAATGTCTCAAAGCAGAGGCGATCAAACAACTGGATGAAGCCGATGCCGCAGAGGTAATTCCCTACTTTGATCAAATCATCCAAGAAATTGCTCTGCCGGGGCCGCCCTACTTTGTCAACGATGTCGGTGGAGAGAGCATTCCGGTCTAGGGAAAGAACCCTAGACCTCGCTGTTATCCCCGGGTCAACTCGGGATTGGCGGCCTTAGGCGGCTTCTGGAAAACAGTTTCTCCTATGGTGGGCAGTGCCCACCCTACAGCGGCTGTAGTCGCTGGATCAAAGCTGGTAGCTGCTTTCCTAGACATCCCCTTTCCATCGGCAAAACGTTACGTCTGGACTGGGTTGATATCCATACATTTTGCTTCAAGAGGACGACATCATGACCACTACTTTAGGGGCATTGCAACCGCCCCGAGACTGGCTATTTACCCTCGATGACTGGCTCAAGCGCGATCGCTTTGTGTTTATTGGCTGGTCTGGTTTACTGCTGTTTCCCTGTGCCTACCTGTCGCTGGGAGCCTGGTTTACCGGCACCACCTTTGTCACCTCCTGGTACACCCACGGGCTGGTCACCTCCTATCTAGAAGGCTGCAACTTTTTAACCGCCGCCGTCTCTACCCCGGCAGAAAGCATGGGGCACTCCCTGCTATTTCTCTGGGGGCCTGAGGCCAACGGCGACTTTGTTCGCTGGTGCCAGATTGGCGGCCTGTGGAACTTTACCGCTTTTCACGGCATCTTCGCCCTGATGGGCTTTATGCTGCGGCAGATTGAAGTTGCCCGCCTGGTGGGGCTGCGACCCTACAATGCGATCGCATTTTCGGCCCCGATCGCCGTTTTTGTGGCCACTTTTTTGGCCTATCCCCTAGGGCAGTCGAGCTGGTTTTTTGGCCCCAGCTTCGGCGTCACCGCTATCTTTCGATTTCTTTTGTTTTTCCAGGGGTTTCATAACTACACCCTCAACCCCTTTCACATGATGGGGGTCGCCGGGGTGCTAGGGGCGGCTCTACTCTGCGCCATCCATGGGGCGACGGTACAAAATACGCTGTTTAAAGACTCAGACGGAAGAAATACCTTTCGAGGCTTTTCTACCGCCCAGGCTGAAGAAACCTATTCTATGGTGACCGCAAATCGGTTTTGGTCGCAGATTTTTGGCATTGCCTTTTCAAATAAGCGATGGCTGCATTTCTTCATGCTGTTTGTGCCAGTCACCGGCCTGTGGATGAGCGCCATTGGCATGATTGGGCTGGCCTTTAACCTGCGCGCCTACGACTTTGTCAGCCAGGAAATTCGCGCTGCCCAAGACCCCGAGTTCGAGACGTTTTACACCAAAAACATTTTGCTCAACGAGGGCTTGCGCGCCTGGATCTCTGAGCTAGATCAGCCCGCCAAAAAGTTTGTCTTCCCCGAAGAAGTGCTGCCCCGAGGCTTTGGGGAATAGGAATGTCGGGCGAGCGGTTTACGGTGCACGGTGAACGGTAATAGAAAGGCCGTAAACCGCAAACCGTAAACCTTGTACCCCTTCCCCCTCCCCCTACCCCATTCATTATTGACCGCTTTCATGGAGATTTAACCCTGTGGAAACCCCATTAGAACCCACGGCTTCTGCGCTTAAGAACATTTCTCTCAATACTCTCACTCCCTTTGTCAACGAACGGGATCGCACCGCTCCCCCCAAGGCGGGCTACGATGAGGAATCTAGTGGCTATGCCTGGTGGGCCGGCAATGCTCGCCTAATTACCACTGAGTTGACGGGGCGCTTTCTCGGTGCCCACGTGGCCCACGCTGCGCTGCTGGCGTTTTGGGCGGGTGGCATGCTGTTGTTTGAGGTCGCTCACTACAACGAGGCCCAGCCCATGTATGAGCAGGGCTGCATTCTGATGCCCCACATTGCCACCCTGGGCTTTGGCGTCGGCCCCGGGGGCGAAGTCACAGATATTTTCCCTTTCTTTGCCATTGGGGTGGCCCACCTGATTGGCTCGGCGGTGCTGGGCTTTGGCGGGGTATACCACGCCCTGCGAGGGCCTGAAAAGCTCTCGGGCTTTTTTGAGTTTGACTGGAGCGATCGCGCTAAGGTGGCCCAAATTTTGGGCTTTCACATCGGCGTGCTGGGCATTTGCGCCCTGCTGTTTGTCTGCAAAGCCATGTTTTGGGGTGGTCTGTACGACCCCTGGGCCCCCGGCGGCGGCGACGTGCGGCTGATTACCAACCCCACCCTCGACCCTCGGATCATCTTTGGTTACCTACTGCGTGACCCCTTGGGCGGCAGCGGCTGGATTGTGGGGGTTGACAACCTAGAAGACATTGTTGGCGGCCATATTTGGGTCGGCTCCCTGCTCGTCCTGGGTGGCATTTGGCACATTTTGGTGCCGCCCCTGCGCTGGACCCACAACCTCTTTCCCTGGAGTGGCGAAACCTATTTGGCCCAAAGCCTGGGCAACATTGCCGGGCAGGCCTTCATTGCCACCGCCTTTATCTGGTTCAACAACACGGCCTATCCCAGCGTGTTTTATGGCCCGACAACGCCTGAGTCATCCCAGGCTCAGTCGCTGGTTTTCTTAGTGCGCGACCAGGGCCTCGGGGCCGATGTGGCCTCGGCCCAAGGGCCAACAGGGCTGGGTAAATACCTCCAGCGATCGCCCTCGGGTGAAATCATCTTTGGCGGTGAAACTATGCGCTTTTGGTCGGTCAAAGCCCCCTGGCTAGAGCCCCTGCGCGGCACCAACGGCCTCGATCTAGAGAAGCTGAGAAACGATGTGCAGCCCTGGCAGGTGCGCCGCGCCGCCGAATACATGACCCACGCGCCCATTGGCTCGATCAACTCGGTGGGGGGGCTGGCAACCGAAACCAACGCCTTTAACTATGTCTCGCCACGCACCTGGCTGGCCTCGGCCCACTTTATTTTCGCCTTTTTCTTTTTGGTGGGGCACCTGTGGCACGCGGGGTTAGCCCGAGCCACGGCAGCGGGCTATATTACCGGCCTTGATCGCGAAAACGAGCCGGTGCTCTCCATGCCCCCAATTGACCCCAGCGAACGATCGGCGTAATGGCGATCGCGGGTGGATCTCGCTATCCCGATTCACCCGCTTTTCCAGGCTTGCTCGGTTTAATGCGATCGCGCCACAAGGTTAGGAGAGCTCTGGGAAAAAAACACCAGCTTTAACCCAGCGACTGTAGCTGCTGTAGGGTGGGCACTGCCCACCATTAAGGAAACTAGCCCCCAGAAGTCGCCTTACCGCTGCTGAGCTGAGCCTGGGGCCAAAGGAACGCCAACAGTCAAACAAGTTTTATATAAGGAGAACAACCAGATGGGACTCCCCTGGTATCGCGTCCACACCTCGGTCATCAACGACCCAGGGCGACTAATCGCCGTGCACCTGATGCACAATGCCCTCTGTGCGGGGTTCGCCGGGTCAATGCTGCTGTTTGAGCTGGCCCGTTTCGACCCCACCGACCCAGTGCTAAACCCCATGTGGCGACAGGGTTGTTTCTTAATGCCCTTCGTCGCCCGCCTGGGGGTCACCAACTCCTGGCAGGGTTGGAGCATCACCGGAGACACCTTTGCCGACCCCGGCTTCTGGACCTTTGAGACCGTGGCTGCGGCCCACATCATCTTTTCTGGCCTGGAGTTCCTAGCCGCCTGCTGGCACTGGGTCTATTGGGATGTGGCCACCTTTTTCGACCCCAAAACCGATGAGCCCGTCCTCGACCTACCCAAAATTTTTGGCATTCATCTACTGTTGGCGGGGCTAGTCTGCTTTGGCTTTGGGGCCTTTCACCTCACCGGCCTCTTTGGCCCCGGCATGTGGGTCTCCGACCCCTTTGGCCTGACCGGCCATGTCCAGGGGGTGGCCCCCGAGTGGGGGCCAGCCGGGTTTAACCCTCAAAACCCTGGGGGTGTTGTAGCCCACCATATCGCGGTGGGCCTGGTTGCCATTATCGGCGGGTTGTTTCACATTGTGGTGCGACCGTCTGAATACCTCTACCGGGGCCTGCGCATGGGCAATCTAGAATCGGTGCTGGCCAGTGGCTTAGCCGTATTTTTCTGCGCCGGGTTTATCGCCACTGGCACCATGTGGTACGGCACCGCCACCACCCCCATAGAGCTTTGGGGCCCCACCCGCTACCAGTGGGATCAGGCCTATTTTCAAAAAGAAGTCAACCGGCGAGTGCAGACTGAGGTAGACGCTGGCAAGAGTTTAACTGACGCCTGGGCCAGCGTTCCTGAGAAGCTAGCATTCTACGACTATGTGGGCAATAGCCCGGCCAAGGGAGGGCTGTTTCGAGTCGGGCGCATGGTCGATGGCGATGGTCTACCCACTGGCTGGCTCGGGCACCCCGTCTTCAAAGACAAAGACGGTCGCGATCTCTCGGTTCGGCGCATCCCCAACTTCTTCGAGAACTTCCCCGTTCTGCTCACTGATCGCGATGGCTTCGTCCGGGCCGACATTCCCTTCCGCCGCACCGACGCCAAATACAGCTTCGAGCAAACGGGCGTTACGGTTAGCTTCCTGGGCGGGCAGCTCAACGGTCAGACCTTTACCGACCCAGCTCAGGTCAAGCAATACGCCCGCAAAGCACAAATGGGCGAACCCTTTGACTTTGATCGCACCGTTTACGACTCCGATGGGGCTTTTAGAACCAGCAATCGCGGCTTCTTTGCCTTCTTCCACGCCTGCTTTGCGCTGGTTTGGTTCTTTGGCCACATCTGGCACGGTCTGCGAGCCCTCTTCCAGGATGTGTTCTCGGGTATCAGCCCCGATTTAAGTGAAGAGCAGGTGGAATGGGGCTACTTCCAAAAGGTAGGCGACCCCACCTCTCGTCAAACTACACCCCTGTAGGGGCGATCGCGTGGTGCGTCACGCGAGATCGTGACGCACCACAGCCCGTACATTCAGCTCCTTAGCAACCCTAAACTCAATCAAACTCAGACTATGCAACAAAAGTATGTCTCTAAGAAAGTAGCTCCAATCCAGTATTTTCTGCGGCAATACAACTCCGAAGCCGGACGAGTCACCCGTGGCTGGGGCACAACCCCCTATATGGCTTTTCTAATAGTGATGCTGTTTTTGTTTCTGCTGATTATCTTGCAGCTCTACAACGGCACCATTTTGCTAGACGGGGTCAACGTCAACTGGCCCGGGCCAAACCTTTAGATCAGCGAGGTCACCTCATGTTTCCCGTCTTTTATCTTGCCTATGGCGAAGGGCAAGCCGCTTCTACCACTGGCGGCATCTTTCTTGCCCTGGTGGTGTTTACCCTAGGCTGCCTAGCCTTTATCTTCTATGGCTACAAAACCTACCCCGCCGATCGCAAATAATACTTGACCAACCTAATTTTGACAGGCTCTAACGGCCTCACGGTGCAGGGTATGCGGCTCAAGGAACTGCCGTGAACCGTATACCCTGCACCGTAAACCTTGAACCGCCCGAATCTATCACCTTTGCCCATCCTATCTTGGGATCAACATTCCCAGGATCTTCATAGTTTTTTGCTCTAATACATTCATTGCTGTGTTGAGATTTCTCATTCATAAACCATGACTACCACTCTTCAACGTCAAGATACAAACCTTTGGGAGAGCTTTTGTCAGTGGGTCACCAGCACCGAAAATCGGCTGTATGTCGGCTGGTTTGGAGTCTTGATGATTCCTCTACTATGCGTTTCCACCATTGTTTTTGTAACGGCCTTCATCGCGGCACCACCGGTTGATATCGATGGTATTCGTGAACCCCTATCGGGCTCCTTGCTGTACGGCAACAACATCATTACCGCAGCGGTAGTACCCTCATCCAATGCTATCGGTCTGCACTTCTACCCGATTTGGGAAGCCGCCACTCTAGATGAGTGGCTCTACAATGGTGGCCCCTATCAAATGATTGCTTTCCACTATATTCCTGCTCTGCTCTGCTATATGGGGCGCGAGTGGGAGCTCAGCTACCGCCTGGGCATGCGCCCCTGGATTTGCGTTGCCTACAGCGCGCCGGTTGCGGCCACCACCTCGGTATTTTTGATCTATCCCATTGGTCAGGGCAGCTTTTCCGATGGTCTACCCATGGGCATTAGCGGCACCTTCAACTTTATGTTTGTCTTTCAAGCGGAGCACAATATTTTGATGCATCCGTTTCATATGCTGGGGGTCGCAGGAGTTTTAGGAGGCTCTTTGTTCTGCGCTATGCATGGGTCTTTGGTGACCTCAAGCCTGATTCGAGAAACCACCGACAGTGAGTCCCAAAACTCCGGCTATCGGTTTGGGCAAGAAGAAGAAACCTACAACATTCTGGCCGCTCACGGCTACTTTGGTCGCCTGATCTTTCAATATGCCAGTTTCAACAATTCTCGCTGGCTGCACTTTTTCTTAGCCGCCTGGCCAGTGGTGTGTATTTGGTTTGTGGCCTTGGGCATTAGCACGATGGCCTTTAACCTCAACGGGTTCAACTTTAACCACTCCATTCTCGATTCCCAAGGGCGGGTGCTGCCCAGCTGGGCCGATGTAGTCAACCGAGCCAACTTGGGGTTTGAGGTGATGCACGAACGCAACGCCCACAACTTCCCGCTGGATCTCGCCAGCGGCCAAGCCATACCGGTGGCCTTACAGAGTCCGGTGATTCAAGGTTAGGTGATCGGTTCGCCCGCACCAATACGGATCGGCACAGGAGTGCTCTTGGCCAAGAGCACTCCTGTTTGGGTTCTGGTGCGGCCCTCGCTACGGTGCTGGCGGTGCTGATTGAAGCAGCGGACCACCCTAATTACCAGCGACGTGGGCTTTTTGATTGAGCAGCAGTGCCAACGATTTTCGGCGGCGGAGTAAGAG
>DAIPYU010000186.1:0-7209 GCA_036782635.1 Nodosilinea sp. CTOTU7353
CTGCTGCGCCGTTCTGGGGGCTGTCATCGTCATCGCCGTCAATCAATAGATCGGCGGGCACATCGCTGAGATCAAAAGTAACGGTGACGCTGGCCTCAGAGGTGGTGCGGCGGCCCATCTGGCTCTGGTTGACCAGGTCGGGCAGGCGATCAGCCCGCATTCCCTTCGAGCTGGCCAAACCCAGGCCAAACAGCAGTGCGTCAAGAATATTTGACTTGCCCGAGCCGTTAGGGCCAGATATGACAGTAAACCCAGGCAGCAATGGAACCTGGGTCGTACCTCCAAACGATTTAAAGTGGGACAGCTCGACGCGCTTAATGTGCACTGGCCAGCATTACCTCAGGCTGAAAACAAGTGTACTATACTCTTAGAGATTTTAGCCAACCTGTATAACCTACAGTTTGCAGACTCATACCGAATCCGACTCCCAAAACCTTGATTTACCATCGAATACCCCGTAAGGGCATTGCACTGCAATGCTCTTACAAAGCGGGTGTATACAGGCAGAACTTGGTATCAGTCAGGAACCGCAGCGCTTAGCACCGCTACCGCCGCCTAAGTTTAGTGCAAAACCCTCAGTTTGTACGCTACATGTACCCAGGCCAGCTCAGGTTAGGTACTTCCCAAACAAGGCTCCGCCGCTGGGCTAGAATCCGAGCTCAAGGGCAAGAACCATATTTTCTTGCCAAAGCTGATTGTGACAAGCTCTAACGGTCTAAAGGTGCAGGGTACAAGGTGTACGGTTCAAGGACTGCCGTGAACCGTACACCTTACACCGTGACCCTCATTGACCTGTCACCTTTAGCTCGGCAAACTACTAGAGCATCCATACAGTGTGGCTAAAAACCCGGTTTCTTCGTCGCTGCTCTAACGATATGACTAGCCTTCTGCCCCAGAAACCGGGTTTCTGTACCGGCGTTCTAGCGCTAAACAAAGCTCGTCTAAGCAAACTAGATGGGGGTGGCACAATAAAGAAGAACTTCACCCCTTGCCCCTGTGAGCCAGCCTACCCCGCCCCCCCTGTCTCAGCCGGTAATTTTGGGCTTTGACCCCGGACGGCAAAAATGTGGCCTGGCCGTGATGGGGCTAAACCGAGCGCTGTGCTATCAGCAGGTGGTCTCCGCCACCGATGTGATGGCAGAAATTGCCGCTCTGCGCCAGCGGTTCCCCATTTCTATGATTGTGCTGGGCGACCAAACCGCCTCCCAGGGCTGGAAAGATGCCCTCGGCCAGCTCCCCGACCCGCCGCGGATCATGCTGGTAGACGAGCGCTACTCAACCCTAGAAGCCCGCGATCGCTACTGGCAGATGTACCCGCCCTCGGGCCTGAAGGGGCTAATTCCCCAGTCGCTGCGCAAAATTTCTCGCCCGATCGACGATATTGTGGCGATTTTGCTGATCGAGCGCTACCTCAACCGCCTGACCGGCGAGTAGAAGCAATAGCGATCCCTAGAGCATCAGTACAGCATGGCTAAAAACCCGGTTTCTTCGTCGCTGCTCTAGCGATCTGACTAACCTTCTTCCCTAGAAACCGGGTTTCTGGACAGACGTTCTAGCCAAACTGCTGCTTGGCCGCCTCGTACACCTCTACAGTGATTTGGCTAGTGCCCTGGGCTTGGGCAAATTTCTCAATCTTTTTGCGGGCGGCAGGGCGCACAAAAAAAGGAATCTCTTTGAGTCGGGCTTCGGCGTCAGCGGTCCATTCCATAGCCATTCCGTAGATAGAGGCGCAATTTTGCGGGGAACTTCAAACTTCTTTACGATATCAGGGGCTAGGGCATCTTTGTCCTGGGGTTTAATCTTGGCGCGGTGAGAGCACCTTCTGGAGCCTCATCCCCGCTCAATCTATCCCGGTCGTGTGACTACCAGACCCCAAAGTTCCCTATTGAGAGAATTTTGCTCCATCTCTACCCGCCATTCCCAGGTCAACTTCTTTGCCTAGGTCTACCCATTTATAGAGCATAGCCAGCCCAAAACTAGTCACCATACAAGATACGACCTAAGTCCAAGAAATACCCAAGGTACCTATGTTTTTCCACAAAAAAGACCCCGTTCACACCGTACAGGTGAATGAATCTAACCCCGTCTTTGCTCAGCTTTTGCTAGAGCAGTTTGGCGGTGCCACCGGCGAACTCTCGGCCGCGCTGCAATACTGGGTGCAATCGTTTCACATTGAAGATGCAGGCATTAAAGATATGCTGCAAGACATTGCCGTAGAAGAGTTTGGCCACCTAGAAATGGTGGGTAAGCTAATCGAAATTCACACCAAAAATGCTGACCAAACTGAAGCCTATAACAGCACTCTCTTTGCTGTGCGCGGCATGGGGCCTCACTTTCTCGACAGTCAGGGCAACAACTGGACTGCCAGCTACCTCAACGAAGGCGGCGATGTCGTGAGAGACCTGCGGGCCAACATTGCTGCCGAGGCCGGTGCCCGTCAGACCTATGAATCGCTGATCAAGCTGGCCACCGACGAAGGTACTAAAAAGACCCTAACTCACCTGCTAACTCGGGAAATTTCCCACACCAAAATGTTTATGAATGCCCTAGATGCCATGGGCAAACTCACCGATCCCATGTTTGGCAACGTGCAGCCCGACGAAACCGTAGAGCTTTACTACAATTTCTCCACCGACGACAGCGGCAAAGACGAGCGCGGTCCCTGGAATTCTGAGCCCGACTTCAAGTACATTGCTGACCCAGCCAGCTCTCTCCGCTAGGACTGAGCAACTTTAGGTTAGCACCTCTGATCTAATACCACATCCAAATCACATACCCCCGATTCCCAAAAGGCCAAACCGTAGGGGCGTTGGCGTAGCCGAGCCGGAGGCTCTATGGCATTCGCCCAGAAGTATCGGGGGGATCCAAGCAGAATTTAGTATAAGGCTGCTGCCTCTATCCAATACACCATACTGTGGAGCTTGTTTGAGAAGGCAGGCTCCATAAAAATTCTCGAATATCAAATCGATAATTCTTCCATTAATAAACTAAGTCCACGTTGAGAACTGTAGTTTTTACCCACCCTGCGGAAGCTGGAAGAACATTCAAAATCCCTCTCCCTAGGAGAGGGATTTAGGGTGAGGGTAAATTCCGGGTTTCAAGTTAGACGAGGTTTATCCGACCTATTGGATGGAAGCTAATGAAGCGAAATCTAAACGCTTATTCACAAGATATCTTTAAAGATACGTCATGTTTAGAGTTTGGTGTGATGCACCATTTGTCTAGATTGCTTATCCTGTTGGACGATTACTCCACCCGCTCCGCTAGATCCATCCAGCGCTCGGTGGAGGAGTCGATCGCACTCGTCAATTCCCCCAGTCGGGCTGAGAGTTTGCTCACCTCGCCGTAGTCGCTGGGCGGGCTGTCGTAGAGCTGCTTTTCTAAGGCTTTTTTCTCCGTCTCCATCGCCGGAATTTGGGCCTCAAGCTGCTCGTATTCTCGCTTTTCTTTGTAGGAGAGTTTTTTGAGTGGGGCTGGGGCTGGCTCAACCGCGGGGGCAGCAGTGGGGCTAACCGTCGCAGGTTTGCTGGAGGTCGCCTGTTTGACCCGATTTTTCTCCGTCTCTAGGGTCGCTTTTTTGTGGTCTAAATAGACCGAGTAGTTGCCCGGATAGTTGCGCAGCACGCCGTTGCCCTCAAAGGCAAAGATGGTGTTGACGGTGCGGTCGAGAAAATAGCGATCGTGGGAGACCACAATCACGCAGCCGTTGAATTCTTCCAGGTATTCTTCCAGCACGCCCAGGGTTTGCACGTCGAGGTCGTTGGTGGGCTCGTCGAGAATCAGCAGGTTCGGGGCGGCCAGCAGCACCCGCAGCAAAAACAGCCGCCGCCGCTCGCCGCCGGAGAGCTTCTCTAGCGGGGCATACTGCTGGTTTGAGGTGAAGAGAAACCGCTCTAGCATTTGGGAGGCGGTGATCACGCTGCCGTCGTTAGTGGTGACCAGCTCGGCGGTTTCTTTGAGGTACTCGATCACCCGCTGGCTGGGGTTGGCGAACAGGTCTTCAGAATGCTGGTCGAAGTAGCCTACATGAATGGTGGAGCCAATCTCAACGGTGCCCGTATCTGGCTCTAGCCGCCCGGTGATCACGTTCATTAAGGTCGATTTGCCGACGCCGTTGGGGCCAATGATGCCGATGCGATCATCGGGGGCAAAGTCGTGGGTGAAGTCTTTAAACAGAACCCGGTCTTCGTAGCGTTTAGAGATATTCTCCAGCTCGATCACCTTCTTGCCAATGCGGCGACCCACGGTCGAAATATCCACCTTGCCGAGGGATTCTTTGAACTCGCGGTTTTGCATATCGCCGATGCGGTCAATGCGGGCCTTTTGCTTGGTGCTGCGGGCCTTAGGGCCGCGCTTGAGCCATTCCAGCTCGCGGCGCAGCACCCCGGCGTGTTTCTTTTGGGTGCTTTGGTCGGCGGCTTCAGCTAAGGCTTTTTTTTCTAGGTAGTAGGCGTAGTTGCCCGCGTAGCCGTAGAGGTCGCCTCGGTCGATCTCAAGAATGCGGTTGGTGACTTGGTCGAGAAAGTAGCGATCGTGGGTGATCAGCAGCAGCGCGCCGCGAAAGCCGCTCAGATAGCTTTGTAGCCACTCCACCGACTCGGCGTCGAGGTGGTTGGTGGGCTCGTCCATCAGCAGGGCGTCAGGGTCGGCCAGCAGGGCGGCGGCGATCGCCACCCGCTTTCGATACCCACCCGAAAGATCGCCCACTTTGGCCTCAAAATCATCAATGCCCAACCGGCTGAGAATGGCCTTGGCGTTGGTTTCTAGATCCCAGGCATCGGCGGCGGCAATTTTCTCCGTCACCACCGAGAGCTGAGCCATCAGGGCATCGGCATCGCCCGTGCCCTGGGCCATGTGGTGAGAAATATCTTCGTACTCGCGAATCAGCGCCATCTGCTCGCCCGCGTCGGCAAACACCTGCTCCAGCACCGTGTGGTCGGCCTCAAAGTCGGGCTGCTGGGGCAGATAGACAATCTTGGCCCCAGGGTTGACCCAAAAGTCGCCGCCGTCAAAGGGCTCTAGCCCCGCGATCATTTTCAGCAGGGTCGATTTGCCCGAGCCGTTGGTGCCAATCAGTCCCATCTTGTCGCCCTCGTCGAGGCTAAAGCTGGCATCGCGTAAGATTTCTTTGATGCCAAAGTCTTTGGTGGCAGAGCGCAGGGTAAATAAAGTCATGGGGGGCTGGGTCTTGAACCCCTAGATGATAGCCCCTAGGATATGCTGCGGGGGTAAATCAGTAAGGCGACATCCTCACTTAGCACGATGCCCAACGATGACATCCCCTACAGCTTGAGTGATCACGCTGCGCTTAGGTTAGCTGAGCGCAAAATTAAGTCGGCTTGGGTTGCCCTTACGATTGCAGAACCGACGCTAATTGAGCCACACCCAGGAGATGCCACCTGCCAATGCACCTATCGGGCTATCCCAAAGGCGGGCGGGCGCGGCTTGAAAGTTGTTGACAATAAAACTACCAATCCCTGGCATATCGTGACGGTTCACTTTGATAGGCGCATGCGTGGCAGGCTATGAACATTGAGTTTGATCCCCAAGTTGATGCCCTTTATCTACGTTTGGCCGAGGGTGACATTATAGATTCCGATACGGTAGAACCCGATGTGGTTTACGACTACGATGCCGATGATCGGGTCGTTGGGGTTGAATTGCTCAGGGTAAGCGCCAATTTACCGAAGCTGGCTATTAAGGCTTTTCCCTTTCGGAGCTTAGAGCAGCAGGTTGATTTTATGTGCTTTTTAGAGGCGATCGCCGATGCTGACCTGCAAGCTAAGCTCGCCTTTGCCAGACAGATTTTACAAAACCAGCAGGCTTTGCTGCCCAGCGGCTGAAGCCAGCCAGCCCTTTACAGAGTCAGGGGTAGCTGGAATGCGACCCGCCCAGAGAAAGACCCCAAAGTAAAGACACCAGAGAAAAATCCTAAGCTGGGCAGGGGGCTACGGCTGGTGTAGGCTTGACAGATAGCTCGGGCAGGGCTGCGGGGTTAGTCTTTGCGTCCCTGCCCTATGAGTCTTTACTCTATAATCTCGTCTTGAAATCAGCCCCTAAGAGCAACCTATGACTGAAACCACCAACCCCAAAGTATTTTTTGACGTCACCGTCGGCGGCACTCCCGCAGGCCGCATTGTGATGGAGCTGCGGGCCGATGTCGCCCCCAAAACCGCCGAAAACTTTCGCGCCCTCTGCACGGGCGAAAAGGGCATGGGCACCTCTGGCAAGCCCCTGCACTTCAAAGGCTCCAGCTTTCACCGCATCATTCCTGAGTTTATGTGTCAGGGGGGCGACTTTACCCGTGGCAACGGCACCGGCGGTGAGTCGATCTACGGCACCAAGTTTGCCGATGAAAACTTCACCCTCAAGCACACCACCCCCGGCCTGCTGAGCATGGCCAACGCTGGCCCCAACACCAACGGGTCGCAGTTCTTTCTCACCACCGTGGCCACCCCCTGGCTCGACGGCAAGCACGTGGTCTTTGGCAGCGTAGTCGAGGGCATGGATGTGGTCAAAACCCTCGAGCAGGTGGGCAGCCGCAGCGGCCAAACCTCTGAACCTGTAGTGATTGCCGACTGCGGCGAACTGTAGCGCTCTTACCCTCCCCTCCTCGGAGGAGTGCCCACAGGGCAGGGTGGGTCTCCAGGTCTGGGCTAACCCACCCCTGTCCCTCCCCGTCTTCGTGGATCTGATGAGGTATAAATCGGTCACAGCAACCATAGGCTATGGTGAGACCAGATACCCAACCCGGTAAATAAGATCATGGCACTGGGCGACCAATCACTGGCAACCACGACAACTCAGCCCCTCTACGGGGCCGATTTTTATGGCTGGACTCAGCAGCAGGCGCATTTGCTACAGTCGCAGCGCTGGGCTGAGCTAGATATTGTCAACCTGGTTGAGGAAATTGAATCGTTGGGCAGACAGCAACGGCAGGAACTGAGAAATCGCCTGGGGGTTTTGCTCGGTCATCTGCTGAAATGGCAGTTTCAGCTTGATCGCCGCTCCAAAAGCTGGGTCGCCACTGTGCGAGAGCAGCGCCGCGAGATTCTCATGCTGCTCGAAGAAAGCCCGAGCCTTAAGCCCTACCTATCTGAGGCGATCGCCAAAGGCTACCAGGCGGGGCTAGACCTGGTGGTGCGCGAAACTCCGCTAGCCTACAGCGATTTGCCTGAGCACTGCCCCTACGCCGCCGACCAAATCCTG
>DAIPYU010000187.1:0-1871 GCA_036782635.1 Nodosilinea sp. CTOTU7353
CCCTACGGGGTTCCTGTTTATGAATCGGGGTTTACCAAATCGGATTTCGTATTAAACCAAGTCTACGTTGAGAACTGTAGTTTTACCCACCCTACGGAAGCCGGAAGAACATTCAAAGTCCCTCTCCCAGGGAGAGGGATTTAGGGTGAGGGTAAACTCCGGGTTTCAAGTCAGACGAGGTTTAGTTGCTAAACCTTATCCCAGCCCATGAAGCAGAGTTCGGCCTGAAGGAAAACTCCCTGTGGTTTTCCCTCAGATTCTGACTGGGCCTGGACTGGGTATGGGCGAAATCTAGCTGTTACGCTGGCGCTTTTGCAGGGCCTCGAGCATCTGCTGCTTAACGGCCTCAGCCCAGACGGTGAACTCTTCCCGGTTTTCTAGAGCGTTGCTGGCCGATCGCGACACTGAGTAAGACGACTGTGATGATTTTAAAGGGGACATAGCTATACGCAGAATGCTTATAACTTTGACATAGCAGATTTGAGGGAGCTGTTGCTAACGCAATATGCGCAACATGCATCAACTAGACCAGGTCTTGCATAAAGGCTGAAAATTACCGCCTGGTATAGCCCAGGACTCTGTGGCAAAAGTCGGCCAACCGTTCCTGAACCCTAGAGCACCGGTTCAGTATTCGCTGCCCCTCGTTCCAATGCTCTGCATTGGAACGCTCGTCGGAGGCTTTGCCTCCTCATATGAGCGGCAAAGCCGCAAGATCAGGATGCCCAAGCGGAGCTAGGGCACCAGAGTGATTGCTGTTTTGGATACTGTACCGGTGCTCTAGCACCTGAAACCCTCAGTAAGAGTTGCCAAATTTCTGCCGACCAGTACAGCCTGGCACTAATCCGCCAATCCTCCCCAACACCTGAAACCCAATACCCACCCCCCAACAAAGCAGCTACATTTGCGCCGCAGAGGACTAGTTATCTTGGTTTTGGATTTTTTCGGCCTCTTGGAGCGCCATGGTTTTGTTGACGGCGTAGGCCTGCACCCGGTCTTGGGCGATCGCATAGCGATCGTCTTCAGGGGGCACCTCTGCCATCAGGTCTGAGGCCCGCTGCCAGCGCACCGCCAGGTCGAGCCAGGCGGCGGCGGTGGTGGCGTCTCTACCGTCTTCGACCGACTGCTGAGCAATGCGTACCGCCAGCACAAAGGGGTCTTGGCCGGTGGGGGCCGCTGGGGCTGGGGCCGGGTCGGCGGTGTCGGCATCGGTTTGCGATCGCAGCCCCAGATCAACCCCCAGCCAGTCTTTGGTCGCCCAGCCCACCAGCAGCAGCAGCAGGGCCAGACTGGCACCGCCAATTAGGCCGCGCCAGAACGCGCTGCTGCTGTTGGCGGGTTTTTTCTGATAGACATCGTCTAAGAAAGGATTGCGCTGGCGCGGGGCGCGGGCATCTCGCCAGAGGCGGGCCACTACGTTGGGCCGCTTGAGGGTAATCGGCTCTGACCAGAGCAAACTGTGCTCGGGGTCGCGCTTGATTTCGTCGAGCCACAGCAGCTGCTGCTCCTGCACAATGCGGCTGTTGATGTTGACTCGGCTAATCCCCCGGGGGCTAATCGACTCCAGCACGGTGCGCACCTGATCTACCACTGTCTCTCGAGGTAGACCATCAGCAGTGGGGGCTTCGACCAGCAGCTGCAAAATGCCGTTGTCTTGAATGGCTCGGGTGCGAATGCTGTCACCAGCGAAGTGCTCATTCAAGATTTGAATGATGGCGGCGACGCTTCCCTGACGGGCCTGAAAGTCGATGTCATCAATGGTTGGGGTCATGGCTTAGGGCTGCTAATTGCCGCGAAGATTCACAGCAGGGGGCAGGTGTAGACGACTGATCCCGAGATTATATCAACCGTTGCCCAAGCCGGAGCATCTGTGT
>DAIPYU010000187.1:1971-7168 GCA_036782635.1 Nodosilinea sp. CTOTU7353
TTTGATGTCTTGGGTGCGATCTTTGCGTACCACCAGGGTGGCGTTGCCGTCGCGCACGATCACCACATCCTCTAGGCCGATGGTGACGATTAGCTCATTGGGGTCAGCGGCATAGACAATGCTGCCCTCGGTGTCGAGGGCCACATGGGTGGCCAGGTCCACGTTTTTGGCGTCGGGCTGCTTCAGCAGACGCTCAACGGCGTTCCAGTCGCCCAGGTCGTCCCAGCCAAAGGTGACGGGCATGACATAGGCGCGATCAGTGTGCTCCATCACGGCGTAGTCGATGCTGAGCTTGTCGAGGCTGAGGTAGGCATCTACGCCGGTGGCGATCAGCGCCTGCATTAGCGCTGGGGCGTGGGTCTTGAGTTCGCCAATCATCACCCCGGCGGGGAAGATGAACATGCCGCTGTTCCAGCTAAAGCGGCCGCTGTCGATGAAAGCTTGGGCGGTGGGGGCGTCGGGCTTTTCGGTGAAACGGCTGACGGTGTAGGCGCTGAGGCCCGCATAGGTACCGGTGGTCTCGCCCTGCTCGATGTAGCCGTAGCCGGTGGCGGGGTAGGTGGGGGTGATGCCCAGGGTGGCGATCGCCCCCTGCCCCGCCGCCAGCTCGGCGGCGGCCCCCAGGGTTTGGCAAAACGCCGCTTCGTCATCGATCCAGTGGTCGGCCGGGAAAAAACCCACCAGGGCATCGTCGCCGTAGCGCTGGGCCACCTCTAGGGTGGCCCAGGCTACCGCCGGGGCGGTATCACGGCCCACGGGTTCGACCAAAAGGTTGGCCTTGGGCAGCTGGGGCAGCTGCTCGCGCACGCGGTCAGCCAGGTGCGAGGCGGTGATCACCCAAAGGTTTTCCCAGCCGTCGGCGAGGCCGAGCAGGCGGTCTGCGGTGGCCTGCAAGAGGCTGCGATCGCTGCCGTCGAGACACAAAAACTGCTTGGGGCGGGCTAGGCGACTCACCGGCCAAAACCGTTCGCCCTTGCCCCCGGCCAAAATAATGGGAATCAGTGTAGCCATAGGAATACTTGCTGTAGGGTAATTTTTGCTATTGATTGGGCTGTTGACTGGACTTTAAAAAATACGGTGGTCTAGGTAACGGAGCCAGCAGGCCACCCCTGCAACATCCCCACCCATTAATATCAGGCGATATCAGGCCCCAGCAAAACCAGCTGCGGCGTTGCCTCAGACCACCTGCATAAGTGGCTCAATCCTATCCCCTGACAGACAAAATCAGGGCAGAATTCGCTTAATATTGATTAACACATCAATCTGCTGCAAAGTTTTGGCAGGGTTGGGCGATCGCGTTCTGGTCTTGCGGCTGACAGGGGATTTAGGCAGGTAGATCTGAAATCAAACCTACCGACCGAAACCTGACTCAGGCTACACAGAGAAAACGTGACAGGGGATATGGTGGTGAGGCGTGGCAGCAAAGAAGCAGGTATCCATGACAACCCCCTTGCACGGTGGCGAGACTAATGAAGGTGTCAAAACTAATGACGGTCCTTCCCCTGAACCTGACCAACCCATAGAGGCAAACGTTCCCCAGGCCGCCGATCTGTCGCCCAGCCCGTCGCGGCCCCAGGGTATTCGCCGCGTTGTCAGCAGGTTGCTTTGGAGTGGCCTGTTTGTGGGCACCGCCATCACCTCCGGGCTGCTGGGGGCAGCGGTGGCGTTGACTGTGCCCTTGCCCAGCTTTCTGGGGGGCGAAACCCGGCCCGCCGCCAGCCTGGGCGACCTGTGGCAGGCGGGGTTTCGCTACCAGGTGACCCGCCCGGTCAACATTTTGGTGATGGGCATCGATGAAGTGCCCGAGGCGATGCCCAACTCCAGCGAGGTATTTGCGGGCCGCACCGACACCCTGCTGCTGGTGCGGGTTGATGCCGAGGCTGGCACCCTCAATGTGATGTCGATTCCCCGTGATACTCGGGTGCAGATACCGGGTTCTGGCATGGATAAGGTCAACCAGGCCAACGTGCTGGGGGGGCCAGAGCTAGTGGCCCAGACCATCGCCTACAACCTGGGCAATATTCAGGTCGACCGCTACGTGCGCATCAACAACACCGCCTTTCGAGAAATGGTGGATCTGGTGGGGGGCATTGAGGTCGACGTGCCCAAACGCATGGAGTATACCGATCAAACCCAGGGCCTCTACATTGACCTCTACCCCGGTTGGCAAACCCTCAACGGCGACCAGGCCGAGCAGTTTGCCCGCTTTCGCCAAGATAGCGGCGACATTGGCCGGGTGCAGCGCCAGCAGATGCTGCTCAAGGCCCTGCGGGAGCGGCTGACCAACCCCCTGGTGATCCCCAAGCTGCCCCAGGCGATTCGGGTGATACAGCGCTACGTTGACACCAACCTGACCCTAGAGGAAATGCTGGCGATCGCCAATTTTGGCCTCGAAATCGAATCTGATCAGCTGCAAATGGTGATGCTGCCCGGTCGCTTTAGCACCCCAGATGAGTTTATCGCCAGCTACTGGCTGCCCAATTGGGAGGCCTCGGCGGCCGTCATGCAGAACTTCTTTAAAGCCGACGAGTTGGGGCTGTACGCCGACCATTCTCAGCGGCGCTACGTGACCGACCTGTCGATTGCGGTGCAAAATGCCTCTGATACCCCCGACCAGGCGGCGGCGGTCGCCCGCTACCTGCGCGAAAATGGGTTTGAGAATGTCTACACCATCAGCGACTGGTCCACTCCCATGGCCCGCACTGAGGTGGTAGCCCAGCGGGGCGATGTGGAGAGTGCGCGGTTGGTTGAGTCGCTGCTGGGGGTGGGCCGCGCCATCTCTGAGTCGACCGGCGACCTGGGCTCTGACCTCACCATTCGTGTGGGGCAAGACTGGGGTGATCGCAGCGCCCGACGTAGCGAACAAAGCCCCGACCAAAGCCCCGAAGCCCCAGCCCGATAATTTAATCTATATTCAGCAGTCTAGTCCTTTGCCCCTTAACCTTTGATGCAGTATCGACGCTTTGGCCGTACCGAGCTTCAAATGCCCGTCTTCTCCTGCGGCGGCATGCGGTACCAGCACTCCTGGAAAGATGTGCCCCGAGAGCACATCCCCAAAAAAAATCAGGAAAACCTAGAGGCCACCATTCGCCGCTCCCTAGAGGTCGGTATCAACCACATTGAGACGGCGCGGGGCTACGGCACCTCTGAGGTGCAGCTGGGGCAGATCTTGCCGGGGCTAGCGCGTGACCAGATCATCGTTCAAACCAAGGTTTCCCCCACCGCCGACCCCGCCGAGTTTCGTCAGCACCTGGCCCAGTCGCTCGACAACCTGCGGCTAGAGACGGTCGATCTGCTCGGCATCCACGGCATCAATACCGCCGAAATCCTCGACTGGACCCTGCGCCCCGGCGGCTGTTTAGAGGTGGCCCGCGAGTTTCAGCGCCAGGGCCGAGTGCGGTTTATTGGTTTTTCGACCCACGCGCCCACGGCGGTGATTCAGCAGGCGATCGCCAGCGACCAATTCGACTACGTCAACCTGCACTGGTACTACATCAATCAAGACAACTGGGCGGCGATCGACACCGCCCAGCGCCACGATGTCGGCGTGTTTATCATCAGCCCCTCCGACAAAGGCGGCCACCTCTACAATCCCCCCGCCAGGCTGGTGGAACTGTGCGACCCGCTCAGCCCAATCGTTTTTAACGACCTGTTTTGTCTCAGCCACCCCCAGGTGCACACCCTCAGCATCGGGGCCGCCCGCCCTACCGACTTCGACGAGCACCTGAAGACGCTACCCCTGCTAGAGAATGCCGACCTGCACCTCAAGCCCGTGCTTGATCGCCTGCACCGCCACGCCCAAACCGTCCTCGGCGAAGACTGGCTGCGCACCTGGTGGCGGGGGCTGCCCAGCCCCGACGAAACCCCCGGCAACATCAACATCCCCGCCATTCTGCGGCTGCGTAACCTGCTGGTAGCCTTTGATATGGAAGACTACGCCAAAGCCCGCTACAACATGCTGGGCAACGCCGGCCACTGGTTCCCCGGCGAAAAGGCCGAAAACCTCAGCCAGCTCGATCTCTCCGCCTGCCTGCGCCGCAGCCCCCACGCCGAGAAAATTCCCCAGCTGCTGGCCGAGGCCCACCAAAAGCTGACGGGTCAGGCCATGGCCCGCCTATCCAACGCCTAACTCGGTTCAGTATTCGCTGCCCTTTATAACCCCTCGTTCCAATGCTCTGCATTGGAATGCTCATCGGAGGCTCTGCCTCGTCAAACGAGCGGCAGAGCCGCAAGATCACGATGCCCTAGCTCCGCTTTGGCACCAGGAGGGACGGGCTGGGGCTGCCCCCGACGCTGGCCTCCCCGGCGATCCTAAGACTTCATCACATATGTCTGGGGAAATAGGCAATTTCTAAACATTTATGAGAAGTGATTTTAAGACTTTGTTACGATAGTCACAAATGCACCAAGGAGAACCATCCATGCCACGCACCGCTGCTAACAAGTCCGTCGTCATCTCCCCCTCCATTCTCTCGGCCGACTTCAGCCGCCTAGGCGACGAGATCAAAGCCGCCGATGCCGCCGGGGCCGACTGGATTCACGTAGACGTGATGGATGGCCGCTTTGTGCCCAACATTACCATTGGCCCACTGATCGTCGAGGCCATTCGCCCCGTCACCCAAAAGCCCCTCGACGTGCACCTGATGATCGTCGAGCCTGAGAAATACGTGGCCGACTTTGCCAAGGCCGGGGCCGACATCATCTCCGTACACTGCGAGCACAATGCCTCGCCCCACCTGCACCGCACCCTGGGCCAAATCAAAGAATTGGGCAAAGAGGCCGGCGTGGTGCTCAACCCCTCCACCCCTCTCTCGCTGATCGAGAACGTGCTCGAACTCTGTGACCTGGTACTGATCATGAGCGTCAACCCCGGTTTCGGCGGCCAGAGCTTCATCCCCACCATGGTGGACAAGATTCGCGCCCTGCGCACCATGTGCGACGAGCGCGGCCTCGACCCCTGGATCGAGGTTGACGGCGGCCTCAAGGTCAACAACACCTGGCAGGTACTAGAAGCGGGTGCCAACGCCATTGTGGCCGGGTCGGCGGTGTTTAAAGCCCCCGACTACGCCGAGGCGATCGAAGGCATTCGCCACAGCAAGCGCCCCGCCCCTGAGCTGGCAGCAGTCTAGTACCCCGTAGGGGCGTAGCATGCTACGCCCCTACGGGGTACTTAATAATTGCACGGGATCGGTTAAGC